>CADCVI010000181.1 GCA_902806105.1 uncultured Rubrobacteraceae bacterium
CTCTCCACGGACCTCACGGACGGGGCGCTCAGGGTCCTCGTCGGTCTCAGCCCGCGCGGCGTTCCGGGCCCTGAGGACGAAGCGCGGTTGCCCGCCAAGGGCGGAGCGAAGGGTAGAACCCGGACGGGGCTGCTCGGCAGGCTGGCCGGGAGGACGGGGGGACGGGAAGCGCTAGAAGATCCGGGCGAGCGGATGCCCGTCGTGCTGCTCGGCGGGGCCTTGGGCTCGCGGGAGGAGCTGGCAGCGGAGCTCCGGCGGGCCGGGGTCGAGGTGGGCGGGAGCGTACCGGCGGACGCGCGGAGCGGTCTTCCGGGCGGGGTCCCCGAGCTTCCGGCGGTCGGGGAGGGAACGGTAGTAGCGGTCATGGACCCGTACCTCGTCCTGGCGGCGCGGGAGGCGGAGGAGCGAGGGGCGCGGGTCGTCAGGACGCTGTTCCCCGTGGGGGTGGACGGCACCGCCCGTTTTATAGGGGACGTCGTGGCGGCGACCGGCGGCGTAACCAGTGAGGGGACCCGGGCCCGCCGGGTCTGGGAGGGTATGGAGCACCTTCGCGCCAGGGTCCGCGGCAAGCGGGTGTTCTTTACGGGGGATTCGGGGCTGGAGATACCGCTCGCGCGTTTCCTCGCGAACGCGGGCGCGGTCGTGCTGGAGGTGGGGACGCCCCGGCTGGAGAAACGCTTCCTCGGGGTGGAGCTCTCGGCCCTGGGGTCGGACGTGGACGTGGTCGAGGCGCCGGACTGGCGGGCGCAGCTCGGCCGGATAGAGGCAGCCCGGCCGGACGTGGTGGTGGCGGGTCCGGGGCTCTTCGTCCCGCTCGTGGCGAGGGGGCACCTGTGCAGGTCTACCCTCGACGTCCTCGCGCTGGACCCTCGCGGCTACGAGGGGGCGCGCAGGGTGCTCGCGCTCTTCGCCCGAACGTTCGAGCGGGCCGAGGACCTGGACGCCCTCAACCTGTGAGCCCGGTGGGTAGCGCGGGGCGGGAATGAGGGTCCTTGGCGGCCTCTACGAGGGTCCGGGCAGCCACGGAATCCTGCGCGTGGCGGCCTCCGTCGAGGGGGTGCAGGCGGTCCTGCGCGCCTACCCGGAGGAGGGGTACTTCCCGGCGCTCCACGGGACGCTCACGCGTTCCGGGGACCCGGCGCCCGTCTCCCTCAGCCCCATCGGCGGCCCCGGGCTCGCGAGGGACCTGCAGGAGATCCCGCGCACGAACCCCGAGGCCGGGGCCGTGATCCTGGCGCGCTCCGAGGCGGCGCTGCTCTCCGGGGAGGATCTGCCCGGCCCCGTACTCCCCGGAAGCGGTGAGTCCGGACGCGCGCCGAAGCTCGTGACCTGCCCCTGGGAGTCGCCGGCCCTGCGCGAGATCGAGGCCGCCGACCTGGCCCTTAGAGAACTGGTCAGGGCGTGCGCCCGGCCCCAGGCCAAGAGCCCGGCCCCGACGGTCAACGTTTTCGGACCGCCGCTCTTCGGGCCGGGTGCTGAGGAGGAGGCCCGGGAGGTGGAGCGCCTCCTGGGCCTCATGGGCGTGGGGGCCGTGCGGGTGCCGCTCGGGGCCTCGATCGGGGAGCTCGCCCGTCTCCCCCGGGCGTGGGCGAACGTCGTGCTCTACCGGGAGGTCGGGGAGGCCGCGACCCGGTTCTTGCAGGACGAGTTCGGGATGCCGCGCGTGACGACCCCGCCCCTCGGCTCGGCAGGGACCGGGGCCGTCATGCGGGCGGTGGGAGAGCTGTGCGAGCTCGATCCGGGGAGGGTACGCCGGATGATCTGGGCGGAGCTCGCCAGGACGGCGAAGCTGCCGTGGTACGCCCGCCTCGCCGTCCCCGAGACCTTCAAGGGCCGCAGGGTCGTCGTCTTCGGAGATTTCACCTACGCCCTCGGCCTCGGGTACACGCTGGCGCGCGAGGTAGGGCTGGAGGTCGCGTGGGCGGGGACGTACCTCTCGCAGCTCGAAAAGGACTTCCTTTTTCAGGCCGCGACGTTCACCGACGTGGCCTTCGTCACCGACGATCCGGACGACGTAGCCGCCCGCGTCGAGGAGGCGGACCCCGACCTCATCGTCGGCACGCACCTCGAAGGGGCCGTCGCCGACGCCCTCGGCATCCCGCTCCTCCCCCTCTGCCCCCCCGTCGCCCAGAACCCGTTCGTGGGACGGCCCCTGATGGGCTACGCGGGCTCCAGCGTGCTCGCCGACGCCCTGGACGGCGCCCTACGAGGCGCGCCGAGGGAGCCCCGCCGCGGCAGCCAGGGGCCCGGCTGGACCGAGGAGGCGCTGGAGGAGTTGGAGGAGGTGCCGGCCTTTCTGAGGGGCCGGGTCCGCAGGCTCGCCGAGGAACGAGCCCGCGCCGTCGGCTCGCCGAACGTGACCCCCGGCATCCTGGAGGACAGCCGCTCCTGACGCCCGCGGACCAGCCGCTATAATCTCGCGGAGAAAGGGAGGCGGGTCTTTGGGCATCAGGGATTTCATCGAGTACCTAAGGGAGCACCGGGAGAAGGCCGAGAGGCCCGAAGGTCTCTCCCCATCCGAGCGTCAGGAGGTCCTGAACGAGGCCGAGATGATGGTCGGGATGGCCGATGCCGCCATCCGCGAGCTCGGTTCGGTGCTCGCGAACCGCAGGATCAACCTGCCCGAAGAGCACGCCGTCCGGTTCGCCCAGGATGTCTTCCTCTACCTGAAGGACGAGGAAGAGAAGGTCAAGGAGAAGCTCCGCTAGCCTCCGCATGCTTCTCGCCTTCGCGGGCTCCTCGTGCCCCTTCCCCCGGCTAGCCTCCTAGGCTTCTACTCGTCCTCCTCGCCCTCCTCATCTTCCTCCTCTTCCTGCTCGCCGAGGCAGCCGGAGAGGAAGAGCAACGTCGTCGCCGAGAGGCCCGCCAGACCGAGCTTCAGAAAGGCCCTGCGGCTCACCACCTCACCCTCGCGGGGTTTCTTCATCCCTGGTTTCCCTTCTTTCGAGGTCCCCCGGGGATTATCTCAGAGGTAGAGGCGGGAGAGCTACCGGGGGCGGTCGGCGACAGGCCGATTCGGGAGGCGTGGCGCCGTCGCGGCGGTCCTCGTCCATCGCGGGAAGTGGAGACCGGGGGCCGCGAGCGCCTTGGTATACTCGAAAGAGGACTACTCCCGGTGCCGGTTGGATGGAGCGGGGCCCTGCCGACAGGAGGTTGAGAGGGTGACGAGAAGAATGCTGACGTTGCCCGTAGTGGTCCTCCTCCTGCTGGCCCTTGCCGGGGGATGCACCCTCGGTGGCGAGGAGGCCGGGGAATCCTCCGGGCAGGGGGGAGCGAACGTGGCCCAGCGGGCGCCCGAGCCCGCGGCCGGCATCTCCGGGGACGAGCCCGTGGCGCAGGTGGCATCTCAGGTCGGGCCGAGCGTCGTTCAGGTGAACGTGGAGGCGGTCCAGGAGACGCCGTTGGGTGCGCAGGAGCAGCAGGGGCTCGGGAGCGGTGTGATCTACCGTGAGGACGGCCACGTCATCACGAACAACCACGTCGTCGAGAGCGCCTCTTCGGTCAACATAGCCTTCGCCGACGGGAGCATCGAGCGTGGCGAGGTAATAGGTAACGACCCCGCCACCGACCTCGCGGTCGTGAAGGTCGAGCGGGACGGTCTGCCGGCGGCGCGCTTCCGCCAGAACGCGGACCTGACGCCCGGCCAGCTCGCGGTCGCGATAGGGAGCCCGTCCGGGTTCCAGTCCACCGTTACGGCCGGGGTTATAAGCGGCCTCAACAGGTCGCTGCCGCCGGAGCTTACCGGGGGCGACAACTCGCTCGTGGACCTGATCCAGACCGACGCGGCGATCTCCCCCGGCTCCTCCGGCGGCGGGCTCGCGGACCGCGCGGGCGAGATCGTCGGGATCAACGTCGCCTACCTGCCCCCGGCGCAGACGGGGGCCGAGAGCATAGGCTTCGCGATCCCCTCGGACACCGCGATCTCCGTCGCGGACCAGCTTATAGAGGACGGCGAGGCGACCCAGCCCTACCTCGGGGTGAACCTGGAGGAGATCACGCCGGAAGATGCCGAGCAGTTCGGCATCCCGGTCGAGGGCGGGGTGCTCGTCTCGGAGGTCGTGCGGGGCGGCCCGGCGGACGAGGCCGGGATGGAGCAGGGGGACGTCATCACGGCCGCCGGAGATGCCGAGGTTGCTACGTACGGCGACCTCCTGGGGGCCCTGCGCGACTACCGCCCCGGCGATAACATAAGCCTCGCGGTCGTCCGGGACGGCGAGGAACGGCGGTTCGAGATCGAGCTCGGCGAGCGTCCGCAGGGCTGATAACACGGGCATGAGGAGCGTTGACGTGCTGAAGAAGCGGCTGGTCGAGACCTTCGCGATCCTCACGATCGGGGACGGGGTAATAGAGGTGATCGCACCGAGGGAACACTCACTCCTCTGGGAGGCGGGTCCCGAGGCGGCGCGCCGGGTCGCTCGCTTCTTCGCCAGAAACCCGAACTACATGCGAACCCTTGGCACGGCGCAGATCGTCTTCGGGATCTGGCTCGCGCTCAGGCAGTACGGTAAGGATTAGCCGCCTTGGGCCACGACCACAACCATTCTCACGGCCACGCCGGGCACTCCCACGGGAGCGCGGACAAGCGCGCGCTCGCTATCGTGCTGGCCCTGACCGCGAGCTTCATGGTGGCCGAGGTGATCGGGGGCCTCCTCACGGGCTCACTCGCCCTGCTCGCCGACGCCGGGCACATGCTCTCGGACGCGGCCTCCCTGGCCGTCGCACTCTTCGCCGCGTGGCTCGCGGGGCGGCCCGCGACCCCGTCCCGGAGCTTCGGCTTCCGCCGCGCGGAGATCCTCGCCGCCCTGTTCAACGGGCTGACGCTCGTGGCCATCTCGATCTGGATCTTCGTCGAGGCTTTCCGGCGCTTCTCGGACCCGCCGGAGGTTATGGGCGGGCTGATGCTGGCCATCGCCGTGCTCGGCCTGCTGGTGAACGTCGCCGGGGCCTTTATCCTCTCGCGCTCGGAGGGCGAGAGCTTGAACGTCGAGGGCGCGCTTCGCCACGTGCTCGCCGACATCATGGGCTCGATAGGCGCGATCTTCGCCGCAACGGTCATCATCCTCACCGGCTGGCGCTACGCGGACCCCCTGATCAGCGCCCTCATCGGCCTCCTGATCCTGGCCTCTTCCTGGAAGCTCCTGCGCGACTCGGTGACCATCCTGCTCGAAGCGACCCCCCGCGGCATAGACGCGGACGCCGTCGGCAGGAAGATGGTCGGCGTCGAGGGCATAAACGAGGTCCACGACCTCCATATCTGGACCATAACGAGCGGGTTCCCCGCCCTCGCAGCCCACGTCCTCGTCGGCAACAACGAGAACTGCCACGAGAAGCGCCGGGAACTGGAAGACTTGCTGGAGCACGAGTTCGGCATAGACCACACCACCCTCCAGGTAGACCACGTCGGCGACCACCACGTCCCCCTACACACCCTCCGCTTCCGCTCCTAACCGGAATAGCGTGCAGGACACGAACGGGCCTTCTCCCTACCGGTCCGGAACCACCGGAGCGCAAGAAGCACACGAACCAGGGTCCAACGCCCGTTCTCTAGAGCAACGTATCAACGTAGGTTAGTATGTAGATATGAGAGACGAACGTTGTGACCTGTTGTGTTTGGATGCGCCCCGGGCGGAGGGTATCCGCCGGGCGCTGTTGGAGGACGGGGCGGCTCGGGAGGCTTCCGAGCGGGCGCGGGCGCTCTCGGACCCGACGAGGCTTACGCTCGCTGCGGCGTTGCGTGGGGCGGGAGGAGAAGGCGGGATCGGGGAGTTGTGCGTCTGCGATCTGGCCTGGATCTCCTCCCGCGCCCAGAACCTGGTCTCGCACCACCTCCGCGCGCTCCGCGCCCAGGGCCTCGTCGCCTCCCGCCGGAGCGGCAAGCTGGTCATGTACTCGCTGACGCCCGCAGGCAGGGCCCTCCTCGACGCCGTGCTCGGCGAGCAGACGTGGCCCACGAGGGTAGGAGCGGAATGAGCCGCCCGAAGAAGATGCTTCCCGTCCTGGGACAGGAGCCCGCAGGAGGGCTCGCCGCGCCTTCCGTCGGCCCGGCGACGCGCGAGGAGCCCGTTTACGACCCCTCCGTAGACGGCTCGGAGCGGACGGTGGTGCGGGTAGAGGGGATGGATTGCGCGAGCTGCGCGGTCACGGTGGAGAGGCGGGTCGCGACCCTGCCGGGGGTGCACAGGGCGACCGTGAACTTCGCTGCAGGGAGGCTGGATGCCGAGCACGTCCCCGGTTTGGGGGTAAGGGAGATCGAGGGTGCCGTCCGGGCGGCGGGGTTCGAGGTCGGCGGGACAGGGAAGGCGGATGGGACGCCCTTCTGGCGCACCCCGCGGGCGCTTTTAACGGCGGCTTCGGCGCTACTGTTCCTCGTCGGGCTCGTCCTCGGCCTCGCGGGCGCACCGGACGTCGCGCGGGTCGGGGTCTACCTCGCCGCCATCTTGGTTGGGGGGCTGCCGATCTTCCGGGCGGCGCTGGCCGGGCTGCGCGCGCGGCACCTGGACATGAACGTGCTGATGAGCGTCGCGACCGTGGGGGCCGTCGGTATCGGGGAGTGGGCGGAGGCCGCCTCGGTGGTCGTGCTCTTCGCCGCCGGCAACGCGCTCCAGATCTACGCGATAAACCGGACGCGCGGCGCCGTGCGGGCGCTCGCGAAGCTCGCCCCGGACGAGGTACTCGTCAGGCGGGACGGACCTGCCGGGTACGCCGAGGTAGTCGTGGGAGCCGGTGAGGTCGGCGTCGGGGAGGTGCTGGTGATCAGGCCCGGCGAGCGGTTGGCGGTGGACGGGGTCGTGATCGAGGGCCGCTCCACTGTGGACGAGGCTCCGGTAACGGGCGAGAGCGTGCCCGCGGAGAAGGGGCCTAACGACGCGGTCTACTCGGGCACCGTCAACGGCTCCGGCGGGCTCCTGGTGCGCGCGACGAAGCGGGCCGGAGACTCGACGCTGCAAAGCATCGTGCGGCTCGTGGAGGAGGCGCAGGCGAAGAAGGCGCCCGCCGAGCAACTCGTCGACCGCTTCTCGCGCGTCTACACGCCGGTCGTGGTGGGGATAGCGCTCCTGCTCGCCGCCGTGCCGACCGTGCTCGGGGCATCGTTCGAGGAGTGGTTCTACAGGGCGCTCGCGCTGCTCATCATCGCTTGCCCTTGCGCCCTGGTGATCTCGACCCCCGTGACGGTGGTGTCGGGGATCGGGGCGGCGTCGAGGCGGGGCATCCTGGTCAAGGGCGGGGCGGCGCTCGAATCAGCCGGGAGGATCAGGGCGCTCGCCTTCGACAAGACCGGGACGCTGACCGAGGGCCGGCCCGTGGTCTCGCGCGTCGTGGCGCTCGACGGAACGGACGAGACAGAGGCGGTGGGGCTTGCGGCGGCGCTGGAACGGCGCTCCGAGCACCCCCTGGCGCACGCCATCCTGACGGCGGCCCTGGGGTACGGGATCGACGCTCTGCCACAGGTCGCCGGGTTCCGCTCGGTGGCCGGGCGAGGCGCCGAAGGCGAGGTCGGGGGGAAGAGGTACGCCGTCGGGAGCCCACGGCTCTTCGCCGAGGCGGGCATCTCGCTGGAGGGCGCGCGGGCGGCGCTGGAGGAGGTCGGGGCCGCGGGCGAGACGCCGGTCGTCCTGGGCGACGAGCACGTCCCCTTGGCCGTCTTCGGCCTCTCGGACGCCGTACGCCCCGACGCGAGGGCGACGGTCGAGGCGCTGCGGGAAGCTGGCGTGGAGGAGCTCGTGATGCTCACCGGCGACGCCGATGCCCCGGCGCGCAGGACGGCGGAGGCTCTGGGCATCCGGTACGAGGCAGGGCTTCTCCCCGCGGACAAGGTCGAGGCGGTGCAGAGGCTCGTGGCCGAGCATGGATCGGTCGGCATGGTCGGCGACGGCGTGAACGACGCCCCCGCGCTCGCCGCCGCCTCCGTCGGTTTCGCGATGGGGGCGGCGGGGACGGACGTGGCCCTGGAGACCGCGGACGTTGCGCTCATGCAGGACGATCTGCCGAAGCTCGTGGAGGCGGTCAGGCTGTCGCGCTCCGCGGAGCGGATCATCAGGCAGAACATCCTGTTCTCGGTGGTCGTGAAGGGCCTCTTCGTCCTGCTGGCCCCCTTCGGGCTGGTCGCCCTGTGGCTCGCCGTCCTCGCGGATATGGGCACCTCCATCGCAGTCACTCTCAATGGCCTGCGGCTGTTCCGCAGCCGGGGTTGAGGAGGAGCGAATGTCGAAGCTGCTTCTCATCGGCGGTCTCTTCGTCCTGGCGGGGCTGTGCGAGATCGGCGGGGGGTACCTGATCTGGGGCTGGCTCCGGCAGGACAGGCCCCTGGCGTGGGCGCTCTTCGGGGCCGTGATCCTCGCTTTGTACGGGGTGGTCGCAGCCCTGCAACCCATCGACGCCTTTGGGCGCGTCTACGCCGCGTACGGCGGGGTCTTTATAGCCCTCGCGCTGGGCTGGGGCGTGCTCGTGGAAGGGTGGCGCCCGGATAGGTACGACGTACTGGGGGCCACCATCGCCATCATAGGGGTGATCGTGATGGTCGCTCCTCCCCGTGGCTGAAGATCTTCACAAGGAGGGTTACGTGAGAGATGAAGCGCGCCAGACCGGGGCTCATCTACGGATCGCCTGTAGCTTGTCCGACCCCGACCTTGCGGAGCGCAGGCGTGATCTAACCAAGGAGGTCCTCGGCGGTGCTCTGAGGGTGCACCCCCTGGAGGACGGATACGAGTTCCTCTTCCCGGGCAGTACAATCTGGGCGACGAGGCTCGTCGAGGTTATCAACGCCGAGCGCGCCTGTTGCCCGTTCTTTGCTTTCGAGCTATGTTTCGAGCCGGGGGGAGGCCCGATACTGCTGAGGGTGAGGGGACCGGAAGGGACAAAGGTATTCGTGCAAACCGAGCTGCTCGAACCGCACGGGACGAACGCCGAACACGGGGCATCGTCCGTGGCCACGCCACGCTCCCGTCAGCCCCTCCTCGGCGGCTGATGGAGTTCTGGTTCCTGGTCCTCTACCTGCTCTACCTGGGGCTCGCCCTCGCCGGTAGGGCGCTCCTACAACTGCGGCTCACGGGCTCGACGGGCTTCAGGGGCGTAAGCGGACAGCCCCTCTCGGCGGAGTGGACCGGCGGCGTGCTGTTTGTCGCCGCTTCGCCGCTCGTCCTCGCCGCTCCGTTGCTGGACCTCGCCGGAGTGCTGAAGCCCGGCGCGGCCCTGGACCATCCGGTAGGACACGCCTTGGGCTTCGTACTGTTCTTCACGGGACTCGTCGGGACGCTGCTCGCTCAGGGCGTGATGGGCTCCTCGTGGCGCGTGGGGGTGGACGAAGACGAGAGGACGGAGCTCGTCACCACCGGTCCCTTCGAGGTGGTACGAAGCCCGATCTTCTCGGCAATAGTCCTGACCTTACTCGCGCTCGCGCTGCTGGTTCCGAACGCCGCCGCCCTCGCGGGCCTCGTGGCGATGGTCGCTGCGATAGAGATCCAGGTTCGTCTCGTCGAGGAGCCGTACCTGCTTGGATCACACGACGCCCGCTACGCGGCGTACGCCTCGCGGGTCGGACGCTTCGTCCCGGGCATCGGGCGCTCGAAGATCGGCAGAACCCGTTGAAGGAGGTCTTCGAGGGGCTCAAGCGCTGGGCGAGCAGGCTCAAGGCGGAGGTGTACGCACTCTATCTCGCGTACAGGGATCCGCGGGTACCCCTGTACGCTCGCGTCTTCGCGGCCATCGTGGTGGGGTATGCGTTCAGCCCGATAGATCTAATCCCCGATGTCATCCCCGTCCTCGGGTACCTGGACGACCTGGTGCTCGTCCCCCTGGGAGTAGCGCTGGCGATACGAATGATCCCGGCGCGTGTGCTCGTCGAGTGCCGCGAGAGGTCGCGGGAGGTCATCGCCCGCGGGAAGCCCGTGAACAGGGTTGCCGCGGCGGTAGTCGTCGCGGTCTGGGTCGCGCTCGCGGCGCTCGCGGTCTTTTTCGTGGGCCGGTGGATGCGGCCGTAAGCCCCTTTCCGGGGGCTTCGGGTAGTCCGATTTTCGTGTGCTAGCATTGCAACGCCCGTCCGGAAAACGCGGGCCCGGCGCCCGCCGGCCTTTCGGGCGGGACCGCGGAGGAGCAAGAAGAGAGGTAGGGAGTTGGGCAAGAACAGGGGCGCGCGAGACGGACAATCGACGGGCGGGGGGCCATCGAGGACGACGGTGATCATCGGCCTGGTGGTCGCCGCGTTCCTGGCGGGCTTCGGGGCGCTGATCTGGTACGACAGCAGCCAGAGCTCCGGCCCGCCGGCGGGCGTGAAGGAGTTCGACGTGGCGGAGGGCGAGGGCAACCACACGCCGGATCCCGTGGACTACGAGCAGACGCCGCCCGTGGGCGGGGCGCACAACGACGTGTGGCAGAACGCCGCCTTCTACGAGCAGCCCATACAGAACGAGACCGCCGTCCATACGCTGGAGCACGGTGCGGTCTGGATCACCTACTCCCCCGACCTACCGCAGGAGCAGAAGGACAGGATCCGGCAGCTCGTCGAGGGCCGGGACTGCCTGATGGCGAGCCCCTTCCCCGACCTGCCCGGGGGGAGCCCGATCGTGGCCTCGGCGTGGGGCGCGCAGCTCGCCGTCGAGAGCGCGGACGACGAGGCCCTGCAAGACTTTATCCAGGCATACAGGCGCGGCCCCCAGACCCCCGAGCCCGGCGCCGCCTGCACCGGCGGAACGGCGGAGCCCGCGTAAGGTGAGGTCGACCAGCCCGCGTCCGGCCGTCGCGAACCGGAGCAGGGACGCGGGTGCTTCCAGGGGCAGGGAGGCCCTGCTCCTCGTCGGGCTGCTCGCCGGGGTCTTCCTGGCGGGGGCGGCGCTCGCCGGGTTCTACCTCAGCCTCTCGTACAGGCCGCCCGCCGACGACTCGGCGGAGGCCGGGTTCGCCCGGGACATGGCGGTGCACCACGCCCAGGCCGTGCAGATGGCCGAGATCATCCAGCGCAGGACCGAGAGCGACGAGATACGGGTGCTCGCCACCGACATCGCCCTCACCCAGCAGGGCCAGATCGGCCAGATGCAGGGCTGGCTCGCCGCGTGGCGCCTGCCGCAGACCGGGGACGAGGCCGCGATGGCCTGGATGGGCCACCCCACCGAGGGCCGGATGCCGGGCATGGCGACCCCCGAGGAGATAAGCACGCTGGAGACGCTGCCGCCCGACGAGGCCGACGAGCAGTTCCTGCGGCTCCTGATACCGCACCACGAGGCCGCCATCCCCATGGCCGAGGCCGTCCTCGCCGAGACGGACAGGCCCGAGGTCGAGCAGCTAGCGAGCGCCATCTCCTCCTCCCAGCAGAATGAGATCCAGATCATGCGGGACCTCTTGGAGAGCCGGGGAGCTTCTCCGCCTGAAGCTGCTCCCGCCGGAGAAGCCCCGCACGGAGAGCACGAGCACTAGGGAGCAGACTCCTTACTGCGGCGGGTCGGATCCCCCGCAAAATGGGCTCCTCACCCTTGCTGAGGTTGCGCACCTCTCGAAAACCCGTTGCCCTTGTGGGGGGCTTCGTGCTCAGTCGCGGCGGACGACGCCCTGGCGCCAGGCGTAGACTGCGGCCTGGGTGCGGTCGGCGAGGTGAAGCTTGCCGAGTATGTTCGAGACGTGGCTCTTCGTAGTCTTCTCGCTGATAAAGAGCCGGCCCGAGATCTCCGCGTTCGAGAGCCCGTCGGCGATGAGCCTGAGCACCTCGAGCTCACGCTCCGAGAGGTTCTGGAAGACGTTCGGCTCCGCTCCCCTGGCGCCGTGGATCTCGCGGACCACCCTCGCCGCGACCCTGGGGTGGAGGATGGCCTCGCCGACGGCGGCCTTGCGCACGGCGTCCGCGAGGTCCTTCGGCCCGACCTCCTTGAGCACGTAGGAGAGGGCCCCGGCCCGGATAGCCGGAAAGACGTGCTCGTCGTCGTGGTAGGAGGTCAGGACGACGACGTTGGTGCGCGGCGAGACCGCCCTGAGGCGTCGCGTCGCCTCGACGCCGTCCATGCCGCCGGGCATGATCAGGTCCATCAGCGCCACGTCGGGGGCGTGCTCGGCTGCGAGCTTTACGGCCTCCTCGCCGCTCCCGGCCTCGGCGACGACTGCGATGCCGGGCTGCGTCTCCAGAAACGCCCGCACGCCGCGCCGCACGAGCTCGTGATCGTCGACCAGCAGCACGCTCACGGCCTCGCTCATCTTCTCTCCTCCCGCTTCGCCTCTTCCAGGGGACAGGCGCAGATGACGCGCGACCCCTTCCCCGGCGCGCTCTCGACGTCGACGTAACCGCCGAGCTTCGCCATCCTCTCCCCCATGCTCTTCAGCCCGAAGCCCCCGCTTGCCCTGTCCGGCTCGAAGCCGCGCCCGTCGTCGGAGACCTGGAGCACCAGGTCGCGGGGACCGTAGGCGAGGTCCACCTCGGCGTGCCTGGCCGCGCTGTGCTTCGCGACGTTCGCCAGGGCCTCCTGCGCCACGCGAAAGACCGCCTGCTCGACCTCCAGGGGCGTCTCGCGCTCGCCCCGGATGCGGACCTCCGAGGGGATCTCGCTCCCGCGCGACCAGGCAGCGGCGTAGTCGCGCAGGGCTGCGGCGAGGCCCTTGCCCTCGAGGGCGGCCGGGCGCATCTCGTGGATGAGGACGTTCAGCTCCTTCTGGGTGCCGCGCACGAGCTCCTCGGCCTGGGCGAGGTGGGCCTCGGCGGCATCCCTGTCTTCCTGGATCAGGGCTCGCGCGGCGGCTACCTGGAGGGAGGTGGCGAAGATCTGCTGCTTGACGGAGTCGTGCAGGTCCCTCGCGAAACGGTTGCGGGTCTCCAGGGTCGCCAGCTCCCCCCGGGTCTCCATGAGGGTTTCGAGCTCCGAGGCCATGCTGTTGAGCTCGCGGGAGAGTTGGCCGAGCTCGTCCCTGGAACGGTCCTCGACGGTCACGGAGAAGTCCCCCGCGCTCCACCTCCGGGCGGCCCGGGCCAGCTTGCGCAGGCGCCGGGTCAGGCCCCACGCCGTCAGGAAGCCGAAGAGCGTGCCGAGTAGGGCGGCCGGGAGCATCAGCAGGACCGTGGTCACCCCGACCCCGATCAGGAGCGCCCCCGTAAGGTTTGGCACGCGCACCGTCCCGACGATCGCGCCCGCGACCCCGCCGTCCCCGTCCTCCAGAGGCACGACGGTCAGCATCCTCCCGCCGGTGTTCGCCGAGAGGCGGCTGGAGCTCTCCTCGCCCGCGAGAGCCTCTTCCACGAGCGGGTCCAGCCCGGCGACGCGACCCGCCTCGAACTCCTCACCCTCCGGGAAATCCTGGAGTTCGGGGGTGGAGACGAGCAGGCGCCGCTCCTCGTCGATGACGAACAACGAGCTCCCGCCCGGCCCCGCCCCCGAAACGGCGGGCTCGTCGCCTCGCGACCCGTCGGCCCGGTCCTCCGTCCCGCCCATAAAATCCGCGAGCTCTCCTTCGAGGCCCGCGACGTCAGGCGGCGTCTCCTGCAGGTGCCCCTCCAGGCGCGGGGCGAGGTCGTCCCTCATGTACTGGGCGGCCAAAGTCGGCGGCACGCTGGAGTTCAGGAGCGCGACCACGGCGCTGACCACGAGCAGCTCCAGCGCGAGCAGGGCCACCACCGTGACGAGCGTATAGCTGAACGTCAGCTTCCAGCGCAGGCGCCGCAGGGAGAAGATGTTGTGCTTCATGGGCCCTTTCCCCGGAACATCGTCCGGTCAGTCTAGCGGCAAGCCTCACGGCTCACATCCTCCCCGCGGACGATTTCGTCCCGGTCCGGGGTAGGAACCGAAACCATGCAAGCGCCGGGACGTAGAATCCTGGACGTACCCCGAAGATCGAGGAGGACGGAGATGGGCGACGACGGGCGGGACAACGCGGGGGTCGTGGCGCCTCCGCCCCTCATCTACCTGCTCCCCCTGCTCTTGGGGCTGCTGCTGAACCGCAGGATCGGGGCGTCCTTCCTCCCGGCGGGGGCGACGCGGCTCGTCGGGGCGCCTCTCGTGGCGGGCGGGCTCTCCCTCGGGATCTGGTTCTTGCGGGCGCTGCGCGGCGCCGGTACGCCGGTGGACCCTCGCGAGCCCGTCGCGGCCCTGGTCACGAGCGGGCCTTACCGCTACAGCCGCAACCCCGGCTACCTCGCGATGGCGATGATCTACGCGGGGGTTTCGAGCCTCGCCAACTCGCTCCCCTCCATCCTGCTCCTGCCGGTAGCGCTAGGGGTGATCCGGCGCGGCGTCATCGAGCGGGAGGAGCGCTATCTGGAGCGTTCCTTCGGGGCCGAGTACCTGGCGTACAGGGCGCGAGTGCGGCGCTGGCTCTAGCCGCGGTCTCGCTCCAGCAGGAGCATCATGATGATGCTCGCGAGGAGCAGGCCCTCCTCCGCCTCCGAGAAGTCCCCGGTCTTCTCCAGGTGGAACCGGCTCTCCAGCAGGGCGCGCTGCTTCCGCAGACGCAGCACCGTCTCTCCCCGCAGATCTATGCCGTACGCGGGGTTGAAGAAGAGGCCGTCCAGGGCGCCCGCGAACGGGATGGCCTGCACCAGGCCGTCGGCCACCTTGATCCAGGGGTTCTCCTCCCGGATGCCGCCGATCTCGTTCTTCCCCGCGTCCACGATGGCGTAGGCGCTCCTCCAGAGCGACCTCACGCCCTGACGCCTGACGCTTCCGAGGAGCCGCCCGTCCGGAGCGGTCACGGCGTAGCTCGCGCCGAAGTCCACGATCCTGTCGGCCTTCAGGCGAAACAGGGTCTCGTTCTGCCCCTCGTCCCGGTAGACCGTGACGTCTTCCCTGAGCCTGAATTTCTTTTTGCGGACGTATCCAACCTGCCTCCCCGAAGCATCAACCACCCCGACCCGCGTACCGATCGTGAGGATCTTGAAGCTGAGGTCCAGCGGATAATCTAGCATGCGGCTCCTCCCCTGAGGTTCTGCCCAATTCTAGCGGTTGCCCCAAACCCCCGCGGGGCCCGGTCTCGTCGAACCGGGCCCCGCGGGGTTCCTGATTCTCCCCTAGCGGGAGATCAGGTCGGCGATCACGGGATAACGGTACTCGCCGTACTTGTTTACCTTGTAGGCGGCGTAGGCCGCGTGGACGAAGGGGACGATCGTGAGGAGGGCCATCGGGGGGATAAGCAGGAAGCCGATCAGGACGAGCGTCAACAGGCCCGTGATCGTCCACCCCGCCCCGAGGATCACGACCCAGGCAACCTGGTACCAGACGGACTGCAACGCCTGGAACGCGACCTTCTCCGAACGGTCCCTGTAGTAGATCCAGACCACCAGTGCCACGACGGGCCCGAGAAGCCCCGTGAAGAGGTTGGCGAAGATGCTGAGGTGCGCCAGTGCGGACCACGTCCTCTCCTCCCCCTCGCCCATCGCCGATCGCCCGACGACACCAACGGTTGCCTCCTTCGGGATCCCGTAGTTCTGCTTCTCTGCCTCCATGACCCTTACTCCTTTACCCTGGACAACAGCTTACGGTGAAACTGTATTCCGGAGCCCGGACGCGGGCATCGGTCCGGAGGAGGAAAGCACGTGGGTCCCCGGGACCATACCGGGGCGGAGCCGACGGGGCCTGTGCTAGGATCAGCGCGGTCGTGAACTCACCGCATGCACACACCGATAAGCCGTCCCCGGCTCCTTACCTCTCGTGAGCCGCCGGGTCGCGTTGCTCGGCGCTCTGGGCCTCGCCGTCGCGGTCTTCGTCGTGGACCAGGTCTTGAAAAGGCTGGTGGAGGGTTCGATGCGCGTCGGGCAGAGCATGCCCCTGGTGGAGGGCATCCTCGACCTCACTTACATCAAGAACTCGGGCGGCGCCTTCGGCATCCTGGGCGGCCAGGAGGGCATCCTGCTGCTCGGGAGCGCCGTCGCCGTCGCGTTCGTCCTGTGGATGCTGCTGGCCGGCGAGCCTTCAAGGTCGACGACGGGCGGGTGCGGCCTGATCCTGGGCGGCGCGGCGGGCAACCTCATAGATCGCCTGACGGCGGGCGAGGTCACCGACTACCTGGACCTCGATTTCTGGCCCCTGAGGCAGTGGGCCATCTTCAACGCCGCCGACGTGGCGATCGTGCTGGGCGTCGGTTTTCTGCTCCTGTCCGCCCTGCGCCCCGAAGGCAACGCCAGCTCCTCCAAGGACCCGGCACCGGACCCGAAGGGCGGGAAGTAGGTCGGGCGAGTCGAAGCAAGGGCCGGATCCCGCCCCGTGCGGTAGCTAGGGGTTCCGGGAGCCGTACTCCGGGCGAAGGGGGCTAGACCGATCGGCATCCCCCTTCGCCCTCCCGCTGTTTTCTAGCCCTCCACCTCGGAGACGAAGACCGTGGCGCCGCCGTTGGCGAAGTTGGGGATATCGTCGGTGGCGGCCTTGCCCTCTGGGGACGAGAGGCTCTCCTGCATCACCGATGCGCTCTCGAACCAGAGCTCGGCGATGCGCTGGTAGGGCGGGTTCCCCCCGTCGGGTGCCGCGACCCTGCCGGACTCGAACCGCTGCACGTTCGGAATCTTTGCGGCAAGCGGCATGTGGCTGTTGGCGTAGTATTCCTCGAAAGCCTCCGGATCCCCTGGAAGCCCGTAGAGCACCGTGAGTTTGACCATTCCTTGCTCCTTTCCCGGGCGGGGACCCACGTCGACGGTGGCCTCCCCGCTATCTTGACGGTCGAGCGCGCCTAACCCGCGGCGACCTCGCGCAGCTCGCCGGTCTCGACGTCGTAGATCGCGCCGTAGACGGTTATGTCGTCGGGGATAAGCTCCGACGATCGGACCTTCTCGATGTCTTCGCGCACGCCCTCTTCCAGGCCCGAGAAGGGGAGGAAGTCGTACCCGGAAGCATCCACGCCGAGATCCTCCTTGATCTTCGCGGCGAGGTCCTCGTTTTGGAAGGTGAGCATGCCGCAATCCGTGTGGTGGATTATGACTATCTCATCGGTCCCGAGGAGGCGCTCGGAGATGACCAGCGAGCGGATGGCGTCGTCTGAAACCCGCCCGCCGGCGTTTCGGATTACGTGCGCGTCCCCGAGCTCCAGGCCGAGGAACTTCTCCGGGTGGAGCCTCGCGTCCATGCACGTCACCACCGCGACCCCGCGCGCCGGCGGTACCGGGAGGTCTCCACCACCGAACTCGGCGGCGTACTGCTCGTTCGCCTGCTTGAACTCGTCGAACCTAGTCAAAGATGGCCCTCCCGTATCCTGGTTGCGCAACGGGGACATCCTACAGCAACCACGTGGCCCGGACGGTCCCTAGCGGACCCTCTGGCGCCTGGAGTTCCAGCGAGACCGGTTGAACAGACGGTCGAGGTAATGGTCGGCGACGTAGGCCCCGGCAGCGCCCCCGATGACGCCCAGTACGATGTCGAAGATCGTGTCCGGTATGGCGTGGTCTATGCTCGCCTCGGGGAAGAAAAAGTCCAGCAGGATCTCGACGACCTCCCAGGCGGTCGCGCCGACGAGCCCGATCACGATCCCCGTGACGACCGCGTGGCGCGGGGTGTCGAAGAACTCGTCGTCTCCGCCGAAGCGGTAGATGATCTCGGCCGTGATGGCGACGAGGATGAACGGCGTCACGACGTGCGCTATCTCGTCGTAGAGCGGCACGGGCTCGAAGATGTCCCAGATGAAGCCCGCCCCGTTGAGGACGATGCAGAACAGGATCAGGCCGATAATCCATTTGCGTGGCACGCGTAAACTCTTTTCTCGTCGGCACGGAGCTCTGCTCGCCCACGAGCCCCGACGTTAGGCTACCCTTCGAGGGGGAAGCATACACCGACCACGCACCAGGGAAATCGGAGGGAGCGCATGACCAGCGGCTACATACCGGCCTCGGGAGAACCGGACCCGGACGACATCCTGAGAGCCTTGAGGGAGGCCCTGCGCCAGAACCCCTCGCTCGCGGAACGCTCGCCGGAGGACGTGTCCCGGGAGCTCGCGGCGAACGGTCACCTGCCGCGGGAGCCCTCCCCCACCCTTGTCGCCGAGATGCTCGGAGTGGTGGAACGCGAGGGCTAGAGCGTGCCCCACGGACGCGATTCGGGTTTGACGACCACCGGCGGGCGGTAATGGAAGGTCAAAGACCGCAGAGGAGGAGACGATGAGCGAGGAGAACAGGGAGCGCGAACCGATGAACCCGGGCGACGAGGTCCCCCCGGGCTCGCCCCACTCCGGCGAGGATCTCTGCCCGGGGTGCAGCGGCAGCGGCAAGAAGGATGGCGGGGAGTGCCCGGACTGCGGCGGCACCGGCAAAGTTACGAATCCGTTGGGAGGGGCGTAGGAGTAAGCTACTCGTGTTACGCAACCTCGTGATGGAGGCGGCAGCGGGCCTCGTAGTTCTCGGCGGCTCCGACGAGGATGGTTGGGGCCGAGGCGGGGGCGGGCTTACCGTCTATGAGGCGCTGGGTCCGTGAGGCATCCCTGCCGCAGACGGCACAGATGGCTCTGAGCTTTACTACCTCGTCGGCGACGGCCAGCAGGTCGGCCATGGGGCCGAAGGGTTCTGCTCTGAAATCCTGATCCAGGCCCGACGCGACGACCTCGTACCCGGAGTCGGCGAGACCCTGCAAGACCTCCAGGATGCCCGCGTCGAAAAACTGCGTCTCCTCGACGGCCACCAGGTCCGTCCCGGACTCGACGGCTGAGAGAAGCTCGGCGCTGGAGGAGACGGCAACGGCGGAGGTGCTGGGGCCCGCGTGCGAGCGTATCTCCTCGGGCTCCGAACGGGTCTCCAGGGCGTGCTTGAAGACCTGCACGCGTTTTCGCGCGTACAGGGCGCGCCTGACGCGCCGGATCAAATCCTCGGTCTTCCCCGAGAACATGGAGCCCACTATCGCGGTCAGCGAGCCGATGCGCCGGGGGGATGATTGTGCATCTCTTGAAGCCATGGCGCGCCGATTATACCGGTCGCACCGGGGGTGAAACCGCTACGCCCCCTCCCCCTCGTCGTTCTCCACGCCCCGACGAGGATGCTACCGCCGGGGCGCCCCTGCCCTCGCCTCCGGAGAGCTTCGAACCCGGCCCTCCGGCGGTTCACCCGGTCGGGGGTTGGCTTCGCGCCGGAGTCCGGGGTCTCAAGGCGCCCGGGAGCGGGTAGAAGGTAGGGTGAGGAAGACGGCGAGAGCGAAGGAGCGAGAGAGTATGGATCCCCTGGACCCGTTTGCAGGACTCAAGAAGGCGAAGAAAGAATATAACGTCTACGATTCGCACTACGAGAAGATCGGCAAGGTCGACGACCTGCTCGTGGACGAGAACGACCGGGTGGTGTACATCGGCGTGAAGATGGGCTTCTTCGGGAGAAACTCGACGATAGTGCCCACCGAGATCATCCGGGTCAACGACCGGCGCGAGCTTATAGAGATCTCGGAACCCGCCGAGTCCATAAAGCACGCCCCCCACTTCGGCCACGGCGAGGAGCTCAACCCCGAGCTTGAGAACCACGTCCGAAGCTACTACGGCCTGGAAGGGCTCAAGCCCACCCCCGAACACGACCCGCAAGGCCACAACGTCCCCGGGACCGACCGCCTCGGCCCGGACCCCCGCGTGGACATCGTCCCTGGCGAGAGGACCTCGGCGCAGGAGAGGGACCTCACGGAGAGGCCAGCCACACCGTCCCGACACCCGGTGGACATCCCGCTGGACGACGTGCCCGAGTACGAGACGCCCGGGCGGGAGGCGTCCGAGCACGAGACGGCCGAACGGCCGACCGCGCGGCGTCTCCCCAGTTCGACCGAGCCGTCGAGCAGGGAGCCCGATGGCCGCTGGGAGACGGAGGACGCGGGCGCCGTCAGGGTCCACCGCCTGAGGAGGTAGAGAGAGGAGGGGGCTCGCGAAGAGCCCCCTCCCGGGCTATCAGACGGCCTCGACCACCATCGCGATCCCCTGGCCGCCCCCGATGCAAAGCGAGGCCAGGCCGTACCTCTCGTTGCGGCGCTTGAGCTCGTAGAGGAGGGTGAGTAGGACGCGTGTGCCGCTCGCGCCGATGGGGTGACCGTAGGCGACGGCGCCGCCGTTCACGTTGACCTTCTCCCGGTCGAGGCCGAGCTCCTCCTCGCAGGCCAGGTACTGGGCGGCGAAGGCCTCGTTTATCTCGATCAGGGCGAGGTCGTCGACCGTCAGGCCCGCCCGTTTCAGAGCCAGGCGCGAGGCCGGGACCGGGCCTATCCCCATCACGTTCGGGTCGACGCCCGCGATGCCCCAGCCGAGGATGCGACCCATCGGGGTGAGGCCCTCGTCGCTCACCGCCGACTCGGTGGCAAGGACCACGGCGGCGGCGCCGTCGTTGATCCCCGACGAGTTTCCGGCGGTCACGGTGCCGCCGTCCCGCTTGAACGCCGGCCTCAGCCCGGAGAGGCCCTCCTGCGTCGCCCCCTCGCGGATGTGCTCGTCCCTCTTCACCTCGACCGTACCCTTGCGCGTCTTGACCTCGACCGGCACGATCTCGTCCTCCAGCCGGCCGCTCTCGGTGGCCTGCGCCGCGCGCCCGTGGCTCCGGGCGGCGAAGGCGTCCTGATCCTCGCGCGTTATGCCGTAGCGCTCCGCGAGGTTCTCAGCCGTGACGCCCATCCCGCAGCCCGCCCGGTTGTCCGTGAGCGCCTCGCTCAGGGTATCCACGAGGGTATCCGGGCCCATGCGGACGCCGAAGCGGGCCTTGCGAAGGACGTAGGGCGATTGGCTCATGCTCTCGGCGCCGCCGGCGAGCGCTACCCTGGATTCGTCGAGCTTCATAGCCTGGGCGCAGGAGACGACCGCCTGGAGGCCCGAGCCGCAGAGGCGGTTCAGGGTCAGGGCCGGGGCCTCTATGGGGACGCCCGCGTCGAGGGCGACGTGGCGGGCCAGGTACGGGGCGCCCTCGTGGCTCTGGATCACGTTCCCCATAACCACGTTGTCTACCTTGGAAGGATCGACGCCGGAGCGCTCCAGCGCACCCTTCGCCGCCGCGACCCCGAGGCCGTGGGACGAGACGTCCTTGAGGCCGCCGCCGAACGAGCCGAAGGCCGTCCGGGCACCGTCGATGATGTACACGTCGGTCATGTTCTCTCCTATCTCTCCGGGGAAGATCCCCTACCAGGCCGTCTGTCCGCCGTCGACGACGATGGTTTGTCCGGTCACGTAGTCCGAGGCGGGCGAGGCGAGGAAGAGAGCTGCGCCCTTTATGTCCTCCGGCTTCCCGAAGCGGTGCAGCGGGATGCCCTCCAGCATCTTCTCCTCGAACTTCTCTATGATGCCACCGCTCATCTTCGTCGGGAACCAGCCCGGGGCGATGGCGTTGACGTTGATGCCGTGGTGAGCCCAGCCCGTCGCGAGGTCCCGCGTCATGGAGATGACGGCGCCCTTGGACGAGTTGTAGCCGACCGTCTGCATGTAGTCCGGGTGGCCCCCGATCAGGCCCGCGACGGAGGCGATGTTGACGATCTTGCCTCCCTCCCCCCGCTCGACCATGCGCCTCCCGACCGCCTGGCTCATCAGGAACGTTCCGCGCACGTTGACGCGCACGACCAGGTCGAACTTCTCGACCGGCATCTCGAGCGTCGGCGCCCCCCACGTCGCCCCGGAGTTGTTTATGAGGACGTCTATCGCCCCGAAACGCTCCTCCGTCTCGGCGACGACGCGCTCGACGTCGTCCGGGTCGGCGACGTCGCAGGCGACGGCATGAGCCTTTCCGCCCCTACCCTCGATCTCCTGGCGGACCTCCTCCAGGGCCTCCAGCTTGCGCGAGCACAGGACTACCGAGGCCCCGGCGTCCGAGAGGGCCTCGGCCATGTACTGCCCGAGGCCGCGTCCCCCGCCGGTCACGATCGCCGTCTTGCCGCTCAGGCGAAAAAGGTCAAGGGTGTTCGTCCTGTCCTGCGTCCCCGTGTTCTCCTGCGTATCCAAACTCCGTACCACCCCTCTTCAAGGTTTAGGCGTGCAACTAGCCCCGGGATGCGCCCGCGTTCTTCGCCCTCTCCTCGTCGGCGAGGACGCGGCGCAAGAGCTTGCCCACGGTGCTCTTGGGCAGGTCTTCGCGAAACTCGACCATCTTCGGGCTCTTGTACGGGGCGAGGCGGTCCTTGCAGAACGCGAGGATCTCCTCCTCCGTCACCTCGCTCCCGGGCTTGCGCACGACGAACGCCTTGACCGTCTCGCCACGGTACTCGTCAGGTATGCCGACGGCTACCGCCTCAGCGACCTCCGGGTTCTCGAAGAGGACCTCCTCGATCTCGCGCGGGTAGACGTTGTAGCCGGAGGCGACGATCATGTCCTTCTTGCGGTCCACGATGTAGAAGTAGCCCTCGTCGTCCATCCGGGCCACGTCGCCGGTGTGGAGCCAGCCGTCCCTCAGGGTGCTCCCCGTCTCGCCGGGCATGTTCCAGTAGCCCTTCATCACCTGCGGGCCGCGGATCACGAGCTCCCCGGACTCTCCTATCTCGACCTCCCGCTCCCCCGTCTCGACGTCCACGATCCTCGCGTCGGTGCTCGGTATCGGGACGCCGATGCTCCCGTCGCGGCTCGAACCCGTGAACGGCGGGTTGAAGTGCGTCACCGGAGAAGCCTCCGAGAGACCGTAGCCCTCGAAGATCGGGCGGCCGATCTTCTCTTCGAGAGCATGCCTCAGGTTTACGGGCATCGCCGCCCCGCCGGAGTTGTACGTCCTGACCTTGTGGAAGCCGTACTCCCTCAGGTCCGCCCCCGAGGCGTGGAGCGCCATATACATCGTCGGCACGCCCGCGAACATCACGGGGGCCTCGCTCTTGACGAGCCCTATCACCTCTACGGGATCGAAGCGCGGGACGAGAATCTGGTTGAGCCCCTGCCGGATGCCGAAGAGCATCACGCACGTCAGCCCGTAGATGTGGAAGAAGGGCAGCAGGCCCATGATCTTCTGGTTGTTCGAGAACGCCGCCGGGTCGTCTACGAAGAGGTCCAGCGTCTGCTGGACGTTCGCCACGAGGTTGCGGTGCGTAAGCATCGCCCCCTTGGAGACCCCCGTCGTCCCGCCCGTGTACTGAAAGACCGCGACGTCCTCTGCCGGATCGATCTCGACCGGCGGCGCGGGCTCGGCGTCCTCGGCGACCAGGTCCCCGAAGCTCACATGGCCCGCATCCAGGCCCCCCGGCTCGCCCTTCAGGTCCACGACTACCACGTCGCGCAGGCTCGTCTCCGCAAGGACCGCCTTCACCCGGGGGTACATGTCCGAGTAGACGACTATCGTCTCGGCCCCCGAGTCCCTGAGGACGTGCTCGATCTCCCGCTCGACGTACATCGGGTTGAGCTGCGTGACGATCGCCCCGAGCCTGAGCGTCGCGAAGAACGAGACCACGTACTGCGGACAGTTCGGGAGCATGAGCGCCACCCGATCCCCCTTCTTCACCCCCCTCGCCGCGAGCGAAGCGGCCATCTTGCTTACCAGCGCGTCCAACCGCTCGAAGGTAAAGGTGGTCCCGTAGAACGTCAGCGCTGTCTTCTCCCGATGCTCCTCTACCGAGAGCTTGAAAAAGTCGTTCAGCGAGCCCTCGAAGACCTCCGTCTCGGGCGATGCATGCCCCTCGTACACCCGGACCCACGGCTTCTCAGTGCGAAACATGCCGTACTCCTTTCCTCTCCTCACCGCGCCCCCATGATACTCGGATCGCACGGAGCAGGTTCGTGCGACCGTCACGGACCGCGCGAGTCGGGCACGGCAGAAGCATAAAGCGCTCCCGGGCTCAGACGATCGCGTTCCCCTTCTTCTCGAAGACGCGGAACGCCCCGGTCCCCATCGCGACGAGGTTCCCCTCCTCGTCGTAAACCTTTGCCTCGGCGGTAGCCATGCGGCGCGTGCGGTGGACGACCTCGGCCTGGCAGGTTATGCGGCCCCCGCCGACCGCCCCGAGAAAGTGGACGTTCATCTCCACGGTGGCCGTCCTGGTCCCCACGAGCGAGAGCACCGCTATACCCATCGCGTTGTCGATGAGCGAGGCGTGGACCCCGCCGTGCAGCGTCCCGTTGCCGTTCTGGTGGAGGTCCTCGGTATCTATGTACATTTTGGCCCGCCCCGGCTCCACGCTCTCGACCTTGGACCCTATGTGCTTGCTGAAGGTGACCGCCTCATCGAAGTAAGTCGCCAACTCGTCCAGCTGCTCCGGGCTCAACGCCCCCGTAACGCCACCTTCCGTCATGCCACCCTCCTTTTCTTGTACGGGCCTTCCGTAATGGCGCGCCGTTACGAGCGCGCCAGTTCCATGCTCCCCGACTACCGGCCCTCGAACCTCGGCTCGCGCTTCTCCAGAAAGGCCGAGGTGCCCTCCTGCTTGTCGTGGGTGTCGAAGAGGATGGCCTGGGCGAGGCGTTCCACGACGAGCCCGGTCTTCTGGTCCGTCTCGAAGCCCGTCAGAACGGCGAGCTTGGCGAGGCGGACGGCTAAAGGGCCCTTCTTGAGGATCTCGGCGGCCGTCTCGCGGGCGGCGTCCATGAGGCCGGATGGGCCCGTCACCTGGGTGACGAGGCCGATTCGGCGGGCCTCGGTGGCGTCGATCGCACGGCCGGTCAGGATCATCTCTATCGCCTTGCCCTTGCCGACGAGACGGGCGAGGCGCTGGGTGCCGCCCGCGGCCGGGATGATGGAGAGGGCGAGCTCCGGCAGCCCGAAGCGGGCGTTCTCCGAGGCGATCCTGATGTCGCAGGCCATGGAGAGCTCGCAGCCCCCGCCGAGGGCGTAGCCGTTCACCGCCGCAATCGTCGGCTTCTCGAAGCCCTCGATCTCGTCGTAGACGGCCTGGAACATGGACGAGAGGGCGTCGATCGCCGTCTTCTCCCGAAGCTCCCCGATGTCCGCCCCGGCCGCGAACGACCTCTCCCCCGCCCCCGTGAAGATCACGACGCCCACCGCGCGGTTGTAGCGGAACTCGGTCAGGGCGGCGCGCAGGTCGCCCAGTACCTGCGTGTTCAGGGCATTGCGGACGTCCGGACGGTTTATGGTGATCGTGCCGATGCCGCCCTCGACGGCCGTCAGAATAGTCTCGTACTCTGCCAAGATGCCCTCCCCTGCTCCAAAGTATTGCGGAATGTCCTGGTGCCCTTCTCGAATGCTGGCGCTACGGCACGGGCCAGCGCCGGGTCAGGCGCTCTATACCGGTCGCGCGGCGAGCCTCGACATCGAGGTCGACGACCACGGCCCGGAAGA
>CADCVI010000182.1 GCA_902806105.1 uncultured Rubrobacteraceae bacterium
CCAGGAGCGCGCGATCATCGAGCGCCCGGACAGCCGGGGCGACCTGCCGGCCATCTCCTGCCCCACCCTCGTACTCTGCGGCCAGGACGACGCCCTCACCCCCGTCTCGCTGCACGAAGAGCTCGCCGAGGGCATCCCGGGGGCGAGCCTTCGCAAGATCGAAAGCTGCGGCCACCTCTCGACGCTCGAACGACCGGAGGAGGTCACGAACGCCATGCGCGAGTGGCTGGAAGGCTTCGGGGCTCGGGATGCGCAGACGTCCCCCTAGAAGCAGCCGGGGCCACGGCCATACTCCAGACGATGCGTAGCAGTCCAGCCCCGGGGGAGAGATGCGAGACCTCGGCACTACCCTAGACCGGATCGACCGCAAGGGCTACGGCGCGTACGGGGACCTCCAGGGCTCCTACGACCTCGGTCCCTTCACCCTCTTTGTCGACCGCGTGCAGCGAGATCCCTTCGCCCCGCCCTCCCTCATACGCGTCCGCACGAAGGACAACCGCTTCGACGGCGCTCTCTTCGGCAACGGGACACGCCGCGTGGCGTTCGAGGACTTCCTCACGCGCGCCGTGGACGGGACCCTGCGCAGGACGGTCAGGGGCAACCGGGGCTCCGGCGGTAGTGGGCGCGTGGAGATACAGCGCCCCTCGCAGGTCGTGCTGCCCCGCTCCTCGATGGTGGTCGAAGGAGGCTTCGTGGAGGCGAGGATGGCGGTAGGGCTCCCGGCGCGCGGCCGCTCGGTCGACGCGCGGGCGGCGCGGGCGATGCTTCTGGAGGAACTGCCGCGGGTCGTCCGGGAGGCGCTGCTCCCCGGAGGGGTGGACGAGGGGGCGGCCCGGAGGCACGTCGAGGCCGTCGAGGACGCCGAAGACCTCAGGAGGCGCCTCCCCGGGCTCGGGCTCGTCGCCTTCGTCGCCGACGGCGCGGTGCTGCCGCGGGAGAGCGGCGCGAGTGATCTTCCGCTCGGCGACGGCGCGGTCCCCTTCCGGAGCCCGGAGGAGTACCGGGTGAGCGTAGAGCTGCCGAACGGGGGCACGGTCTCGGGGATGGGCATCCCGGAAGGGGTGACGCTCATCGTGGGGGGAGGCTTCCACGGCAAGAGCACGCTGCTCTCCGCGCTGTCGTGGGGGGTCTACGACCACGCGCCGGGGGACGGGCGGGAGCTTGTGGTGACGCGGCAGGACGCGGTGAAGATACGGGCCGAGGACGGGCGGAGCGTGGCGGGGGTGGACATCTCCGGCATGATCGGGGCGCTCCCCGGCGGGCGCCGGACGACGAGCTTCTCGACCCCGAACGCCTCCGGCTCGACCTCCCAGGCCGCGAACATCGCGGAGGCCCTGGAGATAGGGACCTCCCTCCTCCTCGTCGACGAGGACACGAGCGCCACGAACTTCATGGTCCGGGACGAAAGAATGCGGGAGCTTGTCCGCAAGGAGCCCATAAGCCCGTTTATAAGCCTGGTGCGTCCCCTGTACGAGTCCCTGGGGGTCTCGACGATCGTGGTAGTCGGCGGGGTCGGCGACTACCTCGACGTCGCGGACCGCGTGATCCTCATGGAGGACTACGAGCCCCACGATGTTACGTCTCGTGCCCGCGAGGTTCGGGATTCCTTCCCGGCGAGGGTGCCCCCGACGGCCGGTCCGGTCGGCCTCGGTCCCCCACGGGACCGGCGGGTCCGCGCCTCCTCCATAGACCTGCGGCGCGGCAAGAGGGAGACGGCGAGGGGCAGGGGGCTGCACACGATAGAGCTCGGCCGCGAGCGCGTGGACCTCTCGTACCTGGAGCAGCTCGCCGAGGCCGGGCAGACCGAGGCCACCGCGCGCGCCATCGGAGGGTTCGCCGCCGGTGGGGAAGCCCGGGGCGTGGCGGAGATCGTGCAGGACGCGCTCGGCGGCATCGAACAGAACGGCCTGGACTTTCTCGGGGGCTTCGAGGGGCATCCCGGGGAGCTGAGCCTCCCCAGGCCGCAGGAGGTCGCGGCGGCGATCAACCGCGTCCGCTCCCTGGAGGCGAGCCCCGAGGGGGAGCATGAGGAATCCGGAGACCGGGGGCGCGAACGGCGGCCACGGGGATCGCGCGGAGCACCGTGAGGATCGGATCGCCGCACAATGCTCGGGGGGGAGGCCCGTGACGTCGCTGCTGGTGCTCGTCGTTGCGGCGTTCTTTCTCGGGATGGGGATCGTGGCGCTGCTGCATCCCGCCCGGGTGCTCGGCCTCTTCGGCGTGACCGTCGCCACGAGCGATGGGCGCAACGAGGTAAGCGCGGTCTACGGAGGGTACGGCCTGGCGATGGGAGTCCTGCTGGCGTTCAGCCTCGCCACGCCGCTGCTGCGTCCGGGCATCCTAACGTGCGTGGCCGTCGCGATGCTCGGCATGGCGGCCGGCCGACTCGTGTCGTTCCGGATCGACGGGCGAGCAGGCTTCTACCCGCGTCTCTTTCTGGGGATAGAGGTGGCGATCTCTGCGATCCTCCTCGGCATCGTAGCGGCGGGTTAGAGGACGACCACCCCGAGGCTTCCGCGCCGGGCGCCCATGCATACGGAGCCAGACGGAGGAACCGGCGATCCGCCACGACCGCGCGACAACCGCGCGGTCGCAGGCAATCCCCTGTAGTCCTCATTGCGACTCACGCACGACACGGCGTGTGTGGGGCCCATCACGAACGCGGGCTCGCGATGCGGTAGCATTGTCCCCTAGCAACAGATAGGAGATTCACATGGCAGAGAGCAAGAGCTACTCAAGCCCGCCCGAAACGATCATCGCCTCCGGCACGGACTACTTCGCGACGCTGCACACGGAGAAGGGTCCCATCAGGATCAAGCTGTATGCCGACAGGGCGCCGAACACGGTCAACAACTTCGTCTTTCTGGCCCGCGACGGCTACTTCGACGGGACGACCTTCCACCGCGTCATAAAAGACTTCATGGTGCAGGGCGGGGACCCGACCGCCACGGGGATGGGCGGTCCCGGCTACAGGATCCGCGACGAGTTCCACCCGGACCTCCGCCACGACAAGCCCGGCATCCTCTCGATGGCGAACTCGGGGCCGAACACGGGCGGCTCGCAGTTCTTTATCACCCATACCGCTACCCCCTGGCTCGACGGGCGCCACGCGGTCTTCGGCGAGGTCGTCGAGGGCATGGAGGCCCTGAACGCTATCCGCGAGCGCGACCCGCAGAGGG
The DNA here is from genome assembly GCA_902806105.1 of uncultured Rubrobacteraceae bacterium. The sequence goes on from CADCVI010000182.1 coordinate 3,180, forward strand.
ATCCCGAGCCCGGCGACGGGATAGAGCGCGTGGAGATCGAGGAAGTTCAGCGCGGCTAGGAAACGGCGCGGGGTCCCGTCCGAGACCGCGAGCATGTAACGCTGTTATGATTATCGGATTGGGCGGCAGGGATGAGAGGGGGCCGTATGGATGACGCTAGTCAGGAGAGCACCACGGATTCCTCGCCCTGGCTGAGGCTGCGCGCCTCCGCCGTCCACCTCTATACCGCGAGCGGCGCGGTGCTGGCCCTCCTGATCATGGTCGCGGCCTACGAGGGCGACGTGGTGAAGGCCCTCTGGCTCGGCCTCGCCGCCCTCGCCATCGACTCGACCGACGGCCTCCTCGCGCGCCGCTTCAGGGTCAGCGAGCTTCTGCCGTCCTTCGACGGCGCCCGCCTCGACGACATCGTCGACTACATGACCTACGTGCTCGCCCCCGTCCTTCTCCTGTGGAGCAGCGGGTACCTCCCCGAGGGGACGAGCGGCGTGGTGATAGCGGCCCTCCCCCTCCTCGCCTCCAGCTACCAGTTCTGCCAGGTCGACGCCAAGACCGAGGACCACTTCTTCCGGGGCTTCCCGAGCTACTGGAACATCGTGGCGTTCTACGCGATCGTCTTCGGCCTCGAAGCTACTGCCGTCGGCGCCATACTCTGCGTCTGCTCCCTCCTCGTCTTCGTCCCCCTGCGCTACGTCTACCCGTCGCGCACCGTGGCGTTCCAGAAGATCACGGTGGCCCTCACCGGCCTCTGGCTCCTCGGCTACGCCGCCATCCTCTTCCAGATGCCGGACCCCGACGCCTTCCTCCTCAACTTCACGCTCCTCTACCTCGTCTACTACGTCGGCCTCAGCTTGTACCTCTCGGCCAAGATGGTCCAGTCCCGCCGCGCCGAAGAAGAGGAAGCCAGCACCGCCGCATAGCGATCGGTCCGGCTCCCCTCGATTCTATCCCCGCGGCTCCCTCCGCAAGAAAGGTGAAGATATGGCATTAAACGAGGAACTGCTGCGGCGTTTGATCGAGACGCCCGCCGTACCGGGGCGGGAGGAGCAGCAGCGGGAGATCCTGCGCGAGGAGCTTGCGGGCCTCACCGACGAGGTCCGGACCGACCTCATGGGGAGCGTTATCGGGACGAAGAGGGGACGGGAGGATGTTCGCGTCATGGTCGCGGCGCACACCGACGAGATCGGCTTCCTCGTCAAGCACATCGACGATCGGGGCTTCCTCCGCCTCCAGACCCTCGGCGGCCACGACCCGGCGAACATGGTCTCCCAGCGCGTGATCGTCACGACCTCGGACGGCACGGCGCTCCGGGGAGCCCTCCAGCCGGTGCGCAAGCCCCCGCACCTCTCCAAGGGATCGGAGCAGAAGCCCCCGACGACCGCGGAGTTCTACGTCGATCTGGGCATGAGCGCCGAAGACGTGAAGAAGTCCGTCCGCGTCGGGGACTACGCGACGATGGACCGGACGCTGGAGAAGGTCGGCGGCTGCTACATGGGCAAGGCGATGGACGATCGGATCGGGGTCTACGTCATGCTCGAAGCCCTGAGGGAGATGAAGGGTCACGAGGCGACGGTCTTCGCGGTGGCGACCTCACAGGAGGAAGTGGGGCTGAGGGGGGCCGAGGCGAGCGGCCGGTCGCTCGCGCCGACGGCGATGATAGCTCTGGACATCACGCTCGCGATGGACGTACCGGGCGGGGGCGGGGAGAACGAGATCTCGGCTTTAGGGAAGGGCGCTGCCATCAAGATCATGGACGGCCATTCTATCTCCCACCCGAAGCTCGTCGATCACCTGCGCGCCATCGCGGAACGCGAGGACATCGCGTACCAGATGGAGATCCTACCGGCGGGCGGCACCGACGCGGGCGGCGTCCAGAAGCTCCACGGCGGCGTCCCCGCGGTTACGATCTCCATCCCGTGCCGCTACGTCCACACCCCGAACGAGATGGTCGACGAGCGCGACGTCCGGGCGTGCGTGACCCTGCTCGCCCGCTACCTCGAAGAGGCCCACACGGGGGATTATTCTTTGTAGGCTTCGGGGCCGGTACGGTGATTCGGGTTCGGGTGGCGCGGGTAAGTACACGGGCTGTATCGCAGAATATTTCGACGGCATCAGAGGGGTGAGCGTTTTGTCTCAAGAGGTTACCGAAAGGTTCCGGGATGCGTTGTGGCAGCTCGAAGAGGACCGCGACGTCGAGGGGCTCGTAGAGATCCACAGCGAGGACTGCGACGTGGGGAACGTGGCAGTGCCCCAGACCTTCCAGGGCCACGACGGGCTGCGCGAGTTCTGGAACGACTACCGCAAGACCTTTGGAGACATGAAGAGCGAGTTCCGGAACGTCTTCGGGGACGATGAGGGCCACGGCGTCCTGGAGTGGACGACGACGGGAGAGGCGAACGGCAAGGAGATCTCCTACGACGGCGTCAGCCTGCTGGAGATCGAGGACGGCAAGGTCAAAAGGTTCAGGGCCTACTTCGACCCGCGCAGCCTGACCCACCAGATCGCGGACTGAGGATGCTCCGCAAGGCAACCGCACCCGGCCTCCGCGCCTAGCCCCGCCCGATGGACACCTCCCGCTCCGCCGGCATCCTGCTCCACCCGACCTCGCTCCCCGGCCCACACGGCATCGGAGAGCTCGGTCCCGAGGCCCTGAGGTTCGTCGAGTTCCTGAAGGAGGCGGGCCAGAGCTTGTGGCAGGTCCTCCCTCTAGGCCCGACGGGCCCGGAGGGCTCCCCCTACTCGGCGTACTCCGCCTTCGCCGGCAACCCGCTGCTCATAAGCACCGACCGCCTCCTGGACGACGGGTTGCTCGAACCCGGGCAGGTCCCGAAGAGCGCGCCGGAAGGTTCGGTGGACTACGGGGCCGTCGACGCCTCGAAGGGTGAGATGCTGAGGCGGGCCTACCGGAACGCCAGGGCGGGCAAGGGGCTTGGCGAGGACTTCGAGCGTTTCCGGGAGGGGGAGAAGGGCTGGCTCGGGGACTACGCGCTGTACGCTGCCCTGAAGGAGAAGTTCGGC
>CADCVI010000183.1 GCA_902806105.1 uncultured Rubrobacteraceae bacterium
CGCATCCCGGGGTCATCCTGCGGCTCTCCTCCACCAGTGAGCCGAGACGCTCGGGCAACGGCCGGTCCTCGACCCCCGTCTGGAGCAGGCCGTAGACGGCCTCGCGCAGCCCCCGGGCGGAGCGCTTCAGGGCCTCGATTTGCCCTTCGAGCCGATCCCTGAGGTTCGGGGACTCGGAGAGTATCTTCAAGATCTGGGCCTCAGCAAGGGCGTAGGTGAGATCCTGAAGAGCCCCGTCGTGCAGGTCGCGGGCCATCCGGTTTCGCTCGGCCTCGCGCACCTTCTGTAGGGCCTCTTCCGCTCGCTTGCGCTCGGAGACGTCCTCGTGCATCAGGACCACCTCGCGCACGCTTCCGGCCTCGTCCTTGACCGGGTAGATGAAGCCCTGCGTCCACAGTGTTAGCTCTCCGTGGTCGGAGGCGCCGGAGATGGTCTCGTCGGGGACGTAAGCGATCGGCGGGATGGCGGTAGGCTCCCCGGCGAAGCCCCTGAGGATAAAGGGCATCACGCCCTTCGCCACGAGCTGCTGGTCTTCCAGAACGTTGTAGCCCTCGATCTCGTCCAGGGTGGTGCCGAACAGCTCCTCCCAGGCGCGGTTGACCCGAAGCGTGCGGCCGTCGGGCGAGAAGATCTGGATGCTGAAGGGAGACTGCTCGACCAGCGTCCGGAAGCGGGCCTCCGACGCCCGCAGCGCCTCCTCGGCACGCTTGCGCTCCGTGGCGTCGCGGACGACCGAGCAGATCACCTCCTCGCCCCCGTAGGAGAGCACGTTCCCCGACACCTCGACATCGATCCTGGAGCCGTCCTTGCGGCTGTACTCCCTCTCGCCGACCAACAGGTGCCCCTGCTCCATCGCACGCTCGACGTTGCGGTCCACCCCCTCCGGGTCTTGCGGGACGAGGTCGTACAAGCTCAGCCCCACAACCTCCTCGTCGTAGCCGAACATCTCCCTGAACGCGGGGTTGGCTTCGAGGACGCGCTTGGTGCGGGGGTCGAACAGGAAGATCCCCTCCCCGGCCTGCTCCACCACCGCCTGGTAGCGCTCCTTGCTCTCCCTGAGACCCCTCTCCCTCTCCCGAAGCTCAGCGAGGGCGGCTTCGAGCCGGGCGGTGCGCTCGGCCACGCGGTCCTCCAGCTCCTCGTTGAGCTTGCGGATCTCGTCCTCCGCCCGCTTGCGCTCGGTGACGTCGGTGATCTTGCTGACGTACAGTTCCTCGCCCCCGCGAGTGATCCTGTCGGCGTCCGCCGTGATCGTGACCACCTCCCCCCCCTTCTTGCGGTGCCTCAGCTCCGGGGTGATCACCTCGCCACGCCGGAGCATCTTCGCCGCGTTCTCCAGCTGCTTGGCCCTGTCCTCGGGCACGGAGAGGTCCGTCAGCTTCATACCCCTGAACTCCTCGCGCGAGTAGCCGTAGAACTCGCAGGCGTAGGGGTTCACGTCGACGAAGTCGAGCTGCGCGTCGAGAAGGAAGATGGGGTGGTGCACGTCCTCGTAGAGGGCCCGGAAGAACTCCTCCGAGGACTTCAGCGCCTCCTCGGCCCGCTTGCGTTCGGTGATGTCGATCATGAAGCCCTGCCAGTAGCGGGTTCCCCCCGCCTCCTCTACCACGACGGCCTCGTTTCGCACCCACACCGTCTGTCCGTCGCGGCGGACCACGCGGTACTCCGTCGCTACAACCTCGCCCGGCTCGACCTCCTGCTCCTCCCCGGACTGGAGGCGCTCGCGGTCGTCGGGATGGACCATGCGCCATCTCAGGTCCGGGGCCCTGCACTCCTCGGGGGAGTAACCGGTAAGGGTCTCGATCTGCGGGCTCATGTACATCGCGGACTCGGGGCCGCCGATCTCCTGAAGGTAAGAGACCGCCGGCATCCGCTCGACGAGCGTGCGGTACCTGGCCTCGGTCTGGCGCAGCCGCTCCTCGGCCCTCTTGCGCTCCGTCACGTCCCTGACGACGGCGAGCACGTATCGCCCCTCCGCCCTCCCCCCGGCCAGCGGGTCTATGGGGCTCAGGGTCAGCTCCACCCTTATCTCCTCGCCCCCCTTGCGGACCGCTGGCAGATCCAGCATCGCGCAGGAGTCGATGTAGGGGCCGTGGCCCGTCTCGTTGTAACGCGCCAGCCCCGCCCGGTGCCCCCCCTTGAGGCGCTCCGGGACGATCTCCTCCACGCTGAGCCCGAGCGCTTCCTCGCGCGAGTAGCCGAAGACCCCGCTCGCCGCAGGATTCCACAGGACGATGCGCCCGGTGGAGGCGTCCGCCACGATCACGGCGTCGCGGACGGTCTCGAAGAGCGCACCGATACCGAGGTCCTGCGGCCGCACCACGCTTCGGGGACATGCCATATGCTAGGCGATCCTCCTCCCGCTCCCGTTCCTGTGGGGTCCCCGGTCTTCGAGGAAACGACGGGACCCCCTACCCGAGGACAGTGTAGGTTCCATCGTCGCGCTATTCTACTCCTCCGACAGCCCATCCATCGCCGAGGGATCTCCCCCCCAAGGGCGCGGCTCGCCGCACCTCAAGCCTCGCAGTAACCTCCTCACCTCCCCGGGGTCCGGGTTTCCGTACCTCCGTTCTCCGGTGCGTCGAGGGCATCGCGCCTCCGCCGCACCTTTCCGGGCGAGCGGGACCCTACCCCTCGCCAATCGCCCCATCGACGTACCGGGCGACCCGGAACTCCCGCTACCGCTCGTGCGAAACACCCTACTGCCAAGCCCCTCGACGCCGCTCTTCCCCGCCCGAGCTTCGTGCTAGAAGCGGTCGAAGAAGGGGCCGCAGAACACGCCCGGGAGGACCTTGTGATCGAGAAAGGAAGACCGCGATGTCTGCGCTAGACTCTGTACGCGTCGTGTCCGTGGCTCGAAGGACGTAGCGACGCTTTTTTGATCGGGTGCCGGGGGCTCGAACCATCCAGCCCTACCGTCAGGGCCGGCGTCTTGCCGGTGGATCTTCGTTTCCGTCGCCCGCTGCTACGGGGACGGTCGAGAGGAGGAGTTCATTTGAACCTCGTGCGGCGCGAAAACCCCAGGGGGGGCTATCAGCTTTTGAACCTGGATCAGGTAGTGAGGGTAGAGGTCAGGAAGGAGGACGGGCCGGACGTCACGGTGACGGCGACGTTCACGGGGGACGTCAGCGCCACGTTCACCGGCGAGTCGGCGCGCAACCTGCTCGCGCGCATGGACGAGCTCTCCGGCAGGCCCTTCAGCTTGTAGGGCCGCTCCCCTCGCCGGGACCCGGCGAGGGGAGGAACTTGTAGACCTCCTCGTTGCGGTCCCCGAAGGCGTGCGAGTGATCGGTCAGGCGTTTCTCGCGGCGCGCGCGAACCGGGTCTACCTCGGCGAGTACGAGCCCCTCGGCGTCGGCCTCCCCGAAGGCGAGCACGCCGCCCGACGGGGCCACGATGCAGCTTCTCCCCTGGTACCCGTCCCCGACGCGGTTGGCGCAGGCAACGTAGATACGGTTCGCGTTCGCACCCGCGATCGCGTGCGCACCGAGCATGGTGAGCCCGCCCCGACGCTGCCCTTCCGGCACCCAGTCGTCCGGGGCGTTTGCGGGGATGCAGAGGATCTCGGCGCCGCGCATCGCGAGCGTGCGGATCGCCTCCGGAAACCACGCGTCGTAGCAGACGAGCAGCCCGATGGTCCCGAGCGGCGTCTCGAAGACGGGCAGCTCGCGGCCCGGCTCGTAGACGAGCTTCTCGCGGTCCCAGAAGTGCGTCTTGCGGTAGCGCCCGAGGAGGCCGTCCGGCCCCACGACGACCGCGGAGTTGTACACGTCGTCCCCTTCCGCCTCCAGCACCCCGCCCACGACCAGCAGGCCGAGCTCGCGGGCGGCCTCGGCCCAGGCGCAGACGGTCCGCCCCTTGGGTACTTCTTCGGCGAGCGGGAGGGCCCTCTCGCGGGAGGGAAGGTCGCAGCCGGAGTTAGAGAGCTCGGGGAGGACGACGAGGTCGGCGCCGGCGCGGGCGGCGGCGGAGATCCAGTCAAGGGACCGCCGGAGGTTCGTCTCCGGCTCGCCGTCGCGGATGGGGTACTGCGCGCAGGCCAGGAGCACCCCCTACCCCGTCCCCTCGTCGTGCCTGAGGTGCTCGACCTCTCCCTCGAAGACCTCGACGAGGCCGCTCCCGGGCGACCTCTCGATGAGCAGCCCCCCCTCTTCCGTAAGGTCCACCGCCCGGCCCTGGATGACCTCCCCGAAGCGCGTCACCCGCACGCTCCGGCCCAGGGTGCAGTTCAGGGCGCGCCAGTCGTCGAGGACGGCGCCGAAGTCCCGTATGCGGCCGAGCTCGGCGTCGAGGCTCCGGAGGATGTTTCCGAGAAGCGCTGTAAGGTCCACGTCGCGGCCGAGCTCGGAGCGCAGCGTCGCGACCTCGCGGTCGGGGACGTCGAGGTCCCCGGGGTCGAGGTTGGCGTTCAATCCGACGCCGAGGACGACGAAGTCTATGGCGCGCTCGCCGGCCCCGCCGGGTCCTACGCTCTTGGCGGCGACGGGCGCGTTGTCGGCGCTCGACTCGGCGAGGATGCCGCAGACCTTGCGCCCCGCCCCGTCGTCAGGGCCCGTGACGAGCAGGTCGTTCGGCCACTTGATGCGGGCCTCGACCCCGAGGCCCCACAGGGCCTTCGCGACCCCGACGGCGGCGGTCTGGGTGATGCGGGGGGCGAAGCGGGCGGGCAGCGAGGGGCGGAGGACGAGGGACATCCAGAGCCCGCCCCGCGGAGAGCCCCAGCGGCGGCCGAGGCGGCCGCGCCCGCCCTTCTGTATCTCCGACAGAACTAGCGTCCCGTGCTGCGCCCCTGCGTGCGCCAGCTCACGGCCGCGCTCCTGGGTGGAGACGATCTCTTCGTGGAAGTCCACGCGAACGGCCAGCGGGCTCCCGAGGTTCTCTATAGCTTCCCTGCTCAAGCCGCTCATCCCAGGTCCAGATCCTCCAGGAGCGCCATCTCGCCGAGCACGCGGGCGGCGGCCTGGATCAGGGGGACCGCGAGCAGGCCGCCGGTCCCTTCCCCGAGGCGCAGGTCGAGGTCGAGGAGCGGGCGCAGGCCGAGGTGCTCCAAAGCCACCGTCGCCCCCGGCTCGGCGGAGAGGTGACCGGCGAAGAGGTAGCCCGTGGAGCGGGGGGCGAGGGCGTGGGCGACGAGGGCCGCCGAGTTCGAGATGACGCCGTCGAGGATGACCGGAACCCCGTTGGCGGCACCGGCCAGGATCACACCGGCGATCGCCGCGTGCTCCAGCCCCCCGAGCGCCGCGAGGACGCCCACAGGGTCCCCGGGGTCCGGCTCGTGCAGCGCGAGCGCCTCCTCGATGACGCTGGTTTTGAGGCTCAGAGTCTCGTCGTCTATGCCGGTGCCCCGGCCGGTCGTCTCCGCCGGGGGACGGCCGGTGAACGCGGAGACGAGGGCCGCCGCGGGAGTCGTGTTCCCGATGCCCATGTCGCCCGTAACGAGGAGGTCTACCCCGCTCCCGATCAGCTCCTCCGCAACACCCGCCCCGCTCATCAGGGCGCGCGCGGCCTCCTCCCGCGTCATCGCGGGCCCCCGGCTCAGGTCGTCCGTGCCGGGCCGGACCCTCGCCGTCCTGAGCCGGGGGTGACGCACGAGGTCCGTGGCCACCCCCACGTCTAGGACGCTCACGCGGGCGCCGACGCTCTTCGCTATCGCGTTGACGGCCGCCCCGTCCCCGCAGAAATTCGCGACCATCGCCGCCGTGACCTCCTTCGGCCACGGCGAGACGCCGCGCTCCAGGACGCCGTGGTCCCCGGCGCACACTATGACGGCGGCGTTCTCCGGAACGGGCGGCGGGACCGCGCCCGAGATCGCGGCGAGGCGCGCGCCTATGTCCTCGATCCGGCCGAGGCTGCCGGGCGGCTTGGCGAGCGCGAGGTGCCGCTCCCTCGCGCGCTCCGCCGCCCCCTCGTCCGGGGCGAAGACGTCCCCGGCAAGCTCCTTCACCCTGTCTTCGAGCGCCAACCCTTCCCCCTAGTGGCCGTGGCCGTGGTCGTGACCGTGGCTATGCCCGTGGCCGTGGCCGTGGCCGTGGCCGTGGTCGTGGCCGGGCTCGTCGGGGTGGAAGTGGGGCGTGGCTGGGGCGCCGACCTTCTCCTCGAAGCCGGGGAGGGCGACCCGGTGGACGCAGACGTCGCAGTTCATCCGGATGTCGCCGCGGACGGCCTCGCGGTAGCGCTCCAGGACGAGATCCGCGACGCGGGGGTCCGGCCCGAAGTAGCCCGCGTAGCGGACGTCGAGGCCGGGATTATCGGCCGTGAACTCCTCGCTCTGCTCCCTGATGCGCTCCTCCAGGACGCCGGTGAAGAGAAAGTAGGAGAAGACGGCGATCTTCGTCGCCCCGAGCTTCTTCAGGCGCTCCAGGCCCTCGCGGACCTTCGGGGGCGTCATGCTTATAAACGCGGTCTCGACCATCTCGTAGGGGCGCCCCTCGTGGAAGAGGCGCGCGGCCTTGAAGAGATCCGAGTTCGCGTCCGGGTCGGAGGAGCCGCGCCCAACGACGAGGACCGCCCACTCCTCCTTCTCACCCTCCGGGATCACGGCGGAGACCCGCTCGTCGATAAGCTCCAGGAGCTCGGGGCGGATGCCCAGGGCCCGGCCGTAGCCGAAGTTCACGCCGGGGTGGCTGAGGCCCTCGCGTACGAGGGTCGCCGGGATGTCGTCCTTGGAGTGTCCGGCGGCCAGGAGCATCAGGGGGACTGCCGAGATCCTCGTCGCCTTCCCCTCCACCAGCTTGTTCACGCACTCGGAGATCGGGGGCCTGGAGAGCTCTATAAAGCCGCCCTCGACGGGGAACCCGGGGCTCCGGTCGCGCACGAGCCGGACGAGCTCGTGGAACTCCTTCGCCCCGCGCGGGTCGCGGCTCCCGTGCCCGACGATAAGCAGGGCGGGGTCGGACTGCCGCTGGTCCTTGTTCTGGATCTCGATCAGGTTCTGCATCAACCTACTCCTCCTCGTGGTATAAGAGCGCGTTCAACGCCGCCGCCGCGACCGCGGATCCCCCCTTGGGACCGTGGTTCGCAACGGCCGGCAGGCCGCTCTCGATCAGCTTCTCCTTTGACTCCGCCGCCCCGACGAACCCGACCGGGAGCCCGACGACGAGCGCGGGGTCGACGCCTAGCTCCATGAGCTCGAAGAGCGCCGTCGGCGCGTTCCCGATTACCCAGACCGCCCCCGGCCCCGCCTCCTCCGCCGAGACCCTCACCGCCGCCGCCGACCGGGTAATGCCGAGCTCCTTCGACAGGGAGTACGCGCGAGGGTCCGAGACGGAGCACAGCGTCTCCCGCGCCGTGATGCCGGCGGCCACCATCCCGACGTCGGTGACCACCGGAGCATTCGCGCCGAGGGCCTCGTAGCCGCCCCTCAGCGCCGCCTCGTCGAGGACGAGCGTCTCGGCGTACTCCAGGTCGGCGGAGGCGTGGATCACGCGCTCCGCCACGGCCCGCCCCAGGGGCCCGAGATGTGAGAGATCCACGAGCCCGCGCATGATGCGGTAGCTTTCTTCTTCGATGGGATGGACGCGCCTCAACCCTCCTCCAACAGGTCCGTGAGCAGCACCTCGACGCAGGCGGAGACCGGGCAGACCTCGGCGCACTCGGCGCAGCCCGTACAGCGGTCTTCGAGGACGATGAGCGGTGAGGGGGAGCCCCTCGGGGCGGGACGGATGGCCCGCTCCGGGCACGTCTTGAGGCAGGCGCCGCAGCCGGCGCAGGCGTTTGTAACGGCGAAAACACTCCTGGTAGCGGTGCTCCCTCTCAATCCAGATACCCCCGCGGCGTCACCATGCGACCGGCGATAAGCCTCGTCCGGGAGCTGCCGACGACGACGACGGTGAGCATGTCCACGTCCTCGGGACGCAGGTCGGAGAGGGTGGTGATCGAGACCTCGGCACCCTCCCGGTAGGCGTCCTTGACGATGCCGACCGGGGTGTCCGGGGGGCGATGCTCGAGGAGCATGGAGCGGACCTTGCCGAGCTGCCAGTCGCGGCCCCTCGAGCGCGGGTTGTACAGGGAGACGACGAAGTCCCCCATCGCCGCCGCCCTGACGCGCCTCTCTATAATCTCCCACGGCGTCAGGAGGTCGGAGAGGCTGATCGAGCAGTGGTCGTGCCCCAGGGGAGACCCTAGCAAGGAGGCCGCGGCCTGAGCCGCCGTGATGCCGGGGACTACCTCGACGTCGACCTCCTCCCCGGCGAGCTCCAGGGCGGGCGAGCCCATCGCGTAGACGCCGACGTCGCCGCTTGAGACGAGCGCGGCGCTGCCGCCCGCCCTGGCCTCGGCGAGGGCTCTCTCGCAGCGGGCGATCTCGTCCCCAAGCGGTAGCGTGACGATGCTGGTCCCGGGCCTCAGGAGATGACGTATCCTCTCGACGTACTGCTCCAGGCCCACGATGACCTCGGAGCGGGCGAGGGCGTCGCGGGCCATCGGCGGGATCAGACCGTCCGTCCCGGGTCCGAGCCCGACGAGCCGCAGCTTCCCCCGGACGGGCAGCCTGCCGACCGCCGCCGTCGCGTTCTCGGACTTCTTCTTCTCCACGACGAGGGTGGCCCCCGTGGCGATCACCGACGCCTCGGCGACGCTCGGGGTGCCGACCGCTCCCTCCACCACCGAGGAGGGATTCGGCACCTCGATATCCGAGAGCTCCCCGGCGCGGTGGAAACGGATCGGGACGCCCAGCGCCTCCGCCGCCTCCAGGAGACCGGGCTCGTCCGACTTCACGTCTATGCTCGCCAGGGCCGCGACGGACCTCCCGGAGAGCCCGGCCGCGCGCAGGGTTGAGCGGAGGAGGTTCAGGATCTCATCCCTCGAAGCCCCGCGGCTGCATCCGACGCCGACGACGAGGGAAGGGGGGCGGTAGACGACGCACCCCGGTCCGGGCTCGTCGACGAGCCTGTCGGAGATGATCATGCGCGCCGCCGCGCCCTCGCACGCGTTCTCGTCGGGTTCGTCCTCCACCTTCGTCACGACGTTGTCGGGCAGGGGACCCGTGGGCCAGCGGCTCTCGGAGACGAGGCGCACCGTCTCGCCGGAGACTAGGATCGCCCCCACGCCCGCGAGGTCGGAGCCCTCCTCGACCCCGAATCCAAGGTCCCTCCCGAACGAATCGAGGGCCTGCAAGCCGAGCGATTCGCTCGCGGTCGTGACGATGGGCTCGGAGCCCAGGGCGTCGGCGACGCGGGAGGCGAGGGCGTTCGCGCCGCCGGCGTGGCCCCCGGCAAGGGCGATGGCGTAGCGGGCCGCGTCGTCGACGCAGACGAGGCCGGGGTCACGGCGCTTGTCCGCGAGGAGCGGGGCCGCGAGCCTGACAGCGGCCCCCGCAGCGAGGAACACGACGATCTGGTCGCAGTCCGCCCACGCCATGCGCAGCGCCTCCGAGGGCTTCCCCGGGTAGAGCTTCGCGTCCTCCCAGGCCTGCGCCAGGTGCGCGGCGCGTCGGCGTCCGTTGCGGGTGGCGGCGACGAGCCCGATCAAGCCGTCACCCCATCCCTCGTCCCGGAGACCACGAAGACCGGCGTCTCCGGTACAAGGCGGTGCAGGGGGCCCACTCCTCTGACTTTGGACGCCTGCAAGAGCGTCGTCTCCACCTCGAGTCCACAGCCCTCCAGAACCTCCGCGGCCGGCACTACGCGCTCCAGCGAGATCAGGGTCAGGACCACGGCCCGGCGCGCCGCGACGGCCGAGAGCTTCACGATCTCCTCGAAACGAGCACCCGTACCTCCTACAAACACCGCGTCCGGCTCGGGCAGGTCGTGTAACACGCCCGGTGCCTCGCCTTCGACCACCCTTATCGAGACGCCGTGCCGGGCGGCGTTTCTCCGGATGCGTTCGCAGCTCTCCCCGTCGTGTTCGACGGCTATCGCGGCGGCCCCGAGGCGGGCGCACTCGACGGCGACGGAGCCCGAGCCCGCGCCGACGTCCCAGATCAGGTCCCCGCGACCGGGGCCGAGACGGGCGAGTATTGCCGACCGGATCTCCGCCTTCGTGATCATGCCGGATCGGTGCTCGAACTCGTCCTCGGGGAGCGCCCACCGCCCGGGGCTCCCGGTGCCGGAGGAGACCCAGCCCTTCCGGGCCGTCGCCCGCCCCTCATCGATGGCTATGACCACGTTCGGATCCCTCCATTCCATCCCGGCCACCGTCGCCGCGTCCCCGCCGAAAACACGCTCCTCCCCGCCCAGGTCTTCGGCGACGAAAAGGTAACGTCCCCAACCCCGAAGCTCCCGCGCCAGCTCCGCCGGGCCGAACCCGGGGGAGGTGAGTACCGCGACCTTCTGGTGCGCCCTGCAAACGTTCACGGCTCGCCGCGGCTCGCGGCCGTGGGCGCTGACGACCACCGCGTCGTCCCAGTGTAGCCCGGCCCGCGCGAAGGCCAGGGCGACGGAGGAGCGGCCCGGGAGCACCCGCAGATCCTTGCGCCCGAACCTCTCCCCGAGCATCCGCACGATCCCGAAGAACCCCGGGTCCCCCGAGGCGAGCACGGCGACCGGGCCGTCCGTCCGTTCTATCTCCCCCATCGCCTCCGAAAGGTCCCCCACGAGGAGCGCGGAACGCTCGGGCTCCACGCCAAGCTCACCGAGGTGCCGCCTCCCGCCGACCACGAGCGCCGCCTCCCGGACGAGCTTCTCGGCCTCGGGGACGAGCGGCGTGCCGTCGAGACCTATCACCGAGATGCGGCTCAAGACGACGCCCCCTTCGCGGCCTGCCACGCCGTGAGGGCGAGGGCGCCGGGGCTGGCCCCGACCGGGTCGAGGGTGTCGAAGTCGACCATGATCGCGTGAAGGTCAAGCCCGCCCCCTGCGTACTCCGCGAGGTTCTCGGCGGCGAGCGCGCACAGGATGTTCGGGGCCTCGTCCAGGCCCGCCGCGCGCCAGAGCTCGTAGGCGTGGCGGGCGGTGTTCGCGCCCTTTACCTCCTCGACGACGCTCTCGTCTCCACCGGCCTGAGTCGTGACCTCGGCGAGCAGGTCGTTGTCTACCTTCGAGCGGGTCCAGTGGGTCATCATGATCCCGGCGGCGAGCTTGGCGAGCTTCCCGGTCATCCCGACGAAGAAGACGCGGGAGAGGCCGTTCTGCACGGCGCCCTTGAGGGCGTGGCCGGTGAAGTCCCCGACCTCGACGAAGCAGACCGCGTCCAGGTCCGGGAGGAGGCGCATCGCTGCCTTCTCGGTGAGGCCGCCGGTGGAGAGGACGAGGGTCTCGTGACCCTGGGCTGCCATGACCTTTATAGCCTGGCCGACGGAGGCGCGCCACGCGGCGGTCGAGAAAGGCCGGACGATGCCCGTCGTGCCGAGGATCGAGATACCGCCGAGGATACCGAGGCGTGCGTTCGTCGTCTTCTCGGCCATCCCCTCGCCGCCGGGGACGCTTATCTCGACGCGGACGCCGCGTTCCCCGGGGTCCAGAACCTCCTCGACGGAGTAGGAGATCATGCGCCGTGGCACGTCGTTTATCGCAGGTCCCCCGACGGCGAGGCCGAGCCCGGGCCTCGTCACGAGGCCCACGCCGTCGCCCCGGTCAAGCTCCAGCCCCGGCTCGTCCCTCCACGAGACGCGCGCCGTCAGGTGCGCCCCGTCGGTGACGTCCGGGTCGTCCCCGGCGTCCTTGACGACGACGGCCTCGGCCCATGAGGGAGAAGCTCCGTCGCCCGCGACCTCGCACCGCTCGACGGGGAAGCCGACGCGCCGCTCCTCGCCCTTGCGGGGGAGCTTTATCTCGACGCGCGTCTGTTCCTCGCCGGTGACGAGGGCCGTGGCGGCGGCCTTCGCGGCGGCGGCGGCGCAGGTGCCGGTGGTCCAGCCGGGTCTGAGGCGCTCGTCCTTCGCCCGCTCCATGCTCGGGGGCATGGAGGGTTCCCGGATCTCCCGTCTAGGAGGCTGCGGCATCTGCCTCCTCAAGCGCGGGCTCCCCGGAGGTAGCTTCGGCCTTGCGGAACGAGTGGGAGAAATGGGGGCTGTAGAGGTGGGATCTGGTGCCGCCCTTGTTGAGGCCGGGACCGACCAGGATCAGGGCTTGTCGCGTGAACCCGGCCGCCCTTATGCGGTCCGCGAGCTCGTCGAGGCGGCACTCGATGACCTGCTCGTCCTCCCACGTCGCCCGGTAGACGACGGCGCACGGCGTCTCGGGGGCGTAGCCGCCCTCGATCAGGTCCTCCTGCAAGAGTCGCGGCTTTGCGGCCGACAGGAAGATCGCCATGGTCGTGCCGATGGCCGCGAAGGTCTTTATATCCTCGTTGTTCGGCATCGGGGTGCGGCTCGCGCGGCGCGTGAGGATCACGGACTGCGAGACCTCCGGCACGGTCAGCTCCCTCCCCACGGCCGCCGCCGCCGCCCCGAACGACGAGACCCCCGGGACCATCTCCCATTGGAGACCCAACTCCTCGCAGATCTCCGCCTGCTCCAGGACGGCCCCGTAGAGGCTCGGGTCGCCGGAGTGGACGCGGGCTATCTTCAGGTCCTCCCGCGCGGCCCGCTCGTAGAGCTCGCGAACGCCTTCGAGGGGGATGTTGGTCGACTCTATTACCTCGGCCCCGTCCCTCGCGTGCTCGAGCACGCCCTCGTGCACGAGGCTCCTCGCCCACACGACCACGTCGGCCTCGGAGATGAGCTTCGCACCGCGGATCGTGAGCAGGTCGGGAGCCCCCGGCCCCGCCCCGATAAACCAGACCTTGCTGCTCATAAAGCTCCCCCGTCCTTGAAGATTACCGTCGCCAGATACGTCCCGTCGCGCCCGGACATCTCCCCGGCCCGCACGACCTCTTCCCCCTCCATACCCAGGCGCGCCCCGTAGACCGCGCCCTTCAGCCTGCCCGCCCCCTCCGCGGCGTCGAGCACCTCGCCGAGCCTCCCGCCGCCCTTGTAGCAGACCACGGTCTCGAAGCCCTTCAGGGCATCCTCCAGAACCTCCCTGCCAGCGGTGAAGGGCAGCAGCACGAGCTTGTCGTTGCCGAGGGCCAGGACCGTACCGCTGCGCGACGCGAGGTCCTGCATCGCCGTGATCCCGGGTACCGTCTCCACCTCGACCCCCGGCAGGATCCCCCTGACCGTCCTCGCGAGATACGTGAAGGTCGAGTATACGTTGGGATCTCCGATGGTGGCGAACGCGCACCGCTTCCCCTCCGACAGCGACCGGGAGACGGTCTCGGCGGCGCGGTTCCAGCTCTCGTTGCGCGCCCCATCGTCGTCGGAGAGGGCGAAGAGCAGGCGGGTCGCGCGCCCAGGGTCGTCCCCGAGGTGCGCGCGCACGGTCGCCTCGGCCCGCCCGATCTCGCCGGTGTCGCCCACGGGGACGAAGACCTCGTCGGCCTCGCGAAGCGCCCGCAGGCCCTTGACCGTCAGGAGCTCGGGGTCCCCCGGCCCGACCCCGACGCCCACGAGGGTGCCGATCAAACCCGTGCCCCCGCGAGACGCTGCCGGCCGAGGACGGCGCTGTTCACGAAACGGCGCGCGAGCCCCGGCGTCGCCGCCCAGTGGGTGTGCAGGTAGCTCGCGCAGACCCCGCCCGAGACGAAGCCCTCCTCCCCGCGCCCGGCAAGCTCCCAGGCGGGAGACGCCAGGGGGAAAACTCCGGCCCCCGGCTCGACGGCGGAGTAGTGGAACTCGTGGCCGCGCACGGTCTCCCCGGCCTCCGCGAGAGGCGAGTCGGCGGCGGCGCGCGCCTCCCGGTAGCCCAGGGAGAGACGGCTCGTCATCCTGGCCCCGGCATCGAGGACGCCGCACATCGCATGGCCGTCGAGCTCGCGGCAGAGGTAGAGGAGGCCGCCGCACTCCGCGACGACCGGGCGCCCGCTCCCCGCAAACTCCCGTATGCGGCCCTTCAACGGCTCGTTCGCGGAGAGCGCCTCCGCGTAGGCCTCCGGGAAGCCGCCGCCCAGGTAGAGGGCGTCCGTCCCCCCGGGCAGATCCCCGTCCGAGGTCGGGTCGAACATGACGACCTCCGCGCCGGCCCCCTCCATGAGCTCCAGGTTCTCCCTGTACAGGAAGCTGAACGACGGGCCCGTCGCTACCGCGACCCGGACCGGCGAGGGCTCCGGGTCGGGGGACTCCGGCGTCCAGCTCGTCGCGTTCAGGCCCTCCGCGGAGGCGGCGAGGCGCGAGATGGCGTCGAGGTCGCAGGAGCGGGAGATCACCTCCCCCAGCCGGTCGAGTGCCTGTTCGGCCTCGGCGCGGCGCTCGGCCACGGGCACGAGGCCGAGGTGGCGGTCCGGGGTGGAGATCTCCCGGTCGCGGCGGAGCACCCCGAGGACGGGGATGCCGAGCGGCGCGAGCGCCTCGCGCAGGATTCCCTCGTGTACCGGGGAGCCGACGCGGTTCAGGATCACCCCGGCGACCCGGAGATCGGGATCGAAGGTCGCGTAACCATGCACCATCGCCGCCACCGACCGAGCCATCGACCCCGCGTCCACCACGAGCAGCACCGGCGCCCCGAGCAGCTTCGCGACGTGGGCGGTCGAGGCCATCTCCCCGCCCCCGGTCTTGCCGTCGAAGAGCCCCATGACGCCCTCTATCACCGAGATGTCCGCCCCGCGAGCGCCATGCTCGAACAGCGGCGCCACAAGCTCCGAGCCGGAGAGGAAGGCGTCGAGGTTGCGCCCCGGCCGGCCGGAGGCGAGCGCGTGGTACGAGGGATCTATAAAGTCCGGGCCGACCTTGAACGGGGCGACCTTGCAACCCTTCCTCGCGAAGGCGGCCATGAGGCCGGAGGCGACGGTCGTCTTGCCAGCACCGGAGTGGGTTCCGGCGACGACGACGCGCGACATGCTCCCCGCGGTCATGTGGCCCGATCCTCCCGGCATATCGCCCGCCGCCCCAACCGTGAGCCGCCTCCCATCATGCGGGCAGGAGTGCCCGGGGTTGTTCCGGGACCAAATCGGTTCCGCGGGTTTCGGGCCTCCGGGCCGGGCGCCGAGCCGCCCGTTCCGTGGCTATGCGCGGCCGGGAGACGCTGCTCTGGGGAGCGGTCTACCACTCGATGCCCTTCTGGCCCCGGTAGCCCTCGTCGAAGGGGTGCTTGACCTTGTGGATCTCGCTGACGAGGTCGGCGATCTCCACGAGCTCCGCCGGAGCGTCGCGCCCCGAGATGATGACGTGCTGGAAACCGGGACGGTTCTTCAGGACCTCGACTACCTCGTTCGTGTCGACCCAGCCGAACTTCATCGGGTAGGTAAACTCGTCCAGCAGCAGCATGTCGTAGGTCTCGTCGGCGAGGCGCCGCTTGACCTCGGCCCAGCCCTCGCGCGCCTTGTCCGCGCTCTCTTCGAGGTCCTTGGAGGTCCACGTCCAGCCGTCGCCCTGCTTGAACCAGTCTATGTTCCCGAGCTTCTCGGCGGCCTTCTGCTCCCCGACGTTCCACTTGCCGCTCTTGACGAACTGGTAGACCCCGATCCTGTACCCCCGGGCCCAGCCCCGGAGCATGACCCCAAAGGAGGCCGTCGATTTCCCCTTGCCGTGCCCGGTGTTGATGATGGTGAGCGCGCGCTCCCTGTGGGAGCGCCGCCTAAGCCTCTCTTCCCTGGGCTCGCGCCCTGCGTCCTGCCCCGTCTCGCCCCCGACCGCTTCGCTCTGCGTCTCGCTCATGCCACCCGTCTCCTCTCGACCAGCTCGACCAGGCCGTCGGCCCGAAGGTCGTCCAGCTTCATGCATCTCGCCCCCAGCGCCCCGGCCACACCCTCGGCCATCCCGAGCCTCACGAACCCCTCCTCAGTATCCACGACGATCGACGCGACGCCCAGGTCCCGGAGTCCCGCCGCAGCCCCCTTCGGGTCCGGCCCGGCCGTGGCCCTCCCGTCCGTCAGCAGCACGAGCAGGGGACGGCGCTCCTTCTCCCGCATCGCCTCCCTTTTTAGCACCTCTGCCGCCTTCTCGAGCCCGGCCGAGATCGGGGTCCGCCCGCCGGTCGGAAGCTCTTCGAGGCGGCGGGCGGCGAGCTCCACGCTCGCGGTCGGGGGGAGCAGGAGCCGGGCCCCGTCGCCCCTGAAAGAAACCAGGCCTACCTTGTCCCGGCGCTGGTACGCATCAGATAGCAGGGAGAGGACGGCGCCCTTCACGGCGCTCATGCGCTTACGAGCAGCCATCGAGCCGCTCGCGTCCACGAGAAAGAGGATCAGGTTCCCCTCCCTCCCCTCACGAACCTTCTCCCGCAGGTCCTCCCGACGCACCACGAGCCCCCTCGCACCAACGCCCCGCCCGCGCTCCGCCTGTCGCGGGGCAGCGGCCCGCACCGTCGCGGCGAGCGCTACATCGTGGACCCGCCCCCCCGCCTCGCGGTCTCCGACATGCCCCCCGTGCGGGCTCCCGAGCACCCGGCTGCGCCTCCCTAGAGGACCGCCGCGGCCCTTCTCGGGGACTTCGAGGCGCACCGGCTCGAACTTCTCCCCGGAGGCGTGGCCCCTCTCGCCGGACCCGGCGCGGCTCTCGGAGGGCTCCCCGCCCGGCCGAGCCTCCCCCTCGTTCTCCGGTCCCCGTTGCCCGTCCGCGCCGCCCTCGGGGGGGTCCGTGCCGTCGTCGGGGCCGTCAGGTTCCGGGTCCTCGCCGAGTGCGGCTTCGATCTCCCCGGGGTCGAGACCGGGCTGCTCGAACGGTCCGCGCCTGCGGCGGTGCGAGAGCGCCAGGATCGCGGCGCGGCGGACGTCGTCCAGCGAGACCACGTCCCTGCCCTCCCAGGCCGCCAGAACGCGAGAGGTCTTCGCGGTCACGATGTCGCCCCTGAGCCCGTCGACCCCGAGCTCCGCGCACAGGACGGAGATCTTGTACAGCACGTCGTCCGTGAGCACGGTCCCCGGCAGACGGCCCCGCGCCTCCCCGACGAGCGCCGCGAGCTCCCCGTCGGCGCCCGCCCACTTCCGGGAGAACTCCTCGCCGTCGGCCTCGTGGTGCAGCCTGCGCCTCACGACCTCGACCCGTTCCTTCGGGTCCGGGCTGCCCGTGACCTCCACCGTGACGCCGAAGCGGTCCAGAAGCTGCGGCCGGAGCTCGCCCTCCTCCGGGTTCATCGTCCCGACGAGGATGAAGCGCGACGGATGCCGCACGCTCACCCCCTCACGCTCCACGTGGTTCGTCCCCATCGCCGCGACGTCCAACAGCAGGTCCACGAGGTGGTCCGAGAGCAGGTTCACCTCGTCCACGTACAGGATGCCGCGGTGCGCCGCCGCGAGAATCCCGGGCTCGAAGGCCTTCTTCCCCTCCAGGAGAGCCTTCTCGATATCCAGGGTCCCCGCCAGCCTGTCCGTACTCGCCCCCACCGGGAGCTCCACCAGCCTGACCGGCCGTCCTTCGACGGGCGCGTCCTCCGGATGAGGGCCCGCCGGACACTCCGGGTTCGGCGCTTGCGGGTCGCAGGAGTACGGGCATCCGGCGATTACCCGGATCGGGGGCAGGAGAGCCGCCAGCGCCCGGACCGCCGTGGACTTGGCGGTCCCCTTCTCCCCGCGCACGAGCACGCCCCCGACCTCGGGCGAGACCGCGTTTATGAGCAGGGCGAGCTTCAGGTCCTCCTGGCCGACGATGGCGGAGAAGGGGTAGGCGGCGCTCATCGACGAGGCCGGTTCTGCCCGAGATACGAGTGAAGCGTCAGTACCAGCAGGAGGGCGCCGAAGGAGTACAGAAAAACCGTCGAGGCAAGATCTTCCGATGCCAGCGCGGCGGCCACCAGCAAGAGCGCGCCGCCGCAAAGCTCGACTAGCCGCAAGGGTCTCTCCCGCAACCAGAGGCCGAACTCCCTCATACCCGGTCCTCCAGCATACCCTCGGCCTCCAGGTAGACCTGCTTCAAACCGTCCAGGTCCTCGGGCTCGGGCTCGGCCCACATGCCGCGCTCGGCGGCTTCGAGCAGGCGCTCGCTTATGGCGCGCAGGGCCCACGGGTTGGACTGCTGCATGAACTCGCGGACGGTCTCGTCGAGGACGTACTTGCGGGTGACGTCGCGGTACATCCAGTCCTCCACCACGTTCGCGGTGGCGTCGTAGCCGAAGAGGTAGTCGACGGTTGCGGAGAGCTCGAAGGCGCCCTTGTAGCCGTGCTTTTGCATGGCGCCGATCCACTTCGGGTTCGCGACCCGGCTGCGGAAGACGCGGCGGGCTTCTTCGGAGAGGTCGCGTGTCTTCGGGCGCGACGGGTCTGCGGAGTCGCCTATGTAGGCCTTCGGGTCGCGGCCGGTGAGGGCGCGGACGGCGGCGATCATGCCCCCGTGGTACTGGAAGTAGTCGTCGGAGTCGAAGAGGTCGTGCTCGCGGTTGTCTATGTTCTTGACCGCGACCTCGGTGCGCCGGAGGTTCGAGTGGAGCGCGTCGCGCGCCTCCACCCCGTCCAGGCCCTTCCCGTAGGCGTAGCCGCCCCAGACGGCGTAGACCTCCGCCAGGTCCTCGTCGTCGCGCCAGTTGCGCGCGTCCATGAGGGGCAGGAGGCCCGCGCCGTAGGCCCCGGGCTTGGAGCCGAAGATGCGGGTCGTGGAGCGGCGCTCGTCGGCGCCGGAATCCTTCTCCTCCCGGGCGTGCTTTCGGACGAAGTTCATCTCGTCGGGCTCGTCGAGGGCGGCGACCGTTCGGACTGCCTCGTCCATCAAGGAGATCAGGTTTGGGAACGCGTCCCGGAAGAAGCCGCTGATCCTCACGGTAACGTCTACCCTCGGCCGTCCGAGCTCCTCCAAGGGCACGACCGCGAGCCCCGTCACGCGCCTTGACTCCTCGTTCCACTTCGGCCGAACGCCCATGAGCGCGAGGATCTCGGCGATGTCGTCGCCCTGCGTGCGCATCGCGGCCGTCCCCCACACCACGATCCCGACGGTCTCCGGATAGCGCCCTTCTTCCTCCATGTGACGCCGCAACAGGTCGTCGGCGAGCCCCTGCCCGACCTCCCACGAGAGCTGCGAGGGCAGCGCCTTCGGGTCGACGGAGTAGAAGTTTCGCCCCGTCGGAAGGACGTTGACGAGCCCACGCGTCGGCGAACCGGAGGGACCGGCCGGCACGTAACCGCCCGAGAGCCCCGAGATGAGGTTCTTCGTCTCGTCGGGCGTGCGCATCAGGCGCGGCACGACCTCCCCGGCGGCGAAGCGCAGAGAGCGCGCTACCCCCTCGTCCGCCACGCCAAGGACACCCTCGCACACGGCATCTGCTTCGGCTGCGTCCCACCCGCGTTCTTCGAGCGCGAAGAGCAGGGCCTGGGAAGCCTCCTCCAGTTTGTCCAGCAGGTCGGAGGCGGTGGCGACGACCCCGGGGAAGCGGGCGGAGAGGGACTCGGGGGCCTCCGCCCGTAGGCCGCCGTTCTCGGCGAGGGAGCGTTCGTCGAGACCGTAGGCGGCGCCGACGGCCCTTCTGAGGCCCGGGGTCTCGCCCGCGCCGAGGCGCAGGATCGAGGCGACGAGGTGGCGCAGCGGCTCGCCCTCCGGGGCCTGCCCGAGGACGTGGAGGCCGCCGCGAATCGGCAGGTCCTTTATCTCGCAGAGGTAGCCGTCGACGTGGACCAGAAAGTCGCCGAACTCCTCGGGCTCCTCCTCGACGCCGAGGTCGCGGTGAAGCTCGGCGTCGCGAAGGACCTCCCAGATCTTCACCCGGATCGCCGGTAGCTTGGAGGGATCCAGCGTCTCGACCTGATAGTACTCGTCGAGGAGCTGCTCCAGCTTCGCCAGATCGTCGTAGGTCTCCGCCCGCGTCATCGGCGGGATGAGGTGGTCCACGACCGTCGCGTGAGCCCGGCGCTTGGCCTGCGTCCCCTCGCCGGGGTCGTTGACGACGAACGGGTAGAAGAGCGGGACGTCCTTCAGCGCCGCGTCCGGGGCGCACGCCCCCGAGAGGCCCAGCGACTTGCCGGGGAGCCATTCGAGCGTCCCGTGCTTGCCGAGGTGGACGATCGCGTCGGCCCCGAACTCTTCGATGATCCACCAGTAAGAGGCGAGGTAGTGGTGGGTCGGCGGGAGGTCGGGGTCGTGGTAGATCGCGATCGGGTTCTCCCCGAACCCGCGCGGCGACTGTATCCCGACGAACACGTCCCCGAACCTCAGGCCCGCGACCACGAACTCGTCCCCATGGACGTACAACTCGCCCGGCGGCGGCCCCCAGTGCTCCACGACCCCGGCCCTCAACTCTTCAGGAAGCCCGGCGAACCACTCCGCGTAGCGACCCGTACCGAGGCGCCCCGTCGCACCCCCCAGCTGCTCCTCGGTCAGAAACTCCAGGTCGTGCCCGCCCGCGGCGATGAGAGCGTGGATCAGCTCGTCCCCATCCTCCGGCGCCCCGCTCACGCGGTACCCCGCCTCCCGGAGCGCATTGAGCAGCCCTATGGCGCTCACCGGCGTGTCGAGCCCGACGGCGTTCCCGACCCGCGAGTGCTTCGTCGGGTAGTTGGAGAGCAGGATAGCCAGCTTCTTCTCGCCGTTCGGCGTCGTCCCGAGGCGCGCGAACCGGGCGGCCAGACCGGCGAGGCGCGCGGTCCGGCCCGGGTCCGTCCTGTACAGCGTGAGCGGGGCGCCGACCGGCGAACCCTCGGAGGAACGCTCCTTGAAGGAGAACGGGACCCCGATTATGCGGCCGTCGAACTCGGGGATTGCGACCTGCCAGGCGACGTCCAGCGGCGAGAGACCGGCGTCGGAGCGGAGCCACGCCTCGCGAGATCCCGTCGTGCAGATCCCCTGCACCACCGGCACCCCCAGCTCTTCGAGCGCGGGCACCTCCCACTCCAGCCAGCCCTCCGGCGAGCCCTCCTTGTAGGCGTCCGAGGCGTTCGAGCCCCCGCCGGCGAGCACGGTGGTCACGAGGGAGTCGACGCGGCCCTTCAGCATCTCGATCGCCGCGACCTCGCCGTCCGCCCCGCCCCGCAGCGAGTAGCAGAACACGGGCAGGGCGTTCGCCCCCGCCTCGTCCAGGGCGCCGACCAGATCGTCTACGAACGCGGTGTTGCCGCTCATCCAGTGGGCGCGGTAGAAGACGACGCCGACGGTCGGGCGGCCCTCGTCGTGAAGCGGCAAGAGGTCTTCTAGGGAAGCACCGTCGCCGAGCGCCGGATGGTAGACGCCCACGTCCGGCAACGCCTTCGGGGGCTCGAAGCCGTAGCCCTCGACGAGGAGCGTGTCCGCGACGAAGCGGAGCAGGTTCTCGGTGTTGACGAGGCCGCCGTGCCTCAGGTACTCGAACGCCTCGGCGACCGTCCCCGAGGGCGCGGTCGAGAGCGCGGTAAGCTCAGCGTCGGGCTCCGCCTCCCCGCCGAACGCCAGCAGGGGGATGCCCATCTCGTCGCAGCGGCGTCGCAGATTCTCGACCCCCTCGGGCCACGCCCGCTTGCCGCCGAGGAGGCGCAGGATCACGGCTCGCGCCCCCGGCAGGGCCTCGTCCAGGAAGGCTCGCGGGTCGGCCAGGTTGACCGGGTTGGCGCAGCGGACCCCGGGGAAGCCGTCGGGCAGGAGTTCCGAGGCCCTGGCGGCGGCCAGTATCTCGGTGTCCGCCGTCGTCAGAAAGAGCAGGGTTCTGGCACCGTCGGCCATCAATTCTCCGCCTCTAGCTTGGATCTCATCTCGGCCTCCCCGGCTTCGCATTGGTTTCGATCTCTTCGAGAGCGTCGTGACCGTTACCGGCCGCGCCGCCTCGCAACGCCCCCGACGCCACCAGGGGCCGGACATCGGTGGACGACGGGTGGGGGCCGACGACGGGGAGCCCCGCGGGCGAACCTTCGTCGATCAGGCGGAGCAACGCCTCCCGGTCCACGTTCTCGGCGACGAGATCCCCGAGCTTGTCGATCTGGGCCTCCCTGGCGGCGGCGAACGGCTCGTCCCCGGGCTTCCAGTCGAGGCCGCGCGCCTCTGCCACGTGAAGGAGGAAGGACCGGCGGAAGGCGTCCGACTCGAAGACGCCGTGCCAGGAGGTCCCGAAGGTTTGCCCAACCACGCAGCCCTCGTCCGCGACGGGCGTGAGGAACAGGGGCTCCCCCCCGGAGCGGGCGACGCGTCCGTGACGGATCTCATACCCCGAGACCGGCGCGTCCCCGAAGTACGTCGCCCGCCCCTCGGGACGCCCGAGGAGCTTCTCCTCCTCGAAGACGGTCTCGACCGGGAGGAGGCCGAGCCCGGAGACCTCGCCCTTGCGGCTCTCGACCCCATCAGAAACCCTGGTCCCCATCATCTGGTAGCCGCCGCAGATACCGAGGGTCGGGAGGCCCAGTTTCGCCCTCTGAAGGATCGCCCGATCCAGGCCGGAGGCACGGAGCTTCGCGAGGTCGTCGACGGTCGCCTTGGTGCCGGGCAGGACGGCGAGGTCGGCGTCGAGCACCTCCTCGGGCGACCCCGTGAAGCGCACCGCAACACCCGGCTCGTGGGAGAGGGCGTCCATGTCGGTGAAGTTGCTGATCCTGCCGAGGCGCAACACCGCGACGCGCAAGACGTCCCTCCCCAGGGGCGACTTGGCAGGGCGGGGCACGTCGAGGGCGAGCGAGTCCTCCCCGTCGAGGAGGCTCAGGCCCCTCGCGTGGGGCAGCGTGCCGAGGAACGGCCGCCCGGTCATCCCGCTCATCTGCCGGAGCCCCGGCTCCAGGACCGCGGGATCCCCCCGGAACTTGTTGACGAGAAAGCCCCCGACGAGCGCCTGGTCCTCCGGCGAGAGGAGGGCGAGGGTGCCGTAGAGGGAGGCGAAGAGGCCGCCCCGGTCGATGTCCCCGACGACGACGACCGGCAGGCTTGCCGCGCGAGCGAGGCCCATGTTCGCGATGTCGTTCTCCCTGAGGTTGATCTCCGCCGGGCTCCCCGCCCCCTCGCAGACGACCACGTCGAAGCGCCGGCGCAGGTCGGAGAGCGAGTCGAGGACCACCGGCAGAAGCTCCTTCTTCATCGCGCCGTAGCTTCTCGCCGTAGCCGTGGCGTAGGGCTTTCCCAGCAGGATCACCTGCGTCTCCCGCTCCGCCGAGGGCTTCAAGAGCACCGGGTTCATCGCGGCCTCTGGCTCTACCCTCGCCGCCGCGGCCTGCGCGGCCTGCGCCCGCCCGATCTCCGCCCCCTCCCGCGTCACGAAGCTGTTCAGGGCCATGTTCTGGGCCTTGAACGGCGCGACCCTCACGCCCTCGCGCACGAGCCAGCGGCAGATCCCGGCCACGACGACGCTCTTCCCCGCGTCCGAGTGCGTCCCGGCGACGAGCAGCGCGCCCCTCACCCCGTGGTCCCCCCGGGCACGGAGCGCGCCGTCTCCCTCGCGCCGCGTGCAACTGCCCTCTCCGAGAGCAGCCCGAAGGCGCACCCTACCCCCGCCCAGAGCACGGCCTGCGTACCCAGGGAAGAGAGCCTGAAGGCCCACACGAGATCCGCCGGGGCATCCCCGGCCGTGGCCCCCTCGAAGCCGGGCAGCAGGAACATGAGCAACCCCCACGAGACGGCGAGAAACGAGCCGGTCGCGAGGTGGCGCGCGGGCGTCGAGAGCGCCCCGAGCTCCCGGGAGAGCCGCCACGCGAAGAAGACGGCGAGCAGGGAGAGGCCGACCATCGCGAGGTACGAGAGGGTGCGGGCGGTAAGGGTCTCCGGGTCCGTACCGACGCCGGGCGGGTTCGGGGGGTACTTCAGGAACGGCACGAGGACCGCCCCCGCGAAGACCGCGGCCGCCAGCTTGATGCTCCGGCCCCAGCCCTCGCCCGCCAGGCGCCCCCCGAAGAGCCCCGAGGCGAGGCCGAAGAGCGCCCCCATAGCGGTGCCGTAGAGCCCGGTCGCCAGGAACAGCCCGCCCTTCTGCTCGCCACGCCCGAAGACCTCCTCCGCGTCGTGGTGGGAGCCTTCCGCCTGCCCCTCGGCGTGGCTGTGGCCGC
The DNA here is from genome assembly GCA_902806105.1 of uncultured Rubrobacteraceae bacterium. The sequence continues at coordinate 23,758 of CADCVI010000183.1, forward strand.
CGCTGCCCTCCATCGCGATGGCACGGTCGAGGATCGGCTCCCCGAAGGCGAAGCCGAAGAGCCCGGCGAGCAGGCCGGCGGCGAGGCCCGCGAGGAGCCCCCATCGGAGGTGGGTTCGGATCACCGCTACGAAGACGTTAGCGGTCTAGTGGCAAGGTGTGCCGAGCAGGTGACGCCCGTCGTGGAAGAGCTCGTGCATGTAGTTTGCGGCCTGGGAGGCCTCCGCCCCGATAGCGGGCGAGAGCAACACCCCGTTGTCGAAGAGCACCGCGTAGAGCACGAGCATCGCCAGGGCAAGGGGGTATAGAAGCCGTGCCCCCACCAGGGTCTTCGGGGTAGCGTTCAACAGAACAACCTCCTCCTCGGGGTCCGCGCCCCGCTAGGGTTCCTTCTTTTGTGGGCGACGGCCAGTCTCCTGACTTCCGGATCCTCGCTCCCCCGCGCCTTCCCGAATCCTCCCGGACCCGGTGGCTTCCTGCGGGCTCGCTCCCCGTTTACAGTGGCGGGACCGTGCCGGAATTCCACCGGCTTCCTGATACCCTTCGCCCCTTGCCGCGCCAGCATACTGGCAGCATCCGCCCCCGTCAACGCCCGAAGCGGACCCGCCGAATGTGAACGCTAACACTGTGACAAAGCCCCGGCAACCCGTTCCGACCAGGGACGCAGCGCACGCAGCATCGGGCTTTGGTCGTACCGCCGTCGGCGCGGCGCGATCTGCCGGTCTGGGTTAAGCTCGTGCCGTGACCTCACCCTCGGACACGGGATAATCTGGATGGCGACCCGGGAAGATCCGGGCTTCGAGGGCCGCCTGTGCTCCGTCGTCTCGAAGGAGAACGGGGAGGACCTTGCGGGCTACGCCGTCCCCTTCGAACACCGCCTGCTCGTCGAGGTAGCGCCGCCCTGGGAGGACGACGTCGGCGCCTCGAAAAACTACCCCGAGGGCCTGTGGGACGCCCTGATGGTGGCCTGGAGAGGCGGCTCTCAGGTTGGCATGACGGCGCTCCTTCCGGACCCCGAGTACTCCGTCAAGGGATGCACGCGCCTCGTCTACCTGCGCAGGCCCGCCGGACCCTTCGCAGCCTACGAGAAGATCGAGTACCTGCTCCCCCACAAAGACCTGATACCGGCGGTGGAGGCGCTCTTCGGTGAGCCGGAGGCGGCCTCCCGTTTCGAAGGTTACCGGGAAGACACCCGGGGCGTGCGGGACCTTGCGGTCTGCACCCACGGCCGCCACGACGCCTGCTGCGGCAAGTTCGGGTATCCGATCTACGAGATGTTGCGGCGCGAGCACGCGGAGCCGGGAAA
>CADCVI010000184.1 GCA_902806105.1 uncultured Rubrobacteraceae bacterium
GATCAGGCCAGTCGTCGTCGTCTTGCCGTTGGTGCCCGTTACAGCGGCCGACCCGAGCGGGAGCCGCCGCGAGAGCTTGGCGAGAACGCCAGGGTCTACCCTGCGGGCCACGACGCCGGGGATGGTGGATCCCCCGCCCCTGCCGAGCCTGCGGCTCGCGACCTGCGCCGCCCTGGCGGTTCCTATAGCGGCAGAGAGACGGACGTCTGGGATGAGGCTCATGGGACGGATTATATGGACCCGCGCAAGGCCTTGCGCACGGACCCTCTCCGAACGGCTTCTCGGTCTTTGCGGCAGCGAAACACCTTGCGGGAGCAGAACATGGCGCTTATGCGCAGGTTTAGCGAGCCCAGGGCCAACAAGGACCCGGAGGCCATGATGGAGTGCCTGACAGAGGACATCGTCTGGCGTTACCCGGGGCGCAACGTCTTCTCCCGGGAGTATCGGGGCAAGGAGGACGTCGCGGGCTTTTTCCGGGGCCTGCGGGATGCCACCGGGGACAGCTTCTCCTCGGAGGTCGGGCGGATACTGGTCGACGAGACCGCAGCCCTCGTGCACGAGCTTCCGCGCGGCACCACCGGCGGGAAGAGCCTGGAGTGGGAGACCTTGCTCATGTCCCGGCTGCGCGACGGCAAGATCGCGGAAGTCAAGGCCTTCCAGCGCACCCAGTACGAGCTCGACGAATGGTGGAACTCGTAAGGGCCGGGAGACCGCCGCGTGCCCGGGACGGGACCGCGGCCGGCGCCTTGCGCCCGACGCTCCGGGAAGGCCCCAGGCACGAACTTCGCGTAGGGCTTACCTTCCATCAGCCCCTCTGGGGTCCTACCCGGCGGTTCGCCGGGTGAGGAGCCTCTCGGCCTCGCGCGCCTGGCTGTGGCCCAGCCGTTCGATCTCCTTCAGGGCGCCCGACACCAGCTCGTCGTCCGGCCCTCCGGAGAGGCCGCCGCTCGCCCCTTGTGCCAGCGACTGGTACCTCTGGGCGTCCTCCAGCATGCTGCGCAGCACGTCTTGCAAGGATGTTGCCATCTTCGGTCGCCTCCTCGGGTAATGCCTCGTGTTACTATGTGTAAAACGCATATAGAGAAAGCGATGCTACCTCCCCGGCTCGGGGGTGTCAACCGCACCGGTCCGGGGAATTTTCGCGTTCCGGTACGAGGGCGGCCCCGGTCCGAGCCGTATCGGGATCGATCGGACCTGGTACCGGACGAACTTCGCGTAACCGCTGAGCGCGAGGTACGAGGAGCGTGGCTTTGTCGCGTTTCCTATGGGACCTTGCTCGCGGCTTTCCCTCAGAGATTGTGCTGCGCGCCGTACCAGAGAGGCAGAAGGCTCTCTCTTCGATCCCGACTCGGCTACCACCGCACCTGGCCGCGGCTTCACGACCCGGTAGCCGCTGGCGGTGCGACGTCGCGGGGCCTGTCGGAGCCCCGGGCGGGCGGGCCGAGCTTTTGGAGGTCCACCGCGTAGAGGCCGTACTTCTTCCGGGGGGCGCCTTCCACGGCCGAGAAACCGGGCAGGGTCTTCAGCCGTTCGTCGAGCGGGCCTCCAGCGTAGACCATCAGGTAGTCCACCCCGTGGCGGCGCAGTATCTCGTGGGCTTCCGCGTCGAGGGTTGGGCCGAAAAAGAAGCGGTGAACGTCCCAGTAGCGGCGGGGGATACCCAACTCCGAGCCGGCCCTGCGCTCCAGCTCCTCGCGGTCCCGGATCATGCCCTCTCCCCGCTGGCTTACTACATCCAACGAGGTCGAGTAGGCGGGGATTACGTTGTTGGCGCTGTCGCGCGCGAGCAGGACGCCGTCCCCTTCGAGGTTGTCCCGAAGCCAGGGGAAGACGGGGTCGGGGTGGTAGTTCGGGGTGCGCGCGACCTCGAACTCGCGGTAGAGGCCCACGGCCTTCGCCACGGCGGGGGTCGCGGCGACCGCCATCAGAACGGCCGCGAGCGCCAGCGGCAACGCCCGGGTCGCGCCGCGTCCGATCCCGAGCCCTCCCAGACGGGTCTCCGCGTAACCAAAGGCCTCCCACGCCATCCAGCCGACCGTCAGCAGGCCGAGGAGGGGGATCGGCCAGGCCAGGCGCCACAGCAGGCCCGGCACTATCATCTCCTCCCCCACGAACGTGGCGACCGGCGGCACATAGACCGCGACGCCAACCACGACCAGACCGCCGAGGAGGAGTTGGGCGGCGGGGCCGGCCCTTATCCGCCGCAACAAGAAGGGGACGCCCAGCACGTACGCCCCGAGCATCACCGGGTTCAGCAGCAGCCAGGGGTGCATCATGTACGAGCCGTCGTCGAACTCGTAGATGTGCCGCCAGCTCTCCGTGATGAACACCGTGTACTCGAGCACCGCGGGCGGGGTCGCGTTGATGTCCGCGGAGAACAGCACGGCGGCGGGCGACTCGCCGGCGAAGAGCAAGAGCAGGGGACCGAGGACCACGCTCCACATCGCAAGCGCCAGGGCCGCCATTCCCGCCCAGGCCGTCCTCCGTCGTGGGTTGGTCGCCACGTGCGCCAGCCCGAAGCCGAGCATGCACAACCCGAGGGGTGCCAGCACCGAAGGGTGCACGGCCACCGTCGTCCAGCACATGAAAGCGAAGAGGCCAAGATAGCGTAGCTTGCGGCCCTCCACGAAGAGCGCGGCGGAGAGGAGCGCCACGGGCAGGATGAGGAACCTGGCGGCGTGCTTGTCCTCCGCTATGCGGACGGCGAGCTCCACCCCGACGTTGTGAACCGAAGGCTCGATAAACACCACGTGAAACAGGGCGTAGACGGTGGCCGAGAGGACCGCCGCCCGCTCACTCTTCAGAAGGGCCCGGGCCAGGGCGTAGACGGCAAGCAAGGCCACGACGACCAGCGTCGGGGTCAGGTACCTGAGCACCATCTCTATGGGGTCCAGACCGGAGACGCGGGAGAGGGCGGCCTGCTCCAGCAGCCACCCGTTCACCTTCACTCGCGACAGCTCGGCGGTCCTCTCGCCGAAATACGGGTCGCGCAGCGCGAGCCTCTCCGCCCCCATGAAGTCTCTCACCCACGACAGGTAGACCCACGCGTCGTCGTAGTTACTCGGCACCCTCCTCGTGGCAACAAAGGCCAGGCCCCCGCCCAGTAAAGCCAGGGGCGCCCACAGCCAGCCGGCCGGAGGCCCGTGCGTCCTATCGTCCCCGTCCGCGTCAGTCCAGGCCTCCGGCGCGGGCGTCCCCGCCCGCAGGACCCTCCAGCCTGCCACCGCGAGGGAGACCGCCAGCACCGCTCCCGAGGCCCAGAGGTAGGACTCGATGCTCCGGTGCAAGATCAGGGACGGCACCCCCAGGAGGGCGAAAACGCCCGTGCTGACGGCGAACGCGACGGGCGCCACGGCCAGACCCGAGATGGAGTCCCCAAAAAACCAGTGCGTTATGAGCACCCCGGGTGCCATGAAGAGCAGGAGGGTCGCGACGAAGGCAACCGGAGGCGCGGCTTCGGCGACGGCCCGCAGGGGTGCGAGCAGGGCAACGGCCGCAACGCTCGACAGCAGGATCAAGGCGTCCGGGGATCTGACGCGGCGGGCCAATCGCTACCTCCGGTGCGACGCGTGGGTTGCGGGAGAGGTTACAGGTCTCTACGCCGGCGCTCAAGCTCCCGGACAAGCGATGGTCCTCCGGGTGACTCTCCGGCATGGGAGCGTCCGCTCCGGTCAGGGTAACCTGGCCGTTCTTCCGGGTGGCGCAGGTCCGGCCGCGCGGTAGAAAGTGTCGCATGGAGATCTTCGAGAACCTTTCGGCCAGTTCGAGGCTGGAGAAGCCCGCGCTCGACGCCTACTCGCGGGCCGTACGCGACGTGACGGAGACGCTCGAGCCGGCCGTGATCTCGCTCGGCCTCCAGGACGGCCGCGGCGGCGGGAGCGGCGTGGTCCTCGGCACGGATGGGACCACGGCCACGGCCGTCACCAACAGCCACGTAGTGCGCGGCCTCGGCAGCGCCGGCGGCCGGCGCGACGGCGGCGGCGAGATGAGGGTCACGTTCTCCGACGGGACGTCGGTCCCGGCGGAGGTGCTCGGCGACGACCCGCCGAGCGACCTCGGGGTGGTCCGCTTCACGCCGGAGGATGAACCGGTCGTCGCGGCGCTCGGCGAGGCCGAGAACCTCGTAGTCGGCCAGCTCGTCGTCGCCATCGGGAGCCCTCTGGGCTTCCAGAGCACGGTGACGGCCGGGGTGGTGAGCGCGCTCGGACGCTCCATCCGGGGCCAGGAAGGGCGCCCGATCGAGAACGTCATCCAGACGGACGCCGCCATCAACCCGGGCAACTCCGGCGGACCTCTGGCCGAGGCATCCGGCAGGGTCGTCGGCATCAACACCGCCATAATCGGCGGCGCCCAGGGCATAGGCTTCGCCGTGCCGGTCTCGGGCGCCTTCAGGCGCCTCGTCTTCTCCCTCGTAACGGAGGGGCGGCGTCGTCGTCGCCACCCAGCCGGCGCGCGGCGGCGTCGGCGGGGGCGCGGGCGTGCGCGAGGTTCCCCCCAACGGCCCCGCCCGCAGGGCCGGCGTCCGCCCGGGGGACGTGATCGTGGGCCTCGGCGACAGGCCCGTCCGCTCCAACGGCGACCTCCTCGCCCTCCTGGACGAGTCGGCCATAGGCCGCGACATGGAGCTGAAAGTCCTCAGAAAGGGCAAAGAGCTCTCGCTCACCGTGCGCCCCCGCGAACAGGAATAATAGCCGACAGCTTTCAGCGGTCAGCCAGCATGGCCAACCAGGTCCAGAGGTGACAACCGGGCGACTGTGGACCAGACTTGATCGGTAGAATGGTGACGAGGGCGTCGAGCCCTTCTGCCATGCCGACAAGAAGCTTATAGCTGACTGCCAACAGCTGAAAGCTGCCGACCGAAGGGAGGCACGATGCCAGACGTGGCTTTCGTGGTGAAGGACGTCTCCGACGCGGAGGACGCCGAGAGGTTAGAGCGCGCCCTCACGCGCCTGGACTTCGTCGACCTCGTCAACGTAGACGGGGAGAAGGGCCTGGTCGCCGTCTCCTACAGCGGCGGCGAGGCCGAGCAGGAGAGGATCGAGGGGGCCATAGCGGAGGCCGGCCACGACGTCGAGCCGTCCCCCGGCGCGGATCCCTCGGTTGACTGACCCCGCGCCAGAGAAGTCCCTCCCCGTCGAAGATGCCGCGCGTCTACTCGGCGTCCCGGAGCCGGAGGCGCGCTCGCTCGCGAACGAAGAGGGCAGGGTACCGTTGGAGGCCGTCCGGGACCGCATCGGCGGGGCCGCCGCGCTGGAGCTCGCTCACGCGCTCGCGAAGGCGCTCGCGGAGGCCAGGGAGGAGGTCGGCAGGCTCTCGGGCGGGCTGAAGGAGGTCCGCGCCTCCAACGCGCGGCTCCAGAGGGAGGCAAAGGAGGCGACCGCCGAGCGACGCCGGCTCCTGGACGAGGTCCTGGAGCTAAGGGCGGCGGCAGAGGAGCGGTTGATGCTCATGGAGCGCGTAGAGCAGATGTCGCGCCTGGAGCGGGCCATGGAGGAGAGCTCCGGGGAGGTCGAACGGCTCAGGAGCAGGGGTCTCCTCGGCCGGCTCCTGAACCGGTAGGGAAGGGGCGTCCGCCGCGGCGACCCCGGTGACCCCGATGCGCTCGCATGGCCACAGGTAGTGGTAAGAACGCATCGAAGACGGCATTCCGAGGCCGGAACGGGCCCGTCCTTGTTTGACGTCGCGGCGGACGGCCAAGAGAAGATACGCGTGAACCCTGTGCCAGGGCCGTCTGGCGGTGATGTCGCAACGTCAGCCCGGCTCCCTAGAGTTCTCGCGGACCCATCTCGGGCGGACGTAGCCGGATTCCTTTCGCGTCGTTGCGTATAATCGGCCGAGCATGCTCGATGGGCGGTAGCGGCGGGCAACGACAAGAAGGGGCATCGTGGAGGGAATATTCAGCCTGGATTTGTTGGGGGCATTTGTCGGTGTCCTGCTTATAGATCTCATCCTATCAGGGGACAACGCTGTCGTGATCGCGCTGGCGGTGCGCAACCTGCAGGGCAACGTGCGCCGGCGGGCCATTCAGCTGGGGGTCGCGGCGGCGATCATCCTCAGGATCATCTTCGCCTTCATCGTCTCTTTCCTCGTTCAGATACCGCTCCTGCAGGTCTTGGGCGGGTTGTTGCTCATCTACATCTCGTG
>CADCVI010000185.1 GCA_902806105.1 uncultured Rubrobacteraceae bacterium
GGCGAGGTTGTCCTTCATTATGTAGTCGTGGGCGCCGGCCTTCATCGCCGAGACGGCGGCGTCCTCGCCGATCCTCCCGCTCACGATAATGAACGGCAGGTCCACGAAGCCCTTGGACCGCAGCAGGTCCAGCGCCGCGAGGGAGTTGAAGGCCGGCATGTTGTGGTCGGAGATGACGAGGTCCCACGCCTGGTCCTCCAGGGCGGCCTCCATCTCCCCGGCGGTGTCGACCCGCCTGGAGGACGGCTCGTAGCCGCCGCGCTTGAGCTGCCTGAGGAGCAGCAGGGCGTCGTTCTCCGAGTCCTCCACGAGCAGCACCCGGAGCGGGGCGCCCACTTCAGGCACCCGCCCCGGGGAGCCGCCTGGCCGAGATGAGCAGCGTCGCTTCCATCGAAAACGTCTGCCCATTCTATTGACGGCGCCGATTCGGGGCAAATCGTGGGCTAGAAAAAGATCACCCATTTGGGGGATGCCGGATCACCCCCGCGCGTACGATACTCCCCATCAAGCGGTCGGATGCCCTTATCCCCCTCCTAGGGACCGACCCTATATTAAAGCCGGGCCGACGCCCGTTTCCCCCTCCTCTGTCGGCCCGCTTCTCCTCGATTGCGGAGACCCGCACGTTCCGGAAGGCCGAAATCACCCTTTTGCGGGATGCGAGGCGCGCCCCCGGGGGATATATTGTGCCGGCCACATCAACACAGGAGAGCAGAGGGATCGTGGGCTACCGCGGCGGGACAGAGGTGGAGTGAGAGAGCGGTCGATCCTGCTCGTCGAGGACAACCCCGACGACGAGCTCCTGATGCTGCGGGCGCTGGCGAAGAACGGCATGGCCGGCGAGGTGGTAGTGGCCCGCGACGGGGGCGAGGCGCTGGACTTCCTGTTCCCGCCAGGACACGCCGGGCGGTCCGAAGACGCGATGCCGCGCCTGATCCTGCTGGACCTCAAGCTGCCGCGCCTGAACGGCTTCGAGGTGCTCGAACGCGTGCGCGCCGACGAGCGCACGCGCCTCTTGCCCGTGGTGATCTTGACCTCCTCCAGGGAGCGCAGGGACGTCCTCGAAGGCTACGGCCTGGGCGCCAACTCCTACGTCCGAAAGCCCGTGGACTTCAAGCGTTTCCTTGAGGTCGTCGGGCAACTGATGCTCTACTGGCTCGGCCTGAACGAATCCCCGCTCCAGCACACGTAGATCATGGCCCGCTTCTGGCGGCGGTTCTCGTACCTATTCGCGGAGCCCATCCGGACCAGCTACTCGACCACGGCCTCGCCAGCCTCTACGGGGCTCACGGGGCGTACAAAGGCCCGCACGTTGATGCCTCCGTGTCGGGAGAGGTCTGATGGGCAAAGATGCTGGCTGCGCCAGGAAGATCGCAGCTTACGGGTTCGGACCTATCGTTAGGGGCGAACCCCTGGGAATCAAGGGGTGCGCGTTTAAGGACAGTAGCTTTTTGACCCCCTGACCGCACGTATTTACCGGCCAAGTCTCGGTATTTCTCGCACGAGTATACAATTTGTCATGAGTAACACTGTGCGTTTTGTCATGGTTTAATGTTTTGGCATCGTTGCTGCGCTAAAACTTACATAAAGAGGGTATCCGCCTGCGATCGAGGCATCCTGTATGTTTCTGTCGATTTTTTCCTAAGAGGCCGCGCCAATAGGTCATGGTCGGCGGAGGGGTCGGCCGTCCCAGCGGTAGCGGGTCCAAGCCTCCCGGATGAGCCGCCCCACGATGATTACCGCATTAGAGAAGGCTACCCACAAGTCGATCACCCGTCCACTTCTCTCCGGGCACCACGCCAGTTTCTTGTGGGCGTTGTGCCAGGAGCTAGTGCGCTCCACGATCCATCGTCCGGTGGCGGCCACTGGAGCGGGCCTGCCCTTCTCCGAGATTTCCGGGATCAGGCCACGATCTCTCAGCTTCTCGCGGGTGGCCTGTGAATCATAGCCGCGATCCAGACGGATGCTCGCCCCCTCCGGCAGCAGACCCAGCGCCCGAGCGGCGTCCAGCGTCTGTGCCAGCAGCGGCGAGTCGTGGCGGTTGGCCGGTGCGGTCACGACCCCCAGCGGGATGCCGTGAGCGTCTACGGCCACCGAGCGTTTGATGCCCCTCTTCCCGCGATCCACCGGGCTACGGCCCGCCTTCTCGCCCCCGCAGGGAGCCTTCGTGATGCAGCAGTCCACGGCCACCTCCCCGAGCTCCAAGCCTACGAGCCGATCGTAGGCTTCCCGGACGATCCTCTCTAGCGCATCCATCGCACCGAGCTCTATCCACTCGTCCCGTCGGCGACGCAAGGTGGTCGCCGAACAACCTTCGTCGGAGATCCGCCAGTACGCGCAGCCGAACACCAGGACCTGCACCAGCTTCTCGAAGATGACCCTGTCGGGGACGCGAGAGCGGTGGCAGCCTAAAGGGTGGTCCACGTCACGTTCGGGCAACAGGGCGCAGAATTGCTCCCAGATGGGCTCGATGATGTATGTTTGCAGCGCGGGCATGGAGAGGCTCCTTCGCATCGGAGAGCTTCGAGGACTCCCCGAATGATGGAGTACCCCATGCCCGTTTATCTTCCGATGCGCTCCCTATTGGCGCGGCCTCTTAGTGGGGGTATTATCGGTTTTCTTATATACAAACTAGGGCTCTCCAGGGGTTCCGTACATAAGAAAGCCCGGCGCATAGGGCCGAGGCGGAGCGGAAAGGCCGGGCCCAAGCAGGAGGGGGGGTAATAAGCCAGGGCCCGGCTGCACACTCTTACGCGGCGGGGCCGATTAGGTTTCGCTACGACAAAGGCCGCGCCGGCGAACATGGGCGAGAGCGGCACGGCCCGGGGGATTGTAGCGGAAGCATGCTCGGCCCCGGTCCAGTGGGCTAGGGCGTGTCTGACGGCTCACGAAGGCAACCACATCATCAGCGATGCGATGACCACCATAGCCCGGTAGTTGACCGCCCGTTTCTCGTAGCGCGTCACTATACCGCGCCACTGCTTGAGCTTGTTCATGCACCTCTCGACCACATTGCGCCTGCGGTAAGCCTCCCGGTCGAAACCGGGCCGTCGCCCTGGACGCCCGGCGCGGCGCTCTTTTTGGTCCTTGCGCTCGGGGATGGTGTGGGAGATACCCCGTCTACGCAGCAGCCTCCGGCAGCTCTCGAAGCTGTAGCCTCGGTCGGCTAGCAGGTGAGCGGGCCGCTTGCGGGGCCGGCCCGGTGTGCTTTGCGGACGCGCTACCCGCACTGCGTCGAGCAGTTCCTCAAGCTGCGTACTGCCATGGCGCTGGCCGGGGGTCACGACCACCGAGAGCGGCCTGCCCTTGCCGTCGCAGGCGAGGTGCAGCTTGGTGGAGAAGCCTCCCTTGGAGCGCCCCAGGGCCTCCTCTTCGGGGTTTAAGAGCCCCCGACTTGTTTAATGTCCCCGGGAATCTTGCGGTCCGCGACCGTAGAGTTCTCCGGGACGTGGCCGGTTCGCTCCTGGCCCCCTGCCGCCCCTCCGGGGGCTGGCTCGAAAAAGGCTTGCGCTCCGGCCGCGTCCGCCGCGTGGGGTGGCTCAACAGAGGTCTGTGCTCTAGCTCGAAGTCGGGATGCCCTCCGCGCGTTTTGGTCGTGGCGGACGAAGACGGAGGTGCGAGGGGCGTGGAGGTACTCATAGGCGTCGATCCCCACAAGGCGGCCCATGCGGTCGCCGCGATCGACGAGTCCGGGGAGCTGCTGGAGCAGGCGACCTTCTCCTCCGGCAGGCACGGGTTGCGGGCACTTTTGCGCTGGGCGAAGCGCTTCGAGCAACGTAGGTGGGCCATAGAAGGAGCCGGGGGCCTCGGGCGGACGCTCGCGCAGTATTTGGTCGAGGGCGGCGAGAGCGTGGTCGACGTCCCGGCGAAGCTCTCCGCAAGGGTCAGGGTGCTCTCCACGGGAGGCGGGCGCAAGAACGACCTGCTGGACGCCGTCTACACCGCCGTCGCCGCCCACCAGAGCAAGCGCCTGCGCAGGGTGGACGAGGAGGACCTGGTGGCCGTGCTGCGGATGCTCACCGAGCGGCGCGACGACCTCGTCAAGGCGCGCACCCGGGCGATGAACCACCTCCACGCGCTGCTCAGGGACCTCCTGCCCGGCGGCATGGCCAGGAAGGTGTCCACCGCCAGGGCCGCGGAGATACTACGCCGGGTGCGACCGCGCTCGACCGCAGGGCGCGCCAGGAAGCGCCTGGCATCGGAGCTCCTGGGCGACCTTCGGAGGTTGGACCGTCAGCTCGACGGGCTCGACGGCCGCATCGCGGAAGCCGTCGAAGAGACCTCCACCTCGCTCGTCGAGATCTACGGCTTGGGTCCGGTCCTGGCGGCGAAGATCCTCGGGCGGGTCGGCGACGTCTCCCGCTTCCCGACCAAAGGGCACTTCGCATCCCACGCCGGCGCGGCGCCGGTGGAGGCTTCCAGCGGCGAGGTGGTGCGCCACAGGCTCTCACGCGGAGGAGATCGTCAGCTGAACTACGCACTGCACATGATCGCCATCTGCCAGATCGCCCAGGACACCCGTGGGTGTGCCTACTACCGCAGGAAGAAGGCCGAAGGGAAGTCCGGCAAAGAGGCACTCCGGTGCCTCAAACGGCGCATCTGCGACGCCGTCTTCCAGAAGCTCAGGTCGGATCTGCGAGCAACCTCAACCGCCGCCGCTTGACACACAGAGGAGCCTTTTTCGTCCGCCGCGCTCGGTCGGCTCCTGGCGCCCGCGGCGTGCTGGTGGGCCCGGATCACCGTGTCGTCCACGCTCACCTCCCACTCGATCTCCCCGACCGCATCGTTCTTGGTCTGAGCGTGGGCAAGGAGGCCCTCCCAGGTGCCGTCGCGCCTCCAGCGGTTGAAGCGATCGAAGCAGGTCTGCCAGGGGCCGTACCTTTCGGGCAGGTCGCGCCAGGGCGATCCGGTCCTCAGCTTCCAGAGGATGCCGTTGAGGACGGTGCGATGATCTCTCCATTGACCACCGCTTTGGCCGTATTGGGGCAAGAGCGGCTCTATCTGCTGCCATGTCCTGTCGGTGACCTCTCCTCGTCTGACCATGCGATCCGCGCCTCCCGTGGCTGCCTTCTCCACACGGGATAACATACGCCCAGCCACTCGTCAGACACGCCCTAGGCCGACGACGGGGCGCGTAATGCCTCGCGGGTATCATCCGTTTCTTATGTACAGGTAAAGAATCTGCACGGTTTTGTACATAAGAAAAACCACGCCGGAGTGTGGGGTCGGGGCGACCTTACATGGGGTTGTTTCCGAGTACTATAGGTAAGTGGTCTTCGATTAGGGCAAAGCGGAGGGCCGGAGCTCCGAAGGACCCCGGTCAAACGGATACCCTGCACCGTTCGGCCGCAGGCACGAAAAAGCCGAGCCGCCGTTCCTTGGAGGGGGGAAAAGTGGCGAGCCCGGCTTGAACCTGACCCGATTGTAGTACTGGGGAGGACCCGGCCGCATACCGCAAATGGGTGATCTTTGCCTAGCCCAAACGGGGGATTCGGTCGCGAGGGGGTTGTGCTTTGATGCACGCCTGGAGGGGAACCGTGGGGGCCGACGGGCGCGGCCCCCACGGTTAGTCCCGGCTAGGCTACTCGCCCGCTGGTCGCAGGCCGGCCTCCCGCTCGGGGGCCAGCGCCTCCGCCTCCGAGTTCGCCGCGTCCAGGGCAACGAGGAGCGCCCCCATCTGGGCGTACCGCTCCCGCTCCGGAACCTCCCCGCCGAACGCCTCCCCTGGCAGATCGCGCAGGACGCAGTAGACGGCCAGCAGCGCGTCTGGAGCGCGGCGCAGTCGCCGGCTCGCGCATATCCACGGTCCGAAAGCTCGTCCCAGCCCTCGAGGTGGATCCCGCCGAGCTCGTCGAGGGCCGACCACCACATCTAGCGAGTATTCCGAACGAAACGCCATGTCTTGTGCGCCAATGTCTTGTGTTTGCGCGCTTTTGACTTATCATATCTTGTCATAGATAATAAGAGACGTACAAATAGTCCGATATGAGGAGGTCGCTTGAGGTCCACATCCGCAGTGGCGCGGTTGTCCCTTCGAGATGCTGCGGACGCGCTGGGTATCTCGGAGGTGACGGCGCGCCGTTGGGTGAAGTCGGGCAAGCTCAAGGCTTACCAGCCCGGCC
>CADCVI010000186.1 GCA_902806105.1 uncultured Rubrobacteraceae bacterium
GCGGCCAGGAGCGGCGTCGCGTAGCGCTTGCCCCCCTTCCTTTTCACGAAGAAGTTGTCGCCCTGGTAGTCCTCGGTCACCGGTAGACGGCGCTTCAGGAACTTGAGCAGCGGGTTGTCCTGCGGGTCGGACTGCTCGTCCCTTCCGCGGAGCATGCGGAGCCCCGTGAAGATGAGGAAGGCACCGAAGACAAAGACGAGCCAGCTGAAGGTCGAGAGCAAGCCGATACCGACCATCACGAAGATCGCCCGGAACACCAGCGCACCCATTACGCCCCAGAACAGGACGTGATAACGGTACTTCTCGGGTACGGCGAAGCTCGAAAAGATCACGGCGAAGACGAAAACGTTGTCCAGCGAGAGGGACCACTCGACCAGATACGCGGCCAGGTACTCGCCCGCCACCGTTGGACCGGCCAGAGCCCAGATGAAACCCCCGAAGGCCAGTGAGATGGCGATCCAGCCCGCCGAGAGCCACAGAGACTCCCTGAAGGGGATCTTTCTGGCACCCCTGTGGAGCACGAAGAGGTCGATGAAGAGCAACAAAACCACCAGCCCCGCAAAGACCAGCCAAGCCCAAGTCGGGAAGGTCACGCTAGCCGCCGCGTCTCCTCCGCCCATTACCCTGCCACCCCTTCGTCGGAGCCTGAGTTCCTCAGGCTAGCGCCCGGGAGGTTTGAACTCGTGGCGGTAGCGCTCTTATCGGTCTCCCCCAAGCTCTGACATCCCATCGAGCGTACCGGAGTGCCTACGGATGGTCTCCCCAACTCGTACCGTGCGGCCCCACCGGCGTGTACGCCGGATGGATCCCCCCTCATCTCGCTCATCTTTTTCCGCCTTCCGTTCTATTCGTGATCCGCTCCGCGAGAGGCTCCTCCGTACACGGGTGGCCCCGCACGGTACGAGGAGCGGGCCCCTCTTCCTACGCCCCGCGGCAACGTAGAAACAAACAACAGGGTTGTTACCATTTCCCCTATACGACCCAGCACAAACGCTCGCGAGAGCACGATGGCCAGGGAGTTCTTCGAGGTCGGAAACGTACTCTCGCGGCGACGAGGGTAGTGTGAGGTACTCGTCCGGTCCGTTGCTACGCTCCGCTTGGGCAGGATGCGCCCGGTCCGGGGGAGCGCGGTCAGGCCACTCGCGCCCGGTTACACTAGTCGTCATGAACACGACCAACACTAATTACGGGAACCTCGAAGAGACACTCGCCGCCGTCGCGCGCGGTACCCTCTCACCGCGGGAGGCGGCCGGACGCCTGAGCCAGGGCGAGGTCCGCTACCTCGACGTCGCCGCCCTCGACCTCGGCCGCGCCGCCCGCAAGGGCGTCCCCGAGATCGTCTACGCGCCAGGAAAGACCCCCGAGCAGGTCGCGCGGATCTGCGCCGCCATGCTGGAAGGCTTGCGCCGAGTGATCGTCAGCGGCCCGGACGAGAAGCACGAGCGCTCCATCCGCGAGATCCTCCCTGATGTCCCCGTGAGACGCGCCGGCCGCGCCCTCGTCGTCGGGTCCGGGGAAGCCGCCCCGACCGGCGGGCGGCTGTACGCCATCGGCGCCGGCACCTCCGACCTGCCGGTCCTCGAAGAGGCCGTGGCGGTCGCCCGCGAGATGGGCGTCGAGGTGAGGACCACCCACGACGTCGGCGTGGCGGGCCTCCACCGCCTCCGCGGCCCCCTCGAAGAGCTCCGCGCCTTCGACCCGGACTGCGTGGTAGTGGCCGCGGGCATGGAGGGCGCGCTCCCCACCCTCGTCTCGGGCCTCGTCGCCGTCCCGGTCGTGGGCCTCCCGACCTCCGTCGGCTACGGGCTCGGCGGGGACGGCACCGCCGCCATCCTGGGGATGCTCCAGAGCTGCTCCCCCGGCCTCTCGGTCGTCAACGTGGACAACGGGGTAGGCGCGGGCGCGACCGCCGCCCTCATCGCAAACCGCGCCGCCCTCTACCGCGACGACGCCAGCCCGAACGGCCACGCTCCCGGCGAGAGCCCCGCCTAGAGCACCGGGGTAATGCGCGTCTTCGTCGCCATCGACCCACCGCCGGAGGTGCGCCGCTCGATGCTCGAAGCCGCGATCGAGGCGTCCCGGGGCTTCGGCGACGAGGTGAGGTGGACGAAGCCGGAGAACGTTCACCTCACGCTGAAATTTCTCGGCGAGGTGTCGGGAGAGGCACTAGAAGGTATACGCGACGCCCTGACCGTGGCCTGCTCCCCCCACGCACCCTTCGACGCTCGCCTCCGGGGGCTGGGGGCCTTCCCGTCGCCGCGCCGCGCCCGCGTCATCTGGGCCGGCGTGGGCGAGGGTTCCGGAGGTATATCCTCCCTCGCCACGAGCGTGGAATCGGCGCTCGAGCCCTGGGGCTTCCGGCGCGAGGGGAGGCCCTACGTCCCCCACGCGACGCTCGGACGCGCGAAGGGGCGTTCGGTGAGCCTGGATCTACCCGCGAACGATGTTCCGGAGACGCAGATCTTCAGGGTCTCGGGCGTAAGCTTGACGAAGAGCACCCTGGCGCCGGGAGGACCCGTCTACGAGACCCTGGACGCGTTTACCCTTCGAGGTACAGCCCGATGAGCGGCCCGACGTTCATAAGCACGAAAAGGAGTATCAGGATCATGAAAGTGATCATCAAGAAGTTGTTCCCGCTCAAAACGACCGCGCCTTTCGCCCTGGGTTAAGGTCCGGGCGCATTGTATCTCCGGTTCGCGCGCGCCGCATGGCCCCTGCCTAAAGCTCGTTGGCGTAGAAGACGCGGCGAAGCAGCAGCGGCCCGTCCTCCCTGAGGCCCCCCTGGCGCAGGGCGTGAAACTCCTCGACCTTCCCTGAGGCCAGGCGCACGTTCGGGTCCGGATGCGACCTGAGCTCGAGGATAGCGTCGAGTTCCGCCCCCATGCGGATCCGCTCCAGCCCGCCCGCCGGCCGCGGCTCCTTGTAGAAGATCCTGCACTCGTAGGCGTTCCCCGCGGCATCGTAGGAGACGAGGATCATCTCCGGGCGCGGGACCATCCCCCGCGGCACGTTGCGCAGCTCGTACAAGACCTTCCGGCGCCGGTACACCTCTCGCTGCCACTCCTCACGCACGATCTCCGAGAATTGATCTACCTCAACCCCAGCGTAAGACTCGTCACGCGCCCTCTCGGCCTCGCGCACCCACCGCTCTACCCCGCCTTGGTCGAGCCGCGAGCCGCAGGATGGACAAAGGTACTCGGTGCCGATTGTGGCCCGCAGTCCCCCAAGATGTAGGCAATTCTCCGAAGTCGTCCCCATCAGGTCGCCCATTGTACTCCATACCGCCCCCGCCGCGCCTGTCCCGTAACCCGAGGAAGACCTCCACTTGCACCGCAGCCTTACGCTACACAGCGCACCGCGAGCCCACGAACGCACGACCAGCGACGCGCTATGAGCGACCTCAACTGTCCCAAGTGACCCTTTCCGGCTGCGTGTTTGAGGTTGAAGGTTAGGTATAGGCATATGCGTATGCGCGGCGTTGCACCGGGCTGTATTCTCAGCGCCATGGATGCAGAGAGGCGCACAGTACACCTCGTGTTCAACCCGGCGGCGGACAGGGGCAGGGCCGACTCCCGGCGCAGGTCCATCGGCGCATACCTCGCGGGCCGCGGGGTGGAGGTTGCGTGGCACGAAACGGGGAGTTCCGGACACGCCGAGAGCATAGTTCGCGGGCTGAAGGACGGGGAGACCGTGGTCGCCGCAGGCGGGGACGGCACCGTACACGAGGTGGCGGCGGGCTGTGCCGGCACGAGAAGGGTAATGGGCGTGCTGCCGCTCGGGAGCGGCAACGATTACGTGAAGGCGCTCGGCATCGGTACGCGCCTCGGGCCTGCGCTGAAGGTCCTCGCCGGAGGCCGGGTGCGCACGGTAGACGCGGGCGAGGTCAACGGGTTCCCGTTCAACAACGGGCTCGGCATCGGGTTCGACGCCGAGGTCGCGGCGGGGGTCGCGGAGGCGCCGCGGGCCCTCGGAGGGTTCGGCGGATACATGTGGTCCGTCGGCCGGCTGCTGTGGGGGATGAAGTGCCACCGCGCGACCATACGGCTCGACGGCGGAGAGGCTTTCGAGACGAAGACGATCCTGGTGGCCGCGGCGCTCGGTACCACCTACGGCGCACGCTTCAAGCTCGCGCCGGGATCCAGGCTCGACGACGGGGCCTTCGACGTCGTCTGGAGCGAAGAAGTGGACAGGGTGGAGGTCCTACGCCTCATACCGGCCGTGCTCCGCGGCACGCACCTCTCGCACCCGAAGGTGCACCTCGCCCGCGCGAGCGAGGTCGAGGTCTCGCTCGCGGAGCCGGTACCGGCACACGTGGACGGCGAGATGCTGCCCCCCACCCGCGAGTTTCGCGCGCGGGTCCTCCCCGGTGCCCTGCGCGTGATCGCCCCGTAAAACGTACGGGACGAGAGTACCTGGGGTGGAGAAGGGTAATACGGACGAGTATCTAGCCGGTGGAGTCGATGATCCTCCCTGCGCTGCTCGTCGCCGTTCTGGCCGTCCCCACGATACTGCCGGAGCGGTGTCTCGCTAGAAGCCCGCGCGACGGGTCCGCCACGGGCACCAGGAGTACCAGAGGATGCGCCAGAATCTGGCAGCCAGGGAGTATCCCTAGCGCGAAACCTTCGCCGGACGTCGATCCATCGGCCAAGAGTGTCCCGTCAGGCGGGAGAGAGGCTTCGTTTTTTCGGAGTTAAGCGTCAGATTATGGTAAAAGTACTAGTCTGCTCCGTTCGACGGGCAGGGTACGGTCGTGTCGTATTACAGAGGATCGGCAAAGGGTCATGAAAGCGTTTGTATTCCCGGGGCAGGGCGGTGCCGTGGTCGAGCCGGAGGCGCGGCTTCTGCCGACGATCCGCGGGGTTGTGGGGGACAACATACCGGACCAGGTCAAGGTCTTTGCGCGCGCGGCGAAGGACGCGGACGAGAGCCGCGCGCTCGACCTCAGGCCCGACGTCGTCGCCGGACACTCCCTGGGCGAGTACGGCGCCGCGTACGCTGCGGGCTGCTTCGATCTGGAGACCGGGATCTGGCTCGTCGCCCAGCGCGACCGTTTTCTGGCCGAGGCCGGCCGCGAGGCCCCCGGGGGGATGGTCGCGATCCTCAAGGCCGACCCCGAGGAGGTAGAGAGGGCCCTCGGCGAGTCGGAGGGCTCCGTGGTCGCCAACTACAACAGCCCGCGCCAGACGGTCATCTCGGGCCTCCGGGGCGCGCTTGGGGACGCCGTCTCCAAGATACGGGGCCGCACCGTGCGCCTGAACGTCTCCTTCGCGGCCCACTCTCCCTACGTCGCGGCGGCGAGCGAGAAGATGCGCGATGTTCTCGACGGGGTCGAGTTCCGGGTGCCGGAGTTCCCGATCGTCAGCGCCGTGGACGGGAGCGTCCTCGTGAGCGCCGAGGCGGTCAGGGAGGCGCTGAAGAGCCAGATGGCCTCGCCGGTGAGGTGGGTAAAGGTCGTCGAGACCCTCGCCCGGATGCGCGTCGAGGAGTGGGTCGAGCTCGGCGGCGGCGGCGTCCTGACCAGGATGCTCCGGGACTTCGAACTCCCCTCTCTGAAGGGCATCACCTTCGAGGATCTGCGCGCCCGCCTCTACGACGGGGCCCAGAACCTCCTCCCCGGGTCCCCCGTGCCGGAGCCGGCATGGCCCTCGGATACCCCGGCCCCAAAAACCCCTTGAACATCTTCTTCGACGTTCAGGGGACGCTCCTCTCGGGGGGCGTCGCGCGCCCGTGCGTCCGGGAGGTCTTCTCGGAGCTCGCCACCCGGGGGCACGACGTCTACATGTGGTCCAGCGCGGGGTCGCGCTACGCGGAACACGCGGCGGGCATCCTCGGCGTCGAAGACCTCGTCCTCGGATACTGGTCCAAGAACCCGCCCCCGCCCGTCGCCGTAGACTACGTAGTCGACGACCATCGGGACTTCGCCGAGCACCACGGCGGCTACGCCATACCTCCCTTCGAAGGCGACCCGGAAGACCGCGAGCTGTGGAGGGTCGCCGAGAAGCTCGGCGGGTAGAAGCCGGACTACCCCGAGCGCATCCCGCCCCTGCACGTTCCGACAGAACGCAAGAAGCAGAGACGAGGCAGAAGCCGTTGGGGTGCCAGACGACGGAGTTC
>CADCVI010000187.1 GCA_902806105.1 uncultured Rubrobacteraceae bacterium
TAAATTCTCCGTGCCAATCCACGACATCATCTCTTCGAGGGTGCCGATCGAGCGCAGGTACTTGCCACGCCGGGAGAGCCTGGTGACGAAGGTGCCCCGACCGGGTACCCGGTAGACCAGGCCGTCCGAGACCAGCTCCCGGAACGCCTGGCTCACCGTGTGCCTGCTAACACCGTGTTCCGCGCCGAGTTGCGCCTCCGTCGGCATGGGCTTGCCGTCCTCGAACTGCCCTTCCTCTATGGCCGCCCGGAGTGCCTCCGAAAGCCGCCTATAAGCAGGCTGCTGCTCTCGCCCTCGCTGTCGAACCCCGCTCAACCTGCCCTGCCTAGGCCTGACGTCACAAACTCCCAACCGTCTTACAAGTTGCCGCTATGGTCCAACAAAAAATACCACGCCAGGGGACAAAACCACGCCTTCAACTCCTGATCGGCCGCGCAAGGCGCGTACCCCCCTTCCGGCAGCTACGGGACGTGTCCGCCGGTACACGGCGAAATCCAGGACCGCCAGGACCGCGCGAGATGCACGCCTTCGTCAGATTCTCGAAAAATCCTATTGACAAGTAAATGCACGTGCATTTACTATTCGCGTCGAGCAGCAAATGCACGTGCATTTGCCGAAAGGGGAGAGCGGAGGAGGAAACCATGGCATTTATTTGACTCGTTGACGGGTCAAGCAGGGCGGAATGTGGAGGAAGGGTGTCTGTTTTCGGCTGGCAAGGGGACGGCGCCCCCCGGGGCATGGGGGGAGCCGGTAGGGTTGTTTTGTAGGAAGCATTCATGTTCCGGGCACGTTTTTTCGGTGTGCGGTGGCATGGTCAACTAGGACCGATGGGGAGGTTCTAAATTGGAAATCGCTCTGTGGAAACGGGCGCTGGCCGAGTTTACCGGCGTGTTTATACTGGCCTCGTTAGGGTTGATGGTTGTTGCCACGGCCGTGACGACCGCCGCATACGACCTGTTCGGGGTTAGCATAGTTTTTGCGTTGGTGATCATGGTGATCGTCATGGTGGTCGGCGCGGTCAGCGGGGCCCAGATCAACCCGGCCATAACGATCGCTCTCGCTCTGTACGGGAAGTTCCCGTGGCGCGAGGTCCCAGTGTATATCGTCGCCCAGATCTCGGGCGGGATCGTGGGTGCCTTGACCCTGTACGGGCTCTATCGGGGACCGATCACGGCCTTCGAGAGCGCCAACGACATCGTCCGGGGCGAGCCTGGAAGCGAGCTTACCGCCTTCATCTTTGCTTGCTTCGCCCCGCATCCGGGCTTCGCGTCCGCTCTGGAGTGGGGGCCGGGCGTCGTTACAACGGGCACCGCGTTGCTCGCGGAGGCCTTCGCGACCATGATGCTGGCCCTCGTGGTGTTCGCGGTGATAGACGAGCGGAATACGTTCGCGCCTAGCCTGCCCGTGTTCGCCCTTATCCTCGGCCTCGTGGTCGGCGCCATCGTCGCGGTGGAGGCACCGCTGACCATGGCCGGCATCAACCCCGCCCGCGACCTCGGGCCGCGGATCGCCATCTCCCTGCTCGGCTGGGCCGGGGTCGCCTTCGCCGGGGCCGGATCTATCTGGTGGGTCTGGACCGTAGGGCCGATCCTCGGGGCGATCGTCGGCGGTGGATTGTGGATGTTCGTGCTCGGCAGTTTCCTCGCACCCAGGCCCGAAGATCCCCTGTCCGCCGGGGCCGAAGCCGAGGAACTCGGGTCCCCGACGCCCGGTGGCGAGCCCACTTCCGCCGGGGCGGCCGGCGGCGGGTCCGACACCTCTACCAATGGGGGAACGGACCGGGTGCGACGGGGTTAGCGAGGCCGTCGAGGCATGGGTGGCTGCGCGGGCGAAAGGAGGGACAGGGGGCGACGTGGATCTCGATAGAAGCTGAGCAACGGCTGGTTTTGGGGAAGACGAGCAAGGAGGAGTAATTACCGTGACGCAGTACGACTACATAGTGATCGGCGCTGGTTCGGCCGGCGCCCCGGTGGCCGCCCGGCTCGCCGAGAATCCGGAGACGCAGGTTCTGTTGCTGGAGGCGGGCGGCCCGGACACGGATTACCCGGACATCGCGGACCCGGGGGCCTGGCCATACACCCTTCAGGGCACCGAGTTCGACTACCAGTACGTGAGCACGCCGCAGGAGCACGCCGCAGGGCGCGTCGGCGTCGTGCCGCGCGGCAAGGTGCTTGGCGGCACCAGCTCCATCAACGCGCTGGTGTGGGTGCGCGGTCACAAGAGCGACTTCGATAACTGGGCCTACTGGGGCAACTACGGCTGGGACTACAAGGGCGTGCTGCCCGCGTTCCGCAGGTCCGAGGACTACGAGTACGGGGAGAACGAGTTTCACGGCGCGGGCGGGCCGATCTCCGTTCGTCGCTTCCGCGAGGACAACTGCAACCCCGTCTCCCAGGCGATGCTTGAGGCCGCGCTCGAGGTCGGGTACCCGTCCACCGAGGACTTCAACGGGGCCGACATGCAGGGCGCCGGGTACAACAGCGTGACCATCAACGAGGACAACACGCGCTCCGGCACCTTCATGTACCTCAGGAACGCGCCCTCGAACCTGACGATAACCACCCGCGCGCAGGTGCGCCATCTGATCATCGAGAACGGGCGCTGCAAGGGCGTCGAGTACGCGCAGGCCGACGGGCGCAACGGCGGGCTCCAGCGCGCCGAGGTTAGCCAGGAAGTCATCGTCAGCGCGGGCGCCATCGACTCGCCCCGGCTCTTGATGCTCTCGGGCATCGGACCGGCCGACCACCTGCGGCAGCTCGGGGTAGACGTCAAGGTCGACCTGCCGGGCGTCGGGCAGAATCTGATGGACCACCTGCTCGTGGGGGTCGTCTACGAGTCGGCCAGGGAGGTTCCGCGCGCCACGTGGGCCAACCACTCGGAGACCACGCTGTTCTGGCCCGACGACGAGCGCGGGGTCGGGCTCTGCCCCGGCATGCAGATCCAGTTTATCCACATACCCTTCGCCCCCGAGGGCTTCACGGCGCCGGAGGAAGGTAACGGGTACACGGTGACGCCGGGTCCGAACCGCGTCCTCAGCCGCGGCGAGCTCACGCTGCGCTCCACCGACCCCGATGACATGCCGCTGATCAACTTCAACTACCTCAAGGAAGAGGCGGACCTTGCGGCGCACGTAAGGGGCATCCAGATGTCGCGCGAGATAGGCGAGGCAAACGCCCTCAAGGAGTGGAGGAAGCGGGAGGTGCTGCCCGGACCGGAGCGGAAGACCGACGCCGAGCTGCGCGATTTCGTCCGCCGCGCGGCCAGCACCATCTACCACCCGAGCGGCACCTGCAAGATGGGCATAGACCACATGGCAGTGGTGGACCCGGACCTCAGGGTCTACGGCGTGGAGGGGCTGCGCGTCGCGGACGCCTCGATCATGCCGTCGATCACCTCCGGCAACACGAACGCGCCGAGCGTCATGATCGGCGAGAAGTGCGCCGAACTCATCCTTTCGGGCATGGGCGTCGACGAGGTCACCCGAGGCCACAGCGTCCGGGACGCCGGTTGAACCGCTAGACGGCTCCGGAGCGGTACGACGGGAGACGCGAGAGGTCTCCCGTCGTGTCCGCCCGGATCGTCGCGCCCGGCGCCTCGCCACCCGCGTACGACGCCTCGATCGGGCCGTGGTCGGTGAGGATTGTAGTGGTCATCTCACAGATTTGGGGAGGTTTCATACATGAAGGCGGCTGTCCTCGAAGCACCGAAACACCTCGTCATAAAAGACGTGGACGAGCCCGAGTGCGGAGAGCACGAGGTCCTGATCGAGGTGCAAGCCAGCGGGGTGTGCGGGTCGGACGTCCACACCTACCTCGGCCACCACCCTTTCCGAAAGCCGCCCGTGACCCTGGGTCACGAGGTAGCCGGCGAGATTATAAAGGCCGGCGCCTCCGTCGAGGGGCTAAGGGTAGGCGACCGGGTCGCGGTCGAGCCGCACATCTACTGCGGAGAATGCGAGTTCTGCGCGCGGGGGCTGGTCAACCTGTGCAGGAACAAGCGGGTGCCCGGGGTCGGGTGGGCAGGCACCTTCAGCGAGCGCATCGCCGCGCCCGAGAAGGTGCTCCACAAGCTGGGCGATGGGGTGAGTTACGAAGAAGGGGCGATGCTGGAGCCACTCGCCGTGGCTTACCGGGCCTTTCGGACCGGGCAGATAAGCTCGGAGAGCAGGGTGGCCGTGCTCGGGGCCGGGGCTATCGGGAGCCTGGTGGCCCGCCTCTGCCAGTGGGCGGGGGTCCGCGAGCTGATGGTGACGGATATCAAGGGTTACAACCTTGACTTCGTCTCCTCGTTGGGACCGTGCAAGCCCGTGAACGCCGCCGAGGCGGACACCGTGGAGGAGGGCCTGGCCCTCACGGACGGGGCGGGGTTCGACACGGTGATCGTAACGTCCGGGTCGCGCGGCAGCATGACCGAGGCCGTGAAGCTGAGCAAGCCCCGGGGGACCGTGGTGGCGATCGCGCTGTACCCTGGGGAGATCCCGTTCGACGCAAACCTGCTGGTTACCCGCGAGATCACGGCGCAGGGATGTCTCACCTACACCTCCGGTGACTTCGGGGAGGTCGCGAAGCTTATCAACGACGGCGAGATAGATCTCAAGCCCTTCATAACCGAGCGTATCGGCCTCGAAGAGGCGCCGGAGGTCTTCGGCAGGATCGAGAGCGGCCTGGATCACATCAAGGTGATGATCGAGCTCGTCAGGGGCGCGGACGCTCGTGAACCGTCGGGACCGTGACGACCGCGGTCGTCCCATCGAAATCTTACGAACAGGAGGGCACTCGTGGCGAGGGAAGAAGTAAAGGAGTTCGACGGACGCAAGGTGATACTGATGGATTCCATCACCCACGTGGACGAGGGTGACGTGGACCAGATCGTGGTCTCCGCCTCGCACGGTGGGGTGAGCTCCGGCGGCTTCGCCTGCGAGCACCGGCTCGGCGCGGTCTTTTTCAACGACGCCGGGGTCGGCAAGGAGAACGCGGGGATCGCCGCCCTGGACATGTTGGAGCGGTTGGGCGTCGCGGCCGGCACGGTAGACAACGACTCGGCGAAGATCGGGGACGCCAGGGACCACTGGGAGAACGGCGTCGTCTCGCACCTCAACGAGACCGCGCGCGCCGCGGGCTTTCGCGAGGGCCAGCCGCTGCGCGAGGCCATCTCCTCCGTCTACGGGGGCCAGACCTCGTGACCGCCATAATGGACCGGGGTCCGACGGAGGGAGGGTCGTGTCCACCGAACGCGTCCTAGCGACCTATCTGATCGAGACCCCCTATCCGGTCGAGGATGTGGCAGAGGTCCTGGCCGGCGAGCAGTCCTCCGGCACCTTCACGCAGGTCCCCGGGGAGACGGAGGACCTGCGCGAGAGGTTCCGCGCCCGTGTAGAGAGGATCCAGGACCTCGATAGCGTCGAGACCCCGAGCCTGCCGGGCGCCCTCTCCCCCGGCGACGCGGGAGCATCCTCGCGTTACGGGCGGGCCGAGGTGACCGTCT
The DNA here is from genome assembly GCA_902806105.1 of uncultured Rubrobacteraceae bacterium. Next base: position 5,485 of record CADCVI010000187.1, read on the forward strand.
CCTGGTCCCTGGAGAACATGGGCACGAACCTCCCCACGCTGCAATCCACGGTGCTCGGCAACCTGTCGGAGCTGAGGGAGCTCTCGGGGCTCAGGCTCCTGGACGTAGAGCTGCCGCCCGCGTTCGCGGAGGCCCATCCCGGCCCGAGGTTCGGCATAGGGGGCACCCGGGAGCTTGTCGGGGTCTACGACGGGCCCGTCATCGGCACGATCATCAAGCCGAGCGTGGGGATGAGCCCCCAAGGGACCGCCGAGCTGGTGCGCGACCTCGCAGAGGGCGGGATCGACTTCATCAAGGACGACGAGCTTATGGCGAACCCGCCGCACTCGCCGCTGGAGGAGCGGGTGGAGGCGGTGATGGGGGTCATCAACGGGGTAGCCGACAGGACCGGCAAGAAGGTCATGTACGCCTTCAACATCACCGACGATCTCGACGCTATGCTGCGCCACCACGAGACGGTGCTGAACGCCGGGGGGACGTGCGTCATGGTCAGCGTGAACAGCGTGGGGCTCGTCGGGGTCTCGCACCTCAGGCGACACGCCGAGCTGCCGATCCACGGACATCGCAACAGTTGGGGCCTCTTGACCCGCTACCCGTACCTCGGCATGGAGTTCGCCGCCTACCAGAAGCTGTGGCGCCTGGCGGGGGTGGACCATCTGCACGTCAACGCGTTGCAGAGCAAGTTCTGGGAGCCGGACGAGTCCGTGGTCCGGTCCATCAATGCGTGCCTGAAGCCCATGTTCGCGGAGGACGACAGGGTGATGCCCGTGCTCTCCTCCGGACAATGGGGCGGGCAGGCCCCGGACACCTACCGATCCACCGGGAGTACCGACTACATATACCTGGCCGGGGCCGGCATCGTGGCGCATCCCGGGGGACCGGCGGCCGGGGTAACGGCGATCCGCCAGGCCTGGGAGGCGGCGGTGAAGGGCATCCCTCTTCGGGAGTATGCCGAGGATCACCGGGAGCTCATGCAGAGCCTCGAGAAGTTCGGAAAGCTTCGTCAAGCCGCGGATAGGGGGCAATAGATGGTTTCTTCGGAAGGGCTACTCCTTACCTTCTACGGCGACGACTTCACGGGCTCCACGGATGCCATGGAGTCCCTCGCCCGGGCAGGGGTCCGAACCATACTCTTCCTGAAGCCCCCCACACCGGAGATGCTCGCCGGGTTCGAGGGCGTGGGAGCGGTCGGGGTGGCGGGCGACAGCCGGGCGATGACGCCGGAAGACATGGAGAAGACCCTGCCGGTGGCCTTCTCCCAGCTCAAGAACCTGGGCGCCCCGCTCTTTCACTACAAGGTGTGCTCCACCTTCGATTCGTCCCCGGAGATAGGCAGCATCGGCCGCGCGACCGATCTGGGGCAGAGGGTGTTCGCTTCGCCCTTCGTGCCCCTGCTGGTGGGGGCGCCCCGGCTGGGACGCTACACGGTGTTCGGCAACCACTACGCTCGTTCGGGGGTAGACGGCAAGATCTACCGCCTCGATCAGCTCGGCCCGATGCGCCACCACCCCGTTACCCCCATGCTGGAGAGCGACCTGCGCCTGCACCTCTCACAACAAACCGCCAAGGAGATCGAGCTCTTCGACATCCTGCAGCTCCAGGGCGACGGAGATCGTACGGAAGAACGGCTCAAGGCCGTGGTCGAAGGCGAGCCGGAGATCGTGCTGTTCGACGTGCTCTACGACGATCAGCTCTCCACCCTGGGGGAGCTGATATGGGCCCAGGCTCATCGGGAAACGCCGCTGTTCGTGGTCGGGTCGTCGGGCGTGGAGTACGCCCTGACCGCGCACTGGAGGGCCACCGGCGAGCTTGCGGAGCCGCGGGAGTTCGAGGACGCGGGAGGGGTCGAGCAGGTCGTAGCCGTCTCCGGAAGCTGTTCGCCGGTGACCGACGGGCAGATCGGGAGGGCCATCGAGCACGGGTTCGTCGACGTCGCCCTGGATCCCGCGCGGCTGGTTGATCCGGAGGAGGCCCGTGCCGAGAGCGAGGCCGCCGTGGAGAGGATGCTGAAGGAGATTCAGCGGGGCAACAGCGTGATCGCGCACACCTGCCGGGGGCCGGACGACCCGAGGCGCGAGGCCACCGGGAGACGCCTTGAGGCTCTGGGCTACGAGGGGCTCGCCGCGAAGCTGAAGGGTGGCAGGATCCTGGCGGAGGCCACGGGGAGCATCTTGCAGGCCGTCCTGCAAAGCTCGAACGTCAGGCGTGTGGCGGTGGCGGGCGGCGACACATCGAGCTACATCGCGAGCCAGCTGGACATCCAGGCCGTCGAGATGGTCGCCCCCGCCGCTCCCGGGGCTCCCCTGTGCAGGGTCTATTCGGAGGGGGGTACCCTGGAGGGGATGGAGATCGTCTTCAAGGGCGGCCAGATGGGCCGCAAGGACTTTTTCGTGGACGTGCTTCGAGGCACGACCAAAGACACGGTTGGAGGAGGTAGGCCATCATGAACGTAGCTGTTTTCGGCGCGGCCGGTAGCATGGGAACCCGCGTAACGAACGCCCTCAAGGACGACCCGGATTACCGGATGCTCTACGTGGAGTCGGGCGATACCGGACAGGCCCGGCTGCGCGAGAGGGGCATCGAGCCGACCGCCCAGGAGGAGGCCATCGGGGAGGCCGACGTCGTCATCTTCGCGGTGCCCGACACCGTCGTCGGTCCGCTGGCGAGGGAGATCGTACCCTCGCTCAAGGCCGGGACGATGGTCGTCACCCTGGACCCTGCCGCCGCCTACGGCGGGGAGCTGCCGGAGCGTGAAGACATTTCCTACTTCGTGACCCATCCTGCCCACCCGCCGATCTACAACGACGAGACGGACCCCGAGGCCCGGCGGGACTACTTCGGCAGCGGAAAAGCCAAGCAGGCGATCGTCAACGCGCTCATGAGCGGGCCGGAGGAGGATTACGCCAAGGGCGAGAAGATCGCCAGCAAGCTTTGGGGCCCCGTGCTTCGCTCTCACCGCGTCACCGTCGAACAGATGGCGATCCTCGAATCCGTGCTCTCCGAAACGGTGACGGCAACCTGCCTGACCATCATAAGAGAGGCGGTGGATGAGGCCGCCGAACGCGGGGTACCGTTCGAGGCGGCGCGCGACTTCGTGCTGGGCCACATCAACGTCGAGCTGGCCATCCTCTTCGACGAGCTCGACTGGGAGCTCTCCGCCGGGGCGCAGATGGCGGTCGAGGAGGCGAAGAAGGACATTTTCCAGCCCGACTGGAAGAAGGTGTTCGAACCGGAGAGCATCAAGGAGAGCGTGGGGAAGATAACGGCGAGCGGGCTGGCCTGAGGGCCTTTTTGCGAGGAGGAAGGCTGTGAACGACGGGACACCCCTTGTCATCGAGGTTCGGTGCAACGAGTCGGCGGATCGGGGCGGGAACCCGGCGCTGCCCTACGGGCCGCAGGAAGTGATCGAGGAGGGCATCCTCGCCAGGGAAGCGGGCGCGTCGATCCTGCACTGGCACGCCCGGGACATCGACGGCTCCGAGAGGCCGAACGACACGGCGTTGTACCGCGAGGTGATCGAGGGGGTGCGCGAGCAGACGGACCTGCTCTTGCACCCGACCCTCGGGTTTATAGGCACCCAGGGCGACGCACGGGGGCGCGTACGCCACATACAGGAGCTCAACGAAGACCCGAAGACGCGGATCGACATGGTCCCCGTGGACTTCGGTGCCTTCGGCGCGGACGTCTGGGACGGGGAGTACGGGCGCTTCCTGACGGACGACCAGGTGATTGTAAACAGGGTGGGTTACCTGAGTGAGCTGCTGGGCGTACTCCAGGAGACGGACGTCTTCGTGTACTCGGTAGTCTGGGGTGCCGGCGCGGTGCGCACGGCGCGCAGCTTCCAGGAGATGGGGCTCCTCGACCGGTCGACCTTCTGGTGCCTCGGGTTCACGGGCGGCGAGGTGCCGGGGGGACCACCGCCGACCCTCGCCAACCTCCAGACCTTTCTGGAGGCGATCCCGGCCGGAGACCCCTGGACCGTACATTGCCGCAACGGCGATGCCCTGCCACTCGCCGCCCTGGCGATCATGCAGGGCGGGCACGTGAGCATCGGGCTTGGCGACTATCCGTACTCGCGCTTCGGGAAACCGCGAAACAGCGACCTGGTAAAGATGGTCGCCGACATGTCCGTCACGCTGGGACGCCCGGTCGCCAGGCCGTCGGAAGCACGGGAGATCCTACAACTCGGACACCTCCAGAGCGTCTAGGAGGGCTCACGGACCAGGGACTAGCACGCTCGAACGAACCTTCGCCGCGAAAGAGCTTCGAGGCTGTCGGTCTCCTCCCGTCTCATGCCGCACCGCGGACCTCCAACGCCCTCGGGTTCCTCTCAGCGTGGCGACAGCCACGCTGAACAGGGTTTGGGGACAGGCTTGGCCGCGCGGAGGTTCATCGACGAAGGAGCATTGAGATCCAAGCAGCGAATAGCTTCGCCATGAGCTTGAACCCATACGCCGGGGAGCTCGGCACGTCGTTCGGAAGATCGCCGCCCGCGGGCCTGGCCTTCGTGTGCACGCGCATCTCCAGGGGCGGTACGTCTCCCCGCAACGCCGCCCGGTACACCGAGAACCAGTGCCCCTTCTCGAAGTGGAGGTACATGGCCGAGTTGCAGCAGGTCGCGACGACTCGTTCCGTCGACGACCCCTCCCTAATCTTGTAGCCCCGCAGCAGCCGGGATCCCTTCGAGCATTCGACGCGATCCTTCCTGTAAAGAACCATCGCGGTCCCGCCGTCAGGATCGCACACGGGACGCCCGTTCGGGAGCGCCCCGATCTGACGGGAGCCCTCCTGGCAGCTTTCGCAGTAACAGACGGCACTGGTGATGGGAGCGCCGATGGCTTCTAACTCGACGCTCCCGCACGAGCACCTGGCAGTTAAAAGGTTTTTCGGCGTCTGGGACATGCACGACTCCTTACTTTCTCGGCCGCCTCTTGGCGGGTTGTGACACCTGCCCGAGCTCCGGGCCAAGCCGCCGGCGCTCAGGGGGTGCCGAGCACCTCGTCGAGGCGCCTGGCGAAAGCCCTAGGGTGGCTGTTGAATCCGCCGTGGTCGCCCGGGAAAACGGCGGGTTCCTTCCCCAGCCGCTCGGCCAACGTCACCGCGGCGCGGTACGCGAGCTGCCCCTCCGAAGCTTCGCCCACGGCCACCGTGATCGGCAACGACCGGAGCCGGGGGATGTCCGGCGCGTATTCGCCGAACGGCAAAAACATGTGCCCGAGAAAGAAATCGAAGTTCCCCTGCATCCGGGCCATCGCCCCGGCCATCTCGGGGTTCAGGCCAGCGGCCGGCCGCGGCGGGTCCCCGTCCAGCCCGGCCGAGGCGAGGAACTTCCCCATCGCCGGACCGACGCCTTCGGAGAGGTAGGTGTCGTGGATCTCCCGCGCGGACCTGGCGTGCTCGTCGGCGTCGTCGAGCAGTCGGGTCAGAGGCGGCTCGTGGGCGACCAGCGCCCGGACCTGCTCCGGATACCGGCTCACCAACTCGAGCCCGACCAGGGCGCCGCCGCTGCTGCCGAGCACGTACGCCGGCCCGGTCCCCATCGCCGCGAGCAGCTCGTGCGCGTCGTCGGCGAAGGTCCGGACTGTCGTGTTCCGGGGCTCGCCGTCCACAGAGCTGCGTGACAACCCCCGCGGGTCGTAGGTGACAACGGTGTACCGGCCGGACAGCTCGCCCCTGATGGAGGCGAACGCGCCTGCGTCCGCGGGCCCGCCCGGGATGAGCAGCAGAACCGGTCCGGCGCCAAGGACCTCGTAGTGAAGGGTCGCGCCCGGGACCTCGAGCGTATCGGTACGAGACTGGTTCACGGCAACCTCCGGTGCTCGATTTGTGTACAGCGTTCACAATGACGAGGTTAGAATACGGCTTGTGTACGGTGTTCACAATGGGGAGTTTGCGGCGGCGGGGTGAAGGCGTGTTTTCCACGGGGAGGGGCGGCGACGGGCATGCGGATCGGTTGGCCGGAGCGCGATACGTACCGTTGTGCGGACCTGAGTGGCGTGCTGCTCTTGGCGGGCACCGAGATGGCGCGGGGGCGGGCCGGATGCGGTAGTGCTGCGCGAGGCGACTCCCCCTTCGGGGTCGCGAGGCTTCAACTACCTCCTCGGGGCCGGTGGTCGGCCGGGCGGACTACGAAGACGCGGGCGACCTTCTTGCCGAAGAGGGCACCGAAGTGCTTGAGGTCGCCGGTGACGAGGTGCGTGGCCTCCGCGGCGACGGCGGCGCGCAGGATCGGCAGGTCCTTCTCCGGCAGGCCCGAGGCCTCGATCCCGGGGTGCCCGGCGGGATCCGCGAGCCCGTTCGAGATGTTGACGTCTTCGAGTAGTCCTGCCAGGTCCGCGCGCTGCTCGGCCGTGTCGAGGTTCCGCCTCGCCTCCTCGACGGCGTAGGCCGACGTCACGAGCTCCGTCTCCGGAAGGGCCCAGAGCCTCCGCCGCACCCCGGCGTCCTTGCGGTAGGCCGCCGAGAAGAGCACGTTGGCGTCCAGAAAGAGCCGGTCCAACCTAAGGGGTTTCCGGCGGCCCGGTTCCGAGGAGGTCGGGATCCAGGCCGAACTCCTCCCGCACGACCGCGGCAGCCCGGGCGTAATCCGAGGCGTCGACGGCGTTCTCCAGGAGGAGACGCGCCTTGCGCTCCGGCGAGTAGACCTCCACGGGCACGGCGATCGCCGGACGGATCAAAACGCCCTCCTCGGTGGCCTCCGCGACCACCAGCGTCCCCTCCTCTATCCCGAAACGCCTCCTCAACGGCGCCGGTATGACCACCGCCCCCCTCTTGCCGACCTTGCTCGTCAGAGAACCCGTCTCCACGACCGCCTCCTGGTTAGATTGTGCCCGACATTCAGATTATCTGGCATCATGAGCAAGTCTAGCATGGGGGGTCGCGGTCCCGTTGTCGGGTCCCGCTCGACCAAAGACTAGCGGTTCGGACCACTCGCGCCCTCCACGGGAGATTGAGTTGTCGATCCGGGCCGGTTTCGTTCGCCATACTTTGCGACGATGAGGCATACCGATCGCCGGTAGCCTGCCCGGCGGCTGGTCGAGGTTACGGGCCAGGGCTGAACGGGCGACGCCTCCGTCCCCACTTCGAAAACCATCCCTGGCGGATCAACCCTCGCCACGAAGCCCGCGGCCCATAGCACGACCGACGCTGACGGTTAGGTTGCAACCGTGACGCACCCCGAAGGGGTAAGCTTGCTTCTTACGGCAACGTAGGAGGTAAAGGTCAAGTGGACCTCGCGATCATCGCACAAGTGGTATCGGCCATCGGCACCGTGGGCCTCACGGTCCTGTTCGGATTCCAACTGAGGGTGTTCTACCGGCAGGTGTTGGTAAACCGTGACACCCTCAACGAGATACGAGAGGCCCGCATCTCCCACGAACGCCCCCAGGTCGTGGTCACGGCCGAGTACCGCCACGGCACCCTCGTCGAGGTCGTCATCTCCAACATCGGCAGGGGCGACGCGAAGGACATCACGTTCGAGTTCTCCGCGCCCGTGGAGAGCTCGGTGAGCTACCGGCGGGACTCGGAGGTCGTCCCCCTGAGCGACCTGCCCCACTTCAAGGAAGGCTTGAGCTTCCTCGCGCCCGGCGCGGAGATCAGCACCGTTTGGGACCGCCACGCAAACCTCGTGCCTCTGCTCCGGGAGATGGGGTTGCAGGAGGGGATCTCGGTCACCAGCCGCTACGAGTCCCTAACCGGGGAGCGCTACGAAACCCTCTGGACGATCAACCCGCTGCTCATGCCGGGAGACCTCTACGCTACGGAGCTTGGCACGACGCAATGAGCGATCTCCTGCATTGATCGAGCGATCCTGGTTCAGGATCCCGCTCGAATTACGCGCCAGCTTTGGCCCTACTATGGGTCGCGGACTTTACGACGGGATTTGCGCGGATGTCGATCCGCCTCCGACCCGTTCGTCGAATGTACAAAAGACCCGTTCACCGGGCCGACGCGCCGCGTCGAAGGGGTGAGGCAGCACGGAGCATGTTGCTGGGGGGGCGGGAACGCAGTGGTCCACGGACGGAGGAGAACCCAAGTGCCGAGGCGATCCGCCTGTCCCGCACCCTGGCCGGCCTGATGCCGGACGAGCCCGAGGCGCTCGGCCTGCTCGCTCTGATGCTCCTGCACGATGCCCGGCGCTCCACCCGCGTGGACGAGGCGGGCGAGATGGTGGCGCTGGAGCAGCAGGACCGCGACCGCTGGGACCGGGAAGCCATCGCCGAAGGCGTCGGCCTCCTCGATGCTGCCCTGCGGCACCACCGCCCGGGTCCGTACCAGGTTCAGGCGGCCATCGCCGCCTGCCATGCGACGGCGGCCGAGGCGGCGGACACGGATTGGACGGAGATCGCCGGGCTCTACGGGGTGCTTCTTCGGCTGGTGCCGTGCCCGGTCGTGGAACTGAACCGTGCGGTCGCGGTGGCAATGCCCGACGGCCCCGCCGAGGGCCTGAGGCTGCTCGAGGAGCTCGAAGCGTCCGGGAAGCTGGCCGGCTACCACCTGCTGCCCGCCACGCGCGCAGATCTGCTCCGCCGCCTCGGGCGTCTCGCCGACGCGGCGGACGCCTATCGCGAGGCTAGGGGGTTGGCGTCCAACGATACGGATCGTCGGTACCTCGCCCGACGGTTGGCCGAGGTCACGGGCCAGGGCTGACCGCACGAGCCCCTCGCCCAGCAAACCTCGTCACAACACCTGCGACCCATGGCACGACCGAAGCTGACGGTTACTGCGCACCCGAAACGCACCCTCGAAAGGGGGAGGCCATACCCTTACCGGCAACGACGCGCTAGGGCGCAGAGGAGAAGAGAAGCTCACGACCATGCCGCAAACGCGGTTTCCGCCGCCGGCACCGTGCTGCTTGCGGCCCCGTTCGACTACCAGGTGACCGCGTCTAGAAAGCAGGTGGCGGTCAACCGCGGAACCCTCGAAGAGATAAGCGAGGGACGCACCCCGGGGCGCGTTCTAGGTCAGGGACGGACTGCGCGGCCACGGAGGGAGCAGCACACCTTGGCGGCGGGAGGGCCGGGAGGATGACGTTTCTTCTACCCGACGAGGACGGAACGGGCTGGTCGGCCGGCGACGTCGGGGTTCGCTTCGGGCTTCTTGACCTCGACGACCTGGGCGGCTACGGCGAGGAACGCTTCGAACACCGGGGACGGATCATTCCGCCTCCAGGCGAGCGCCGTCGACATGAGCGGCGTCGGCTCGGCGAGCGGGCGGTAGACCACGCCGGGCCTTGCGAGGTTTCGCATGCACTCCCACACCAGAGAAACCCCCAGGCCGGCGGCGACCAGGCCCATTGCGGTCTGCGGCGAGGCGGCCTCGTCCGCGACGTCGGGGCTAAAGCCCGAGACACGGCACATGCCGATAATCCGATCGTGCAGCTCGGGGCCCTCCTCGCGCGGGAAAAGGACGAACCGCTCGTCGGCCAGCAGAGAGAGCGGCACCTCGGACAGCCGCGAGAGCTCGTGGCCCTCCGGGAGGGCCGTGATCAGGGGCTCGGACAGGATGGTCCTCAGCGCGAGCTCCCCGGCGCCCGACGCGACACCCGCCACGGGCGGGTGGAGGAAGCCAACGTCCACGCGTCCGCCGAGCAGGGCCTCCGCCATGGTGCGAGTGCACATCTCCCGCAGCGTGAGGTCCACCCCGGGGTAGCGCTCCCGGAACGACCGCACCACCTTCGGTACGACGCCGTACAACGCCATCCCCGTGGAGCCCACCGTCAACCGGCCTACCTCCCCGCGCCCCGCCCGCGCCGTCGCCCGCTCGGCCTCTTGGACCTCCTCCAAGATTATCCGGGCCTTCTCGAGGAAGACTCGCCCCGCCTCCGTTAGTTCCACCCTGCGCCCCCGTCGGTCCAACAGCCTCGCCCCCAGTTCGCGCTCGAGGGCCATCACCTGCTTGCTGAGCGCGGGCTGCGCGACGTGTACCCGCCTCGCCGCCCGTCCGAAGTTAAGCTCCTCGGCCACCGCGACGAAGTACCGCACGTGCCTCAACTCCACGCCCTCACGCTCCTATCTATTCCTCTCGGGAATCCCACCCTAGCAAACGAGTATTGGAAGTTCTCGCAACCGGGATCTACAAACACGCACAGAGATCCGGCGTCGGTCGAGACGAGCGCCGGCGAACAGGACAGGAGGCACGACGACGATGTTAGCCTTGGTCAACACCCCTTCCGGCGAGCACCCGGCACAACTACGCGAGGTCCCCGAGCCCTCCGCCGCCCCCGACGAGGCGATAGTGGAGGTCCGCGCGTTCTCCCTGAACCGCGGCGAGCTCTCATTGCTCGCGAGCCGCCCCGAGGGCTGGCGCCCCGGCCAGGACGTCTCCGGCGTGGTGGCGCGCGCGGCCCGCAGCGGCGGTGGGCCGCCCGAGGGCGCCCGGGTAATGGGGCTGGTGGACGAGGCGGGCTGGGCAGAGAGGGTGGCCGTGCCCGTCTCGAGCCTCGCGGTACTGCCTGACGGGGTGGGCTTCGTCGAGGCGGCGACGCTGCCGATAGCGGGGCTGACCGCCCTTCGCGCTTTGGGGCGCGGCGGCCAACTCCTCGGTGCTCGGGTGCTCGTCACCGGCGCCACCGGCGGGGTGGGGCACCTCGCCGTGCAACTCGCCGCCGCCTCGGGGGCGAGCGTCACGGCCGTCGCGAGCGGGCGCGGCGAGGGCCTTCTGGAGGAGTTCGCTGCGGCGGCGGAGGTGGTCGCTGACGCTGGGGACGCCGGGGGGCAGTTCGGCCTGATCCTGGAGTCCGTCGGCGGCCCCTCGCTCGATGCGGCGGTGCGTCGGCTCGCCCCAGGGGGGACGCTCGTCGTGTTCGGCAACTCCTCCCAACGAAGGGCGGGGTTTGACTTCTTCGACTTTTTCGAGCTGTACCCGCAAGGGGCACGCATAGAGGTGTTCTTCTTTGCCTCCGGGACGAGTACGGCCGCGGACGACCTTGCGGTACTAGGGTCCCTCGTCGCCGCGGGGAAGCTCGCTCCCAAGGTGGGGTGGGAAGGGAGCTGGAAGGACGTTGCACGAGGCGTCGAGGCCCTGCGGGGGCGCAGGGTAGCTGGCAAGGCCGTCTTCCGCGTCGATTGAACCACGGACTACCTGCCGGAGGCGGCTTCACCAAGGAGGAGGAAACAGAGACCGCGGCAGGGGCACCCGGCTGACGCTCGCACGATGGCCCGGTGCTTGCGTGGCCCGTCCTGGGGGCAAAGTACGGTCACGGTCCGGCGCGACCGAGGCCCACGGCCGCCACGTCAGCGCCAACAGATGGTGAGTGCCTTTTCATGGAGGTCGGCTTGTACGCTACTTCCACTGGTCCTTCGGGAGCACGAGGTACTGCGCCTCACCGTTGCCCAACGACCAGTCCTCCCGCGCGTTCTCGACGAGGCCGACGGCGACGTCCTCGGGCCGCATCCCCGCCGGGCCTTCCGCGAGCAGCTCGGCGAGGCGGGCGTAGAAGGCTCGCTTCTGGCCGGTCGTGCGGCCCGCGCTCAGGAAGACCTGGACGAACACGAAGCCGTCGGTGCGCTCCACCCCGAGGTAGCTCGGAGCGTAGACCAGACGTCCGGGTGCGTGCTCGCCTATGACCTGGAAGCGGTCCCTTTCTGGGACGTCCAGGTGCTCGACCATGGCGCGATGGACGGCGTCCCCGACGGCGCGCGCACGGCCCTCGGTCTCGCCCTCGCTCAGCAGTTCGATACGGACTAGCGGCATGCTTCGCTCCTCCTCCTTGTCGTGCGTGTTCGCCGCGGCCTCATGGCGTTCGGCCCCGGGGTTGGCCGGTGGCACCATCGCCACCGGCCAACCCTCCCTACCGCTCCGCGGCCGCCTCGAGCAATGAGATCGCGCCGCGCACCGCCCGGTCCATCTGCTCCGGGTCCCGGGAAGCCCTCGCCAGCACGTAGCCGCCCTGGACGACCGCGAAAAGGGTCGCCGCGAGCTCGTCCGGATCTACCCCCTCGCCGAGCCCGTCGCCCGCTTGGGCCTCCTTAAGCGCATCGGCGATTCCGCGCTGCACGTGGGCGAAGTAGGAGGCCACGAGACCCCGTAACGCCTCCTCCTCGCCGATCGCCGGCTCGGGCGCGAGCCGACCGATCGGGCACCCCACGAGCGCCTCGCGCGGCAACCGCAGGTACGCCTCGACGCGCTCAAGGGGTGGTCGGGCGGACCCCAGCACGGCGTCGGCCCTCGCCCGCATCTCGGCCTCCGTCTCCGACAGCGCCGCCGCAGCCAGGTCCGCCTTGCCCGAGAAGTGGTGGTAGAGGCTGCCCTGCCCCGCCCCGCTCCTCTTGAGGATCGCCCCGGGACTCGTCGCCTCGTAGCCGCGCTCCCGTAGCAACTCGCGCGTCGCTGCCACCAGCCGTTCCCGTGCGGTCACCCCGAAACCTCCTCCCGTCGAATGGGTGGTCTTACCTGCAAAGTAGTGTACATACTAGTATGTACACTTCGACGCGTCAAGGCCGGTGGTCGAGGTGAGCGGTCGAGGTTTGGTACTCGACGAGTGTTTCGTCGCTCGAACGCAGGTGGATCTAGCAAGCCGCATCAGGCTCGTGATGTCACCTTGCCCCCGGGATCAGCTAGAAGCACCGGGCCATGATGGACTTTGTCTCGGAGACGATCCGGGACCTGCAAGGGGTACCGGAGGACAAGGAGAGGGCCACGAAGGCCGCGTAAGAGCTAAAGGCCTTTACGCGGGGTTTGGCTCCGGGGGTCGCCTTGCAAGCCCTGAGGGCCCGAGGCGATTCCCAGAGCGTTCCCTACTCTAACCCGTCCCGATCCGCCCGGTTTTCGATAACCCGATCTCTGGGTCCTACGGTAGATAGAATTAGCGGCTCAGCTCACGGCTCTCTTCACGAGCACGCCGATCTTTGCCTCTTCGGCGTCGGTCAACTCCTTCAGCGCGAAGGAGGTCGGCCACATGGCGCCCTCGTCGAGGTTCGCCGCGTCGTTGAAGCCGAGCGTCGCGTACCTCGCGTTGAACTTCTGGGCGCTTTGGAAGAAGCAGACGACCTTGCCGTCCTTGGCGTACGCGGGCATCCCGTACCAGGTCTTCGGCGAGAGGGCCGGCGCGTTGGCCTTGACGATCGCGTGGATCCGCTCGGCTATGGCCCGGTCCGGTCCCTGCATCTCGGCGATCTTCGCGAGCACGGCGCGTTCCCCATCCGCCTTCTGCGCTTCAGCCTTCTGCTCTCGGGCACGCTCCCTCATAGCGGCCCGTTCCTCCGCCGTGAACCCCTCGGACTTCTTCGCGCTCATCGTTCCCTCCCGTGCGGGTTTTCCGGATCCTACTTTCTGGGTCTGCGGTCCATCCCTTAAGGGTACTCATGGACGGCGGCTTCTCTACGCCCTTGTGGGGTGCTCGGCCTTCAGATCCACGATTAACCTCCTCACGGCCGGCGACAGGGCGCGGCGCTTGACGCTCTCGGCGAGAAAAGACCGTCCATAGCCCTCCTCGTCGAAGCGATTTATCCTCCGATACAACGCCCTCTCGGACGCGCCCGTCTCCTCGGCGCACTCCGCAACCGGCAAGTCAAAGAGGACGGATCTCCTCATAGGCCGACTGCTCGGTCCATCTACGCAGGAGCTCTAGCTGCTTCCACCCGTCGGTCGGCTCGATCCCTGGCGGCGTATCCCATTGCCCATCTTTGTGTACCGCTCCCGCATGCGCCACATGCCACGTCCTGCGGTTCCGGGCCCATTTGTAGCGGGGGGCGTTCGTCCGGTTTCTGCCACCGGCGCGACGGTTATGTGTGGCGGCGGCCGTAGCTGGGTCTGCACCCGAAACTCGAAATTTATCCCTGGCGGATGTCGATCCGCCACCGCCCCGTTCGTCGAATGTACAAAAGACCCACTTACCTGGCCGACGTGCCGCGTCGAAGGGGTGAGGCAGCACGGAGTATATTGCTGGGGGGCGGGAACGCAGTGGTCCACGGATGGAGGAGAACCCAAATGCCCGAACCGCAAACCCTGATGACCGACATTTCGTTTGGCGAGTCGCCGCGCTGGCACGACGGTCGTCTGTGGTTCTCCGACTGGGGCACCCAGGAAGTGATCGCCGTCGATCCCGAGGGCAAGAGCGAGGTTATCGTCCGCGTGCCGTCGTCCCCGTTCTGCATCGACTGGCTGCCCGACGGGCGCCTGCTCGTCGTCTCCGCGCGCGACCGGCTCCTGCTGCGCCAGGGGGCCGACGGGTCGCTGGCGCCCTACGCCGGCCTGGGCGGCCTCTCCGAGCATCCCTGGAACGACATCGTCGTGGACGGTCGGGGCAACGCCTACGTCGGCAACATCGGCTTCGACTTCCCGGGCGGCGAGTTCGCCCCCGGAACCCTCGCGTTGGTGACTCCGGACGGCGCGGCGCGGCAGGTGGCGGACGGCCTCGCGTTCCCGAACGGCATGGCCGTGACGCCCGACAACTCGACGCTGATCGTCGCCGAGTCCTACGCCAGCAGGCTGACCGCCTTCGACATGGGGGCCGACGGCGGCCTGTCGAACCGGCGGGTGTGGGCCGACCTCGGTGACGGCGTCCCCGACGGCATCTGCCTCGACGCGGAAGGCGCGGTCTGGTATGCGGACGTCCCGAACGAGCGTTGCGTGCGCGTCCGCGAGGGCGGCGAGGTGCTGCAGACCGTCGACCTCGACCGGGGCTGCTTCGCCTGCATGCTCGGGGGTCCGGACGGGAGGACCCTGTTTATGGTGGCGCGGGAGTGGCGTGGCATGGAGAGCACTGCGGAAGGGGAACGCACCGGTAGGATCCTGACCGCCCCGGCGCCCGCCGCGGGCGCCGGCTGGCCGCGGGTGTGGAGGTCTCGGTGAGCGTCGTCCCTGGGACGAGTGAAGTCCCGATCCCTTGCGGCCGGCTCGAGAGTAACTCGAGCCGGGGCGGATGCTTGGCGCCGACGAGCACGCCCCCCTCTCCGGTAAGCTCGGCGCCACGCGCCCGCGTATAGCCCGCGAGGACACGGTTATGGTTCGGCGTCAAGCCTTGCTTGGCGCTCCCGTCTGACGACGCGAACCGGACGCGGTACACCGTCCGGGCATTTACGGAACTCCCGAGCCCGAACTACGATTCTTTTCTTACCCCTTGAGGCGGATAAACCGGAGGGCTAGTAGCATGCCGGGGAAGGACAGATCCTCAGGGAAGGGGAGTCGATGCCCAGCAACAACGAGATCGGCCGCATGGAGGCAACGGAACTGGCGGCGCGCGTGCGCGCGAAGGAGCTCTCGCCGGTGGAGGTCGTCGAGGCGACCCTGGACAGGATGGAGAAGCTCGAGCCCACGCTACACGCCTTCTGCACCCCGACGCCGGAGATGGCCCGCGAGGAGGCGCGGCGGATAGAGAAGGAGATCTCCGGGGGCAAGGACCCGGGGCCGCTGGCCGGGGTTCCGGTCGGCATAAAGGACCTGCACGCCGTCAAGGGGGTCCGGATGGTCCTGGGCTCCCACGCCTACGCGGATTTCGTCCCCGACGAGGACGACGTGGCGGTCGAACGCCTCAGGGAGGCCGGCGCCGTCCTCATCGGCAAGACCAACGTCCCCGAGTTCGGTTACAGCGGGGTCGGCCACAACCCCGTCTTCGAGACGACTACCAACCCCTGGGATCCGCGGCTCACCCCGGGCGGCTCGAGCGCGGGCTCCGGGGCGGCGGTGGCGAGCGGCATGGGCCCGATAGCCCTGGGCAGCGACGGCGGCGGCTCGGTGCGCATCCCCGCGAGTTTCTCGGGGCTCTTCGGGATGAAGGCTTCGATGGGACGGGTCCCCCTCTACCCGAGCTGCCGCGACGAGCGCTACCCTGGAGCCTCGGGCTGGGAGTCGTTGGAGCACATAGGACCAATGAGCCGCACGGTCAGGGACGGCGCCCTCATGCTGAGCGTCATGGCCGGTCCCGACGACCGCGACCGCCTCTCGATCCCCCAGGAGGCGGGCTTCGACCCGGTGGCGGCAATACGAGAAGGGTTGCCCCGCGGCCTGCGCGTCGCCTACAGCCCGGACTGGGGCTACGCCGCCGTCGACCCGGAAGTGCGGCGCGTGGTCGGCGAGGCGGCGAGGGCCTTCGAGGACGACCTCGGCTGCACGGTGGAGGAGGCCCACCCCGGCTTCGAGGACCCCTTCGAGGCGTTCTGGGGGCTCGTCCTCATGGAGACGGACCTCGCCGGGATGCGAAAGATGGCCGAGGATCTCGGGGAGAAGATGTCTCCTCACCTGGCCGCGGTCTTGGGGCAGGACTGGCAGGCGGAGGACTTCACCAACGCGGTGATGACGCGCAAGGCCGTCTACAACAAGATGTGGCGCTTCATGCGCGACTACGACCTCCTGCTCACGCCGACGCTCGCGGTGCCGCCGTTCGAGACCGGGATCCAGGGCCCCGAGGTGATCGACGGTCGGGAGGTGGCGAACACCTACTGGCTCTCCTTCACCTTCCCGATCAACATGACCGGACAGCCGGCCGCCACGGTCCCCGCGGGGTTCACGGAAGCTGGCCTGCCGGTCGGGATGCAGATCGTCGGGCGCCACCTCGACGACGGGCTGGTGTTGAGGGCCTCGGCGGCGTTCGAGGCGGCGAGGCCCTGGAAGGATCGCTGGCCCGGTCTCCTCGACGAGCTGGGATTGTAAGCAAACGGGCGGCCCCAACTGAGCAACGGGACTGTCCGGTGAGAGAGGAGATAGCCGAATCTTGACGGCTTCACGAAGGTTTCCCCAGGTCGACCACGCGGATGCGGCCGGGGAGCTGGAGGAGATCTACGGGGACATGCAGGCCACCTTGCGGGTCGCGTGGGTGGCGTTCGCCTGCCGGGTGCTCGCCACCTTCCCCGCCTACCTCCCGCTCGCCTGGCGCGCGGCCAAACCGAACCTCACGACGCGTTACGCCGAGCGTGCGGCCGACGAGCTGCGCGGCCTGGCCCTGCTCCCCGGAGCCGCCCCCCCGGACCCGCGGCCCGAGCTGCGCAAGTTGGGATGGGACGACGCGCGCGTCGGCGAGGTGCGGCGCGCCCTCGACCTTCTCAACTACGGCAACCCGAAGTACATGCTGCTCCTCGCCGCCTGGGCAGAGGGGATACAGGGCCGCTCGTCGGGTGGAGCGGACCTCTCCCCGGAGGACGCAGCCCCCGTCCCGTACGGCCTGCCCGACGGGGCCGCTCCGCTCCGGCTGGTCGACCCGGACGAAGCGTCCCCCGAGGTGCAGGCCCTCTTCGAGCGGGTGACCGACTCGCACTATCACCACGGCCCGTCGAGCGACTACCGGGTCCTGGCGGCCTGGCCGGACTACCTCCGCCTCGCGCTCGACGGGGCGCTGGAGCCGGTGGTTCGAACCGAGGAATACGACGCGGTCGCGCGGACGCTGCTCGTGAGGGCCCGCGAGCTGGTGCGCGGCTTCCCGGCCCCCGCCGGGGTCGGGCGCGAACAGCTCGCCGGCTCGTGCTCCCCGTCGGAGATCGCGGGTATAACCGGTCTGTTGTTCATGTACCAGCGCTTCATCTGCGACGTGACTATAGACATGGTCCGGCTGAAGCAGGCGCTCGACGGGCGCGAGGCGGCTGCCGCTTCTCCGTTCCCGCCTCCCTAGCCTCCCCCGAACGCTTCTCGATCTCCTTCTCGGGCCGCACCGTAACCCAGGACGTCGGCGATCCTGCCGGGCCCGACGAGCAGGGCGGGGGCAGCGGGAGGGATACTACGGCTCCTCGGCGAGCGGCACGAGGCCCCACGGAACTCCGCAGCCAGTCCTTCAGCGAGGGGATGATCTTCCTCTTCGTCGAGGGACTGGTCGGCGCTGGGGCCGAAGGAAAAGCTGGTCACCGCGACCGGGTTGGCCCTCGGCCCCAGTACCCTTGCTACCCCGCCGAGGCCCGGCAACTTTTCGCCTCACTCGAATTGGAGGGCGGGCAACTCGTTCTCCCGTCCGGCCTTCACCCCGCAGAGCGTTCTCTCCCCGTCCTCTGGCGGCCCCGCCGCTCGCGAGCCCCGAGGACCCGCTCGTGGTCAGAGACGCGGCTAGCAGGGCGGCGTACCTCGTCGCGGTGCCAGCTAGCGGCTCCGGCTCCGCGGGGGCCGGCGGCGGGAGATCCAAGCCCTCCCCCATCCCCTCTCGCCCGGCGAGATCCCAGGTCCGCTCTGGCACCCACCGCCCCGCCGGCACGGCAGCCGGGATGGCATATGCGAAGCTCCCGGCCTCCTCGGCGACCTCCTCCTAACTCCCCCTTGTCCCCCGCTCCCACAACTCTCTCCGTCAGCGCTTTTCACCCTCCGCATATATCAGATCCTGCCAATGCGGCGCTATCCCGTGGGCTTGCGTTGGCAGCACGGATAAGATGCCGCAGCCGAGCGGATCCGGGAAAGGGCGAACGACGGGGCGGACGAAGGGCATCGGCCCGTCTGTTACAAAAGTAGCGGACGCTACAGGCGGGACGCCTGATCGGGGTGACGGTGGCCGGCTACCCCTGGTCCTCCCCCACCATCCCCTCCATCGTCTCCCTAAGCACCCCGACCGCCGTGAGCCCACGCCGTTTCAGCTCCAGGGTCCAGAGGTAACGCTCCCTGGCCGTGACCGTGAACGTCATGTTGACCGGGGTCTCGGCCGGGACCAACTTCCCGCCCTTCCCTGGCACCATCCCTCCAGCATCCTCCCTGCCGTTCTCTCCGGACGAGGCTCTCCCCCGCCCCCCGCCCCTCGCGGCCGGGGCTCTTCCTGTGATCATGGTTTCACCGGTCTCGCCCTCTCCGGGGCTCTTCCTCCTGCCGCGAGACCCGGCGCCCGGACTCTTGCCGTTCGAGCTCGCGCGCGTCTTCCGGGGAGCCGCCTTCTTCGGCGTCTCCTCGACGCGTGGCGCTGGTTTGCCTCCCTCCGGCGCTGCTATCGGGGTGGCGACGGCCTCCCCCTCGGGCGTCTCCTGGGCCGTCGCCTTCTCGCCCGGCTGCTGCACCACGCCGAAGGCCTCGCGCAGCGAGCGCTTCTTCTTGCCCTCAGCCACCGATTACCTCCTTCCACGCGCCCTCGTACTCCTCCAGGTAGGTCGGGCGGCTCCCGAAGCCGTCCTCGTAGCGGGTGAGAGCCCGGATGCGGGACCCGAGGAGCGGGAAGCCTCCCAGGAGGTCCTCGGCCTCCCGGGCCAGCTTCTTTCGCCCGTCCCAGCGCGTGAGAAGGATGCTCGTGTCGAGGTCTCCCCTGGTTGCCTCGACGTCCAGGAGGACCTCGAGCGTCGCCCGGAGCCGGTTCACGTCCACCCCGGTGGGCGCGACCGGTACGACCACGCGGTCGGCGACCGCCGACGCGGCCCTCAACACCTCCCGGTCGTTGGGAGGCGTGTCGATGAT
>CADCVI010000188.1 GCA_902806105.1 uncultured Rubrobacteraceae bacterium
TGAACCGAGACCCCTGCGGCGCATCTCGTAGGCGAGGATCGCTCCGGGCAACAACACGAGTGGCGACACGAGGCACCCGCAGGGCACCACTACGCAGCCGAACCTGGTGTTACCGCGCCTCGTCCAGAACATCCGAGTCCCCTTCTTCTGCTGATCACCGTCGCTATGCCGATACTCTCCCCATACCCACAAGAACCCGGAGCTACCCGGCCTTCGGGACAAGGCCGGTGTACGAAGGAGGCTTCGAAAGATCAATCCGAAAGGCCGTCATCGTAGCTAGCGGCGTCCGACATCGGCGTGGACGCTCATCGGCTTGAGCCGTCATACCCTCGCGCTCCGTGCTCTCGGCGGCCAGCTCTCGCCGGGAGTACGGCCCATCGGCGGATGCGGTCAGTCGGAGTCGTGAGCCATCTCGTCGATGGCGACGGCGACGGCGAGGATGAGGCCGTCGTCCTCGCCCGGGAGGACGTCAACGCCGTAGGTGTCGCTCAGGGCGAAGCGGTGCTTGGATACGCGGGCGACGGGGTCTCCCCCGCGGCTGATCGCGTACTCGTGGTGCATGATGTCCCCCTGGGCGGTCAGGTCCACGCCGCCCGCGACGTCGATCGTGAACTTGTGCCGGAAGGGCGTGAAGCGCGCCTTGCGTATGGTGGCTATCGTGGAGCCCCCGCGCAGGATGTTCATGCTCTCGCGCAGCGCGAGCTTTTTCTCGCGGATCGTGGCGACCTCGCGTCCCTGGAGGTCCTCGATCACGAACGTCTCGCGGAGCCGCATGACCTTCCCGTCGACCCTGTACGCCAGGTTGCCGGCCTCGTCCGTGATGTCGAAATCCTCGCCTATGGAGACGAGCCGCTGCCGCATCGTGTAGCGCGCCATCGCGTCCTCCTGAAGCTTTCGGTTATCCGGACTGGATACCCGCACGCGCCGGTAGCGACACCGGCGACGCCACGCGACGCGCGACGGGAGGGGGCGGCCCTACCTGCGAAGCTCGCGGAGGTTGTCCCACAGGACGTAGGCGCCGACGGCCAGGACCGCGAGGACCACGAGCGGCCAGAAAAACTCGTAGGCGACGACGAGTGCAGCGACCACGGCCAGCCCTATGTTCGCGCTGCTCAGGAGGCTGGTGAGCCTTCGTTTGAAGCCGGCCTCGACGAAGGCGAAGACGGCGATACCGGCGACGAGCGCCGCGGCGAGGTGCTGGCGCGCTTCGAGCACTATCACTACGAGGGCGACGAGCATCAGCCCCACGCTGGCGGCGGCCCACACCTCCGCCACGCGGCCGACGCGCAGCTCGGCGTCGGAGGCGGGCGCGTGGGGGCGGGAGAGGTGGGCGCGGGCCGGGCCGCGCTCGCCCGCCCCCAACTTCTCGGCGTACTCTCCGAGCGCCCCGGCTACCTCCGTATCGGCGGCCAGTTGCGCCCGGAGCCGTGAGAGCTCGGCGGAGAGCTCGCCGCTCTGTCTCACCCGGCTCTCGTACGAGGCTTCGAGGTGCGACCTGCCCCTCATCGCCGCGACCTCCACCCCGAGCCCCCTGAGCTGCCGACCCTTCTCCTCGATCCTCGCGCGGAGGACCTCGCATCGTGCCTGTACCTCGGCCCGTCTCTGAAGGACGGCGACCGGCGTATCGGCGAAGGGGGTCTCCTTGTCGAGACCGGCCCACCCGACCGGGTCGTACCAGGCGCGGCGCGGGCTCTCGTCGCGGTTGTACATCGGCCCCGAGGGGGCGTCCTCCCCCTCGAAGGGGTCGCGCGCGTAGAGCCCCCACAGCCCCCGGTACCCGGGGACCCAGCCCTCCGAGGGATCGGTCAGGACGCGCGGGGGGTCCCACGCCTCGTCGCCGCCCTCCCCGATCGTCAGGCCGTCGCCGCGGGCGTAGTCCACGAAGGGGATGCGCAGGTACCCGCCGCCACCGTTCGACCCGGAACTCCCCCCCACCCCGGCGTACTGGCGCAGCTTCTCCCGCCAGAACGACCTCACGGAGGTCGCGGCCCTCGCGAGCGACCTGGGCAGGGGCAGCCGCACCTCGGTCAGGTATTCGCCCGCCGCGAAGAAGCTGGCGTGGGAACCGGCGCCGACGTAGACCACCGGGTGCTCGCCGACCTTCTCCAGCTCGGGGTCGTCCCAGCGGCGCCGGAGGTCGTCGCCGGAGTACTCGTGGGAGGCGTAGGCCACCCACTCCGGGCGGAACTCCCCCGTCTCCGGTTCGGAGAGGAAGACGGTGACCGACTCCCAGTCCCCCTCGTGGTCGTTCGCGCCGAAGAACCCGGAGCGCCAGTCGTTGAACGGGTAGAAGAGCCAGTACTGGAGGACCACCCAGTCGTCCTGGCGGACCATCCTGCCGTGGTAACGGTAGTGCTCGCCCTCCTCCATGATGCTCGCGTACCGCGACGCCGCGAGCGACGCGGCCTCCCCCGGCACCCGCCCCCGGGCCAGCAGCACGATGGAGTACAGGGCATCCAGGAGGCGGGAGACGTACCCGACGCGCGCCAGGCGGCCCCGCCCGGCGCGAAAGGCCTTGCGGGCCTCCCTGAGCCTTGCGGGTCCCCTCCGCAGCGGCGCCAGGGTCAGGGTGCGGGGTCCGGTCTTCTCGGGCCTTCGGGGGTCGGCGAAACGGAGGAAGTGGACGGCCCCGGGACCGTCGTCGGGCCGTTGCGAGAGCCGCTCCAGGGTCAGGTCCCCGGCCTGCACGACGCACACGGCCTCCTCCCCGGGCCGCTGGACCCAGAGGCTGCAAACCCGTACGTACGGCTCGACGTCCATCGGGTAGAACCTGTCCCCGACCGTGGAGCGGACGACGGGCTCGAAGCGCCGCAGCAGGGGGAGGACCCCGTTGGCCTCAACCACCGCGCGCCGCTTCCGGAGCCTCCCGTCCCGGGTGGTGGAAGACTACCCGCACGTCCTGGGAGTTCAGGTACAGGACCATGAGGATGCAGTAGACCATCACGGGGTAGACGTAGAGCGGCGCGGGCCCGGAGTAGAGCCACAGGCAGATCGCCAGGCTCGCCCCCTGGGAGAGCGCGGCCAGGATCCAGCCGCGACGTGACATGAACAGGAAGCCCAACGCGGCGAGTAGCGCGAGGACGGCGGAAGGGACGAACAGCAGGACGTCCGCGGCC
Source organism: uncultured Rubrobacteraceae bacterium (assembly GCA_902806105.1). The sequence continues at coordinate 3,117 of CADCVI010000188.1, forward strand.
TCGACCGCCTGCCCGAGCGACCCTGAGACGGCGCGCCGCCAATCCACCCGCGACAGCTCGTAGGCGACGACGCCCGCGAGCCCCGCCGCCTGCAGGAGGAGCAGCAGGCCGATCAGGCGTATGGGCCTGCGCCCCGTCTCGTCCATGCGCGCCGGGTCCGGCGGGGAAACCCGCTCTTCCCGGCGTACCGGGGGATTCTCCATCCTTCCTCCCAACACCTCACGGATAACGGCAGGAGGGAAGATTGTAGAACACGCCGTGCCGGTCGGGCCAGGGCCGTTTCCAGCCGCAGAGCCCCGCCGATGCCCACCTGACCGCCGGGCGAGGGCGGCTTCGGTGGCCTTACTTTTTGCGCATGCCCGGTTCTAGGACCTTCTTGCGCAGGCGTATGGAGGTCGGGGTGATCTCCACGAGCTCGTCGTCGCCGATGTACTCCAGGGCGTCCTCCAGGCTCAGCTTGCGCGGCGGCGTCAGGTTCAGAGCGTCGTCGGCACCGGCCGAGCGGACGTTCGTCAGCTTCTTGTTCTTGCACACGTTGATGTTCAGGTCCTGCTCGCGGGCGTGCTCGCCGACGACCATCCCGACGTAGACGTCGGTGGCGGGCGTGATAAAGAAGCTGCCGCGGTCCTGGAGCTTCCAGATCGAGTAGGCGAACGCGCTCCCGGCCTCGGACGCCACGAGGGAGCCGTTCTGGCGCGTCTTGAACTCGCCCGCCCACGGGGCGTAGCCGTCGAAGACGTGGTTCATGATGCCCGTCCCCTGCGTCATCGAGAGAAACTGCGTGCGGAAGCCGAAGAGGGCGCGCGACGGGATCCTGAACTCTACCCGCGTCCGGCTCCCCTGCATCTCCATGTTCAGGAGGTTCCCCCGGCGGCTGCTCAACACCCCGATCACGGCCGAGGAGAACTCCTCGGGCACGTCGATGACTAGGTGCTCCACCGGCTCGTGCTTTTTCCCGTCGATCTCGCGCGTGATGACCTCCGGCGCGCTGACCTGGATCTCGTAACCCTCACGGCGCATGTTCTCCAGGAGGATCGAGAGGTGAAGCTCGCCCCTCCCCGAGACCTGGAACTCGTCGGGGCGCAGCTCCTCGACGCGCAGCGAGACGTTGGTCTGGACCTCGCGCCTCAGGCGGTCGCCGAGGTGGCGGGACGTTACGAACTTGCCCTCCTTGCCCGCGAACGGCGAGGTGTTCGGCTGGAAGACCATGCTGACCGTCGGCTCGTCGACCGTGATGATCGGGAGCGCCTTGGGCTCCATGAGGTCCGCGACGGTCTCCCCGATCTGGGCGTTCTCGATGCCGGAGAGCGCCACGATGTCGCCGGAGCCGACCTCCTCGGCCTCGATGCGCTTGAGGCCGAGGTGCGTGAACGGCTGCGCCACGCGCGTCCTCGTCATCGTGCCGTCCTTGTGGATCAGGTTGACGGACTCGCCGCGCTTTACCTTGCCGCGCCTGACGCGCCCGACGACTATCCGCCCGAGGTAGTCCGAGTAGTCCAGGTTCGCGACGACCATCTGGAACGGCTCCTCGAGCTCCACGGCAGGCGCCGGGATCTGCTCCAGGATCGTCTCGAAGAGCTCGTGCATGTCGCCCTGCGGGTCGTTCAGGTCCCCGAAGACCTTCCCCTCGCGCGCGACGGCGTAGAGGATCGGGAAATCGAGCTGCTCGTCGGAGGCCCCGAGCTCGGCCATCAGGTCGAACGTCAGGTCCACTACCTCCTCGGGCCGCGCGTCCTGACGGTCTATCTTGTTGATGACCACGATCGGCTTGAGCCCGAGCTCGATGGCCTTCCGAAGGACGAACCGCGTCTGGGGCATCGGACCCTCGGCGGCGTCCACGAGGAGCAGGCAGCCATCGACCATGCCGAGGACGCGCTCCACCTCGCCGCCGAAGTCCGCGTGCCCGGGGGTGTCGACTATGTTGATCTTGACGCCCTCGTACTCCACCGCGGTGTTTTTGGAGAGGATCGTGATGCCACGCTCCTTCTCCAGAACGTTGGAGTCCATCGCCCGCTCGGCGATCTCCTGCCCGTGCCCGATCTCCATGGTCTGCGTGAGCATCCCGTCCACGAGCGTCGTCTTCCCGTGGTCGACGTGGGCAATAATAGCTATGTTACGGTATTCCATGAAAGTCTCCTGACCCGATCATCGCTGCGTCGCTGGCGCCTTGCAAGACCACGTGTGTCGGAATCAAGGCAATAGGAAAGGCCGCGCCACGCGACCACACAAGAAACGATTCTACCGCACGAAACGCCAAGTAACTTTCTCGTAACGCCTTTTTCGGAGATTGAGCCACATTGCTCGCCGCCCGGCCGCCCCGCACCGCCTACGACCCCGGCGCCGACTGGCCCGTCCACTACGGGAGGGCCAGGACCCTCGACCAGGGCGTGACCCGTTCGGCGTTTTTTGTGAGGGAGTAGGGGGCCGCTCCGCCTCAGGGGTGGGGAACAGGGGTATCCCTCTGCGTCCCACTCGCCTGCACGCGCGGCGCTCACCCGCCGAACTGCGAGCCGTCGCCGAGGGCCCTGCCGTGCTCCTCGAGCCGCCTCCCGAGGCGTAGCTGCGCGGGCTCCCAGTCCCTCAGGGCCGCCGCGACGTCGTCCCCGTGGGAGCCCAGGCTCTCCGCGAGCGTGGTGGCGTTCGTTACGGCCTTCGCGGTGCTCGCGGCCGTGTGGGGGCGGGGGACGAACGCAGCGTCCCCGACGAGGCAGGTCCTGCCGAAGGCCATGCGCGGGACGGACAGGTCGTGGATGACCTGCAAGAAGGGTTCGTCCGTCTCCGCGACGAGGCGACCGAATGCTTCAGGGAGCACCTCACGGGCGACGGCCTTCTGATTTTTCAGGAGATCGTGGCGCACGCGGCCCTCGGGGACGGAGTATCCGTGGGTCTTGCCGTCGCGGTCCGTCAGGGTTTCTCGCAACACGTCGCCGTCGGGGACGTTCCAGTACCAGACCC
>CADCVI010000189.1 GCA_902806105.1 uncultured Rubrobacteraceae bacterium
CCGGGCCGGGCCGCGACCCGCGGCCCCCCGTGCATCACGAACCGCCTCAGCACGCGCTCGTCGAGGCTGCTCGTCACGATCCACCCTCTGCCGCAGGACCCGCAACCGAGCCCAAGGACCCTCCGCTCATCCGGTCCCCGCCCCGCCAGGATCTCCTGCTTCAACGATCCCAGACAGCAGACCGGCAGGCTCCTCACATAGATCTCGTCCTCCGGCTGTCCTTCCGGCGCGAGCGTCGTGTCCGGCCTCAGGGCCTCCCTCTTTGGCGACACTTTAAGCGGCCCCCTTCCTCTCCCCCTCGTTCGGCCGCTCGAAGAACGCGCACTCCTCGGTCTCCATGGCCAGCGGCGCCTGCCACACGGCACCACAGGCGGGACAGTCGAAGGAATCCTCCACGCCCCACGCGGTCCGCCGGCAGCAAGAGGGCAGGTCCATCTCGTACAACACCTCGTCGCCGAGAGCCGCCACCCACATGCGGCCCACTACGCGGCCCTCCCGGAGAGGCGCCCGATCCACTCGCTGGCCTCGCCCCTGGTAAGCTCGGAGATGGGCTTGCCCACCATGTTCTCGAACTTGGGAATGCCGTCCTCGACCACGTCAGCTATAAGCGCCTCGAGGTAGTTGAGCTGCTTGCGCGTCGCCGGCAACGACTCCTTCGACACCTCGCCGCCCGTAGCAGCGGCCGTCTCCCCGGCCTGAGAACCGTCGGCCCGCCCGGTCTCCGGCCTCGCGTACCTGCGCGGCTCCGGCGCGGAGGACGGCTCGGGATCCTCCCCAAGCTCCTCGATGGACGCGACGCCGACGTTGATCGCGTCGCGCAGCGCCCGCGCCTTCGCCCGCGTCTCCGCCATCCTTATGATGTGCGGCGCTATCATCCGCCCCACGTTCTGCGGGCTCGCATCGCCTATCCCCGTGAACTTCCCGTCCTCGGTCCTCACGATCGCCCGCACGATCGCGACCTCGCCGTTCGCCGAACCCGGCACCTGCAACAGCTCGGTCTCTATGCTCCGCAGGCCCTGCGCGTGCGCCTCCTCCAGAAGCCCCGCGTAGAGGACGAAACGCTTGCCCTGCCTCTCGATCATGTACTCTTCGCGCATCTCGCTATACCTCCTCCGGCACGAATACACCGGCTCCGCTATCTTCACTGAAATGAGTGAGAATAAGGGTAAAAATAGGAACCATCTCAGGCGATCCCCTCATAGGAGTACTGGCGGCCACCGGGGGCGGCGGTGTTCTTGGTCCGGTGGATCAGGCCGAGCTTCAACAGCCGGGTCGCCCGGTTGTTCATAGCGGTGTGGTTGAGCCCGAGCTTCAGCGCGAGGTCCGCGTTCGTGATCGAACCGGCCTCGTAGATTGCGCGAAGCGTCTCCGCGAGATGCTCGGGCACGTCGCCCACGATCCCCGGGCTCGCCCCGACCTCGTCCACCCGCACCATCGCGAGCGAGCGCTGCCGCAGGGAAGCCTCGACGTTCTCCAGCAGCTCCCGGTCTTCCTCGACCAGCACCACCCGACGATCCCCATACTCCCCGGATGCCACCCGGGAGACGAGCACACCCAGGGCCTCGTCCGCGAACGAGTAGTCCATGAGCTCCACCCCGCGCGTGTCCACGTACAACACGCCGCCCGACGGCAGCCCCTCCAGGACCTCCGCGAGCGCCTCTCGCACCCGCCGGCCCGTCCCACGGGTCACCGTCAGCTTGCCGCCCGCCTCCCCGGACGCCACGTCGTAGACCGAGTACGGCCTCTGGTCAGCCAATGTTTCCGCTCTCACTGTCTTCAGTGAATTCATATGTGCAGAGTATAAGGGGTAGGTGGGGAGAAAGCAACATGAAATTCGTGTTTTTCATGGGTTGGATTATCCCCGATCTATCCGCGTTCGCCGGGGCGGTTCAAGGGGCTGGCTCTTCGGCGGCTTTCCTGGGGAGGGAGACGCGGACGAAGGTTCCGGGGAACGGGGGGACGTTGCGGGAGTTCGTGCGGTCGCCGTAGAAAGTGACGCGGCCGGAGCCGGATCTCAGTGAGAGCGAGCCCCCGGCCCGGGCGGCGATCTGGCCGACCACCGCGAGGCCGCCGCCGCGTCCGATCTCCCCTGTCCCCGTCACGCCCATCTTGAGCGCGTGCCTGAGGGCGTCGTTGTCCGTCTCCGTGAACTCGGCGTAAGAAGCGTTCCGCGAGAGCGTCTCCCGGACGCCGACCCCGCCGTCGGCGATGGCGACGAGCACCTCCTCGCCCTTGCCGCGTCCGCCGCTGACGATGTGCTGGTAGGCCTGAACGGCCGCGTAGGCACCGAAGGGAGAGTGCCCGTGCTCCACGGCGTTCGCGCAGATCTCGGAGAGCGTCGAGCAGATTGCGGCCCGCTCGCGCAGCAGGTAGCCCCGGTTCTCCAGGATCTCGGAGATGCGGTTGATGATCCCCGGGATCTCCTCCTCCGAGTGGAAGTTGATGAGCTCCTGAAGCGTCCCCGGGTTGCCGCGCCGCCGCTCCTCCAGCGCCGCCACGTCCACGTTCGTCTCCACCCGATGCCCGAACATCCGGAAAAAGTCCATCCGCTCCAGATAAGCCGCCACGTTGTGGCCCGGTATCCGCACCCCGACGAGGCGCGAGCGCGGTATCAGAAACTCCAGCAGGGCCGCCAGGCCACACAGCCCCGCCGGCTCCACGAACTCGACGGAGCGCAGGTCCAGGACGACCGACCCGCCGCTCACCCCCTCCGCCTCCTCGAACGCGGAATCGAGGCTCCCGAGGGTCAGGATGCCCCGCATCGCGCCCTTGCGCCGAATATTCAGATCCAGCTTCGTCGCGGTCATGCCCCTATTGTAAGCGGAACACCCGGACGCAAGGAACGTACGAACCGCAACCCGACGGGGCGAAAGGGGATCATGCCCTTCGCCCCGTGGTCCATCTGCCCACGCTCGAGCCGGGCCTAGGCGTGGCGGCGCAGGGTCGCGGCTATCGCCTCGCGGATCTCGCTCGGCGTCGCGCTCTCGGGGACGCTCAAGCTGGCGTAGGACTCGTCGGTGCCCATCTGCTCGCTCAGGAAGCTCCCCAGGCCCCGGGCGCGGCGGTCTACCTGCATCAGGAGCTCGACCTCGTCCTCGGAGGGGAACATCACGAGCTCGACCTCGTCGAACTTGCCGCGAAACTCGCCGCCGGTGGCGACGAACTCGATCTCCTGCCCGAACGGCAGGCGGCGCCTGAGTCGGTGGGGCAGTTCCTCGTTATCGGCCTCCCTCATGCGGAACCCGAGCTTTTCGAAGGAGTCGAGGACGAAGCGCATGGTCGGGTTCGGCAGCACCCTGATGCCGTCGGAGTCCGAGGGGTCGATGGCACTCTCGATGTCCAGGGCAGTGCGGACCCACACCGAGGTCCGTCCCAGGGTCAGCGGCGTCTCGTGGGGCAGGCGGAAGGAGACCGGTACCTCTTCCTCCGTGTTCGGCTGGACGACACGTGGCCCGGAGACCGTGAAGCTCTCTATCGTGCCGGTCTCCGTGACCGTGTTGTCGCCCGACTCGCGCTTGTAGTAGGTCTGGACCTCCAGGCGTATGCCCCGGATCTCCTGCTCCACGTTGCCGCCCTTGATCTCCACGACGCCCCGGACCTCGTCGCCGGGCACGAACTCGCTCTTCTCCAGCCGCGTATCGACCTTGGCAGCCCCGACCCCAACGCTCGAAAGCAAACGCCTGAACCCCATACCTCTATCCTCCCGTTGCACCGGCCACGTGCCGCCAGTATAGACGCTGTGGTACCCAGGGCTACGGGATCCTCGGCAGGGCCGTCCGGCCTGGCGTCAGGCGTCCCACCGGCGCTCGTAGAAGAGCTCGGTGTAGCGCTTGTTGTCGAAGCGGCTGATGATGGAGCCGTCGCCGCTCTCCCTGAAACCGGCCTTCTCGAAGACGCGCTGCATCCTGACGTTGTGGGCTAGCGTCGAGCCGCGCACGGACTTGAGGCCCATAACCTCGAAGCAGTAGGAGAGCAGGAGCTCGACGGCCTCCGCGCCGTGTCCATGCCCCCTGAGATCGTCCCGCCCGATCTTTATGCCCAGCTCGCAGCCCCCGTTACGGAAGTCGTAGAGGGTAGCCATACCGATCGGATCCTCCCCATCCACCCCGGTCTCGATGATGAAGGTCTTCACGGACGAGTCCCTCCAGCGTGCGAGGTAGTCGCGGCGGGCCACCTCCAGGGAGATCTTGACGGGCGGGCGACCGTTCCAGGCGGCGAGTTCGGGATCGCGGTCCCACGCATAGGCGGCCTCGACGTCCGACTCGCGCGGGGGCCTCAGGATCACGCTCTCCCCCCTCAGAATGTCGAGCTCTTCGGCGTGTATGGGGCCACTCCTTCCCGCGAGTTCGGTAACAAGCACTAGTATAAAGCGTTACTCATATAGAATACCCGCGCGGGGGGGCTGTAGTACGGCGAGCGCGGGTGTCGGAGGCGGTCGGTGACGAGCAGCACGGTTGGGGAGAACTTCTGGGGGTCCAAGGGTAGGATCCGGGACGGCGTCTGGGGCGACGTGCCGGTCGACAAGGCCGTTCGCACGCTCCTCGACACACCGGCGATGACGCGCCTGAAGGGCATAAGCTCCCTGGGCTTCCCCTACTTCGCCTTCCCCGCCGCCCGCCACACCGGCTTCGACCACGCCGTCGGCGTCTACCACCTGATGCGCCTCACCATCAAGAGGATCACGGACTCGGGCGCCTACCTCGAAGACCGCGACGTCCGCGCCTCCCTTGCCGCCGCCCTCCTTCGGGACGTGGGCCGGTACCCTCACCCCTGGGCCGTCGAAGGTATCAACCTCCCCGCGATGATCCCGAGCGACGTGGAGACGAGGCGCTTGATAGAAGAGACGGAGGTTGCTGAGGTTCTCCGCGAGACCTGGGACCTCGAGCCCCACAACGTCTTCCGCCTGATCGCGAGGGGCAGCGGGAGCCAAGACGGCAGGTACGGTTTCGAGACCGCCCCGCGAGACCTCACCCCGACCGAGCACCTCGTTCGGGACCTGCTCTCGGGCGCCCTCGACCTCGCAACGCTCGACGGCCTCGTGCGCGACACCCGTGGGGCCAGGCTCCCCTTCGGCAACGTGGACGTCGAGGCGATCATCAACTCCCTTAGAATCGTCGGGCAGGACAACCGCGCCGTCCTCGCCATCGACGAACCGGCGGTCGGGCACCTCCAGTCCCTCGTCTTCGCCCGCTACCTGATGCACTACAACGTCTACGGCCACCACGCCCTGCGCGTCCCGACCGCGATGTTCCTCCGCTCGGTTCAAGATGCCATCCAGGCCGAGGAGATCACCGCGGAAGAGCTTATCCGACAGGATGACGCCGGAGCCCTCGCCCTCGTCTCAAGATCCGCAGATCCCAACGGCTCTTCCGCTCCCCTCGTCAGGCGCCTCGTCGAGCGCCGCCCGTACAAGAGCGCCCTGGAGCTCGACGAGCGCCACCCGAGCTATGCCTCCCTCGTGCGCCTGCGCGACGATGCCTCCTGGCGCCGACGCGTGGAAGAAGCATGGGCCCGCTACCTCACCCGCTACCGCAAGGGCGTCGCAGGCCCCTTCGACATCCTTATAGACCTCCCCGAGAACAAACACTTCGACGTTGGTCTGCGAGTCATCCTGCGCTCCCCGGGGCTCACCTCCGGCGAACGTAACCCCGCAACCTGGCAGGGCATCTCCGGCCTCTCCGAGGAAGACATGGTCCGATACCACGCCCCCCTGCACCGCGCTCGCATCGCCACCGCAACCGACGAACTGGCTACCTCCGTCCGCCGCCACGCCGACGAACTCTTCACCATCGCCGAAGAAGTGGGATAAACAAGCAAGGAGAAAGGGCCGGTGTCAATAGGAGGAAACCCTCTTCCGGCCCTTAGCGGTACTCAAGGAGTACCGCTGTGTATACGGATTATAAACCCTGCCATCGGCTCCCGCAAACCCTACGAAAAACGCGGCCCGCTCCGATCCACCCCGCTTGGGTCAGTCGATACCGGAGCGACCTACAGTCTCCTAATAGACTCTTGCAAGCACTTGCAATTCAAACGAACGAGTTGTTGGAGCAATG
>CADCVI010000190.1 GCA_902806105.1 uncultured Rubrobacteraceae bacterium
CGATCCGCTCTGGCAGGAGCTTTTCGAGTTCGAACGAGCGCGCGTTGCGGCGGCTGCGAGAGACTGGGTCGAGGCGGTCGGGCAATTGGGCAGCACGGAGGTGCCCGGGCTCGATGCCAAGCCGATTCCGGACCTCATGGCGGGTGTGAGGAGCCTTCGTCAGGGTGGCGGTCGTTGCGCTCGTATGTTTGAAGGGCTCGGTTACGAGAGGCGGGGTGCCCGGTAGGATCCATCCTCGAAAGGCGTCTCCGCGTCCTTTTAACCTCAAACTTTCGGTCGTCGGCAACGAGTTCTGGAGGCACGCCCCCTCTTCCGGGACTACCTGAGGATGCACCCTGAGACCGTCCGCGGATACGCTAGCCTCGAGAACGATCTCGCGGAGCGCTTCCGCCACTACCGTGAGGGCCACACGCGGGCCAAAACCGGCTTTGTGGAAAGGATAGCGAGCGCGCTTGCGAACCGCCCTCCTACCTGAGGAATGCGCGGTGCTTCACAGGACAGTCGGACGGATCGGGGCGAACGCTTGGAGCCCTGGTGGCGGAGACCGCGAGCCGGGATCCAGGGCCACGGCGAACGTTCTCCGCCGTGGCCGCATGTCGCGTTTTGCTTAGCGGTCGCTCTTACTTTTGCGAGTCTCCCGGATGGCCTCCATGTATCCGCTCGTCAACTTCTGATACCGGTCGACCGCCGCCGAGGCCTCACTCCCTTCGGATTCCGCCCCGGCGACGCGCTTCTTCAGGGCGACGGTGGTGAAGTAGACGCCACGATAGTACGGGACGAGCTGTTCTAGGGTCATGGCTGGCCTAGACGGTCGGACGGTGGAAGCCTCGGCCTCCTCCGACGACAGGACGACCTTCGGCGGGGCGTCGGCTTCGGCGTCGGGGGCTTCCTCCCCGGCGAGACCATCCAGCGTCTCGAAGATGGGGCCGTCCCCCGGACGGTCCGCGAAGTCGTCGCCCTTGTAGGCGAACCGCACCGTCCCCGAGCGGTCCACGACGAGGATAGCGGGGATCGCGACACCCTCCCTGTCGTTCCACAGGTCGTAGAGCTTGGAGAGCTCGCCCCTGGCGTCGCTCAGGAGGGGGAAGGGGAGGTCCAGCTTCTCGACCATCGCCCTGTTGTGCCCCGGCGGATCGACGCTGATGCCCGCGATCCTCGCCCCGCGGTCCTGGAATTCTTCGTACTCCCTGGCATAGCTGACCAGCTGCCCGTTGCAGTACGGTCACCAGTCGCCCCGATAAAAGACAAGGACGATCGGACCTTGCGCGGCCTCCCTCGCGAGCCCGAACGGCCTGCCGTGCTGGTCCGGCAACTCGAAGTTCGGTGCCCCCTCGCCGGTTGCCGGGGTGGTGCCTGTTTTCTCCGTCACGCAAACCTCCAGGGATAAATGAACGTGGCTAGCGTACCCCAAACCGGGGAACGAAATGCCTGTCCGAAGCCTGCGCGGGAAAAGTACGCGGCAGCTCCTCCCGGCAAAATCCTTCGCGTTCTCCTCCGGGACGCGAGGGGCGTCACGAAGCGGGCGTTCGGGGCGGAGCGTCGGGCTAGCGGCGGGTAGCCCCGGCGAAGAAAACTACGTTGTGGACTTGCAGAGGGTCGGGGTCGAAGCCCGCGTGTTCGAGGAGGCTCGTGACCTGAGACGGTTCGAAGAAGCGGATGCCGCCCGTCGACAGGAAGCGCTGGAGGCGCCGGCCGCGCGGGGTGGCGGCTTGGAGGAGGCCCATGATAGCCAGGCGCCCGCCGGGCGCGAGGACGCGCCGCGTCTCCCGCAGGGCTCGCGCCGGGTCCTCGAACTCGTTGAGCGAGCCTCCGCAGACCGCCCCCGCGAAAGTACCGTCCGCGAACGGCAGGTTCCCCGCGTCGGCCCTGGCGAGGGAGGGGATGGTGCCGGGCCGGAGCGTTCGCGTGCGGCGGACGGCCTCCTTGAGCATGGAGGGCGAGATGTCTATGCCGACGGCGTCGCCCCGGTCGCCGAGGGTCGTGGCGAGTGCTCTGGAGTACAGGCCCGCCGAGCACCCGAGGTCCAGGTACAGGCCGCCGCGATCCGCGCGGACGAGGCTGCGGATGATCTCGAGCTCCCGCTCGTTGGGGAAATTCTCGCCGGTGAGGAGGGTGAGGGAGCGCACGCGCCACAGCGGCTCGTAGGAGCGGCCCGCCCCCGGGAGGAAGTTCGTCAGGTTGGCGATGTTGCCCGCTCCGGTCCCGCGGCCGAGCAGGTCGAGGTAGCCGTCCTTGATGGGGTAGGTCCGGCCGCTCGCGGGGTCCCGGGTGAGGCCGGAGGTGAGGTAGCCGTTCTCCTCGGTGCCCTCTACCAGATCCAGGCCAATCCCCCCTGCTTCGGGGGCGGGGCGCAGGGTTGCTAGCAGGGAGCGGCGGAACACGCCTAGCGGCGCCCGCCGCGCGGGGACCTTGGCCCCATGCGCGCGTCGAAGCCGCGGACTGAGTCGACGAAAGCCCCGAAGTCCCCGCCCTGGCGTGATGCGCCCCCCAGCGCCGGATAGGAGCCCTCGTGGAAGACCAGGGGACCCTTGCGGGGGTCGCCCATGTGGACGGCGACGACGCGGCCCAGAAAAAGGAAATGGTCGCCGCCAGGGTAGATCGTCTCCAGCTCGCACTCGATCGCGGCCATCGCCCCCGCCGCGAGGGGCGCCCCCGTGGAGCCGGACCCGCCGCCAAGAGAGTTCGCCGCGGGCAGCCCGCTGGAGCGCTCGGGGGAGGAGAAGAGGCGGCTCAGGCCCTCCTGGTCCGCTGCGAGCAGGTTGACGGCGTAGAAGCCTTCTTCCCTGATGCGCGCGTTCAGCCTGGCGTCCCTGTGGACGCTGACCAGGAAGAGCAGCGGGTCGAGGGAGACCGAGAGCACCGCGTTGGCCGTCATCGCCTCCGTCCCCTCGCCGCTACCCGTCGTGACGACGCTTACGCCGGTGGGGAAGAGGCCCATCGCCGCGCGCAGGGACGCCGCGTCCGCCGGGCGCGTCTCCCAACCGTGCTTCCCCAGGTTCTCTCCTGCCGGCAACTCCTCGTCCTTTCCGTGCCCGTCAACCAAAGAAGCTACTACGCGCCAGATTCTTTCACAAGGCTACTATTCACGCGCAGATTCTCGGGCCACCAGCGCTCTATGGTCTCCCTGTCGGAGCCGTACCAGCGCTCCGACGCTGGACCGTAACGGCGGCCGTGGTAGACGCCGTCGAGTACCAGGGTCTCGGAGCCCTCCAGGAGCGCCGAGGGGACCGGTATCTTGCCGTCTCCCTGGACGCCTCCGTCCGCCGCGAAACGCTCGTAGCGCCCGCGCGCCCGTCCGGAACTCGAGCCGTCCGCCGCCGCCCCCGCGACGGAGAGGTAGGAGAGACCGGCCGGGGCGTGGAGGGCGCCCGGGAAGAGCTTGTTTACCTCGGCGATGGGGGCGAGGGCCCTGGTCTCTGGAACGTTGTGCGGCGTGCCAAGGGTTATGAGGTGCGAGACGCGGCGGTGACCCGAGTAGCGCCTTCCACCGTAGGGCGGGTCGCCGCCGACGTAGACCCGCGAGAGGATGCCGCCGGCCGAGTGGCCCACGAGGATCGCCTTCTCCGCGCCGCTCGCGAGCAGCGCCCGATCCACCGTGGTCGCCACCTCGAAGACGAGCTGCCCGTACCCCCGATACCAGCCCAGGGCCCAGTCGAAGGGCGTGATCGGCACCACGCTTACCTCCCGACCGGAGAGCTCCCCGAGGACCTTCGCCATCCCCCGGTAGCTCACCGGCCACGCCATGTGCCCGCCCACGATCACGATAGGTCCGTCAGCCATGGAGGGATTATAGAGCCCGCCGGCGAACAGGCCCGTGTCGAAACCTACCGCGCGCATGAAGCAAGCAGAGAGGAGCTCCGGGAGCCGGGGTGTCGAGCGCTAGAGATCGAAGCTCTGTTTGATCCCGTCGAGGACGAACTGGACCGCGAGGGCCGCGAGCAGGACGCCGAGGACGCGGGCGAGGACGTTTGCGCCGGTCTCACCGAAGGCTTTCATCACGCGTGGGGCGAGGAGGAGCGAGGCGAGGGTCATGAGGAGGACCACGAGCAGGACGCCGAGAAAGACCGCGACCTCCAGGGTTCCGCCGCCGCCGGTGTAGAGGAGGACGGTCGTCAGGGAGCCGGGTCCGGCTATGAGGGGCACGGCGAGCGGGAAGACCGAGACGTCGTCGGCCTCTGTCGTGGTTGCGGCCTCCTCGCCCTCCTCCGCCGTTCGGCGGACGCCCGAGGGGCGGCCGAAGATCATGTCGAGCGAGAGCAGGAAGAGCAGGGCGCCCCCGGCGATCCTGAACGCCGGAAACCCGATCCCGAGTGCCCCGAGGAGCGTCTGCCCCACGAACGCAAACAGGAACAGGATGGCGGCCCCGAGCATCGTCCCGCGTATCGCGGCGTCGCGCCTGTATGCCTCGGACCTCCCGCGCGTCAGCCCGACGAAGAGCGGCGCGAGCCCCAGCGGATCCACGACGACGAGAAGCGTGACGAAGGCGTTGAAGACGAGCTCGGACACAGATGAAGTATAGGCTCTATACCCCCACGCCCCGGCTTCCCGGGTTGTCCCCGGCGTGAAGCTCTACGCCCGGCCCTCCACGAGCGCTACGGGATGGCCCGGCCCGTCCGGTCTCGCTCGTCCTGGCGCCAGTGGTGGATCAGGGCGCGGTTCACGGTCGCGGCGATGAAGAGGGTGGTGGCGAGCGCGTGATGGCCCGTGGCACACAGCGCCGCCGTAGCCGGGCTGAATACCGCCAGTTCGACCGCGAGCCTCCCGGCGAGCGGCAGGGAGATTCGGGCACGGAGCACCACGAAGATTCCCCCGGCAACCGCCGCTACCCCGGAGGCATCCTGAGCGCCGGCACCGCCCCGGAGACCGGTCCGCCGCCGGCCCGCGAGCCCAGTAGCCCAGGGCGCCCAGGGCGCCCAAGGCGCACAGCTCCAGCACGAAGCGCAGCGCGAGGTTGGCCAGGTAGGAGGCCGGGTTCCTCATCGTCCCCGCGCCGCCCCGCGGACAGAAAGTCACCCTGGGTGGAGGGGGTGTGGTCGGCGGCGACGTGGGTAAATTGTCGCGCGAGCATCGATCCGTCCTCCACCTCAGGGCTTGAACTGCGCGGGGACGGGCGCGGCTCTCCAGCCCCCGCGCAGCGCCCGCGCCCTCTCCAGGGTGGACTCTTCGACCGCGACGCGTTCCGCCCCGCCGTTCCTCTCCTCAACCGCCCCGGCGAGCGCCTCGATCACGGCGGCAACATCCGTTTCCGGCAGGTCGGCGACGCCGGCCGGGCGGAACGGGAGGCCGAGGGCGCCGTAGAAGCGCGCGAGGACGTCGCGGACCTCGGCGGTCCTCGTGACCAGAACGAGCGCCTCCATCCTCGCGGCGCGCCGGGTCACCCGCTGGGCGAGCCCCGCCACCTTGAACCCATCTGGGCCGCCGACGCGGACGGAGTAGGCGCCGGGACAGAACTCGCCCTCCACCTCTCCGGGCTCCGCCTCGACGCCGACCCTCCGCATCGCCTCCACGACGAGCTCGGCGCCCTCCGTGTACCGCTCGTAGAGCCCGTGGCGCAGATCCTCGACCGGGAAGGTGATGGAGAAAGAGATCGAGCCCTCGTTCGCGGCGACCGCTCCGCCGCCAGAGTTTCTGACGAGCACCGGGAAGCCGTCCTCCTCGGCGAGCCTGCGGGCCGCGGAGAAGCCCGAAAGGCGCGTCTCCGGGCGCGTGGCGCCGACGTAGCGGGACGAGCTCCACATCAGCGTGGCGGGACCGCGCGTACCGGAGGCGACCTCTTCGAGGATCGCCTGCTGGAGGCCGAAGCCGTCCTCGGGTAGGTCGAGGCCGTCAGAAACGAGAATCTGCACGATGCCAAGGTACCATGTTCAACGGACCAAACACCCCGAGCTTCGTCTCCACGCCATGTAGACCGACCCTACCCAAGAGGTGCGCCCCGGCGGGTGACAACCACTCGATCAACGGAATATTGGGAGGGTTTAGAGGGCCGGACGGGCAGCGAAACCGTATGGCCGGTGCT
>CADCVI010000191.1 GCA_902806105.1 uncultured Rubrobacteraceae bacterium
TGCCGTCAACCCCGGCGGTGTCAAGGGTACGGTGCGTACGGGTGCCATCAGCGCGTAGAGATGGTCAAGTGGTTCATCTTCATACGCTACCCCAAGAGCGCTCAGGGGGCGAACAAGGTAACCGCAGCGCTGTAGTCGGCTGGCCATAACCTAAGAGGCTACGGTTCTCGGGCAGGTTCCTTGCCGGCGCTGCGGGCGGTGGGTGCTACCGCTACGCTCCTCCACCGCCTCGTCCTTTCCTCTGACTTCCTCGCCGACCTGTACGTCAGTCCCCGAACCGGCAGCCGGTTCGGCCGTCCGAGCCCCGCTCCAGCTCCGCGCCACCTCTCCAGGAAGTCGCCGTCCCACGCATCCTCCACCCCTGCGGCAAACAGAGGAGCACAACGCATACGCCCCCCGTATGTTCTGCTCGCACTTAACAGGACTTGTAAGGTGTGATGCAATAACCATCCTCGTTCGTGGGGAACGGGAGAGGAGGACAGGCATGAAAGCAATGCTCTGCGCTTGCGGCCACCACTTGGAGGCCGCCAACGACGGCGGACTCGTCCGCGAAGCCCTGGCCCACCGGAGGCAAGAACATGCAATGTCCGTGGCCGACCAGGAGCATGTCAGGCGAGTAGTGGAGGAGAACGCCTACCGGCTCGAGTACGCGGCTCCGTACGCGCACGTGTACGGGGAAGGGCCGGACGCGGAGTTCGGCCTCGAGCCCTACTAGCATCGCTGAAGCTTGGCGTTCCTATACTAAGGGGAAGGGCATGCACCAGAACATGCGGTTGGACGACTTGGCGGCCGAGGTTATAGCCTGCCAGGCGAAGGCTCGGGCGAGGCGGACCGGGGAGCCGTTCGAAGTGGCGCTAGGGGTCGTCTTAGGGACGGAAGCCGGACGGCAGCTCGAAGAGCTGCGCGACGGGCCGCACCGGAGCGAGAGCGCGCGGCGGTGGCAGGCGGACCTCCGGCGCGAGCGGGCCGAGGAGCGCGTCCAAGCCCGATGAGGGGTGCATGGAAGAGTTAGCGAGAAGGCGTGCTCGGGACATCATTTCGGTGGCAGTAGGTCGCCGCTACCGTCTGGTGTCCCGGACTAAATCACCAGCGGCGTTGCCCTCCGGTTACAACCAAGGGAAGAGTCGAGATTAGTGGCAGAGGGCCGACCTCGTTCGATAGTTCAAAACTCAGGCATGCGGGTCGGTGAGTGAGGAGGCGATGCTGATATGGCTACCGGGTCGATGCAGGTGCTGGACGGTGGTTACGGCAGGGGGTAGCGCCTCGGGCTCCGCGGGAAGCAAACGGGACCGCTTTATCCCGGCAAACGAAGGGAGTAGTGGCGTGAGGCAAGAGGTGACCTTTGCGAGCGAGGGGTTGAACTGCACGGGCTGGCTCTACGTACCGGACAGCCTGGGGGAGGGCGAGGAGCGCCCGGCGATCGTCATGGCGCACGGCTTCAGCGCGGTAAAGGAGATGTACTTGGACAACTTCGCCTCGAAGTTCGAGGAGGCGGGGTTCGTCGTACTGGCCTTCGACTACCGTTTCTTCGGGAGCTCCGAGGGCGAGCCGCGAGGGCACCTCGTCCCGGCCGAGCAGCACAAGGACTACAAGAACGCCATAAGCTGGATCTCCCAGCGCCCCGAGGTCGACGCGGGGCGCATAGGCATATGGGGCTCCTCCTACTCCGGGGGACACGTCCTGTACCTGGCGTCGTTCGACAAGCGGATCAAGGCGGCCGTCGCCCAGGTGCCGCTGGTCAACGGCTGGCAGAACGCCCAGAGGCTCATGCGCCCGGACGTCTTCGCCGGGTTCTTGCAGGTTCTGGCCCAGGACCGCGAGGCGCGCTACGCGGGGGAGGGAGGGGCGAGCGTGCCGGTCGTCGCGCCGGAGGGCGAGCCCTCGGCCCTGCCGACGCCGGAGTCCTACGAGTGGTTCACCCAGACGGGCCAGACTCTAGCGCCCGAGTGGCGCAACGAGGTCTCCCTGGAATCCATGGAGGCGTTCTTAGAGTACGACCCGGCGGGGAGCATTCACCTGATCTCGCCGATACCCCTCCTGATGGTCGTGGCCGAGAGCGACACCCTGACGCCGACGGACATGGCCGTGGCGGCTTACGAGCGGGCTCTGGAGCCGAAGAAGCTGGTCATCCTGGAGGGCGGCAAGCATTTCGACGCCTACACTGAGCCCGGACTCTCGCAGTCCGCGCCCCCGGCGGTCGAGTGGTTCGAGCGTCACCTCATGGAGCGGCAGCCGGCGCGCTCCGGAGGAGCCGTTTCCTAGACAAGGGAGGATTATCGTTATGGCGAGCACGAGAACGGCGACCGACACGATGAGGGCGTTCGTGATGAAGGGCGTAGGGGAGGTCGGCGTCGTCGAGAAGCCGCTCCCCGAGCCCGGACCGAACGAGGCGGTGGTGCGCACGACGACGGCCCTGGTCTGCACCTCCGACGTCCATACAGTCAGGGGCGCGCTGCCGATAGAGCCGGGCCGCACTTTAGGGCACGAGTCGGTCGGCGTCGTCCACTCCCTGGGTTCTGAGGTTGAGGGCTTCTCCGAGGGCGACCGGGTCGCGGTCGGCGCGATCACTCCCTGCTTCAGGTGCAATTTCTGCCAGCGTGGGTTCCACAGCCAGTGCCAGGGGATGCTCGGAGGCTACAAGTTCACCGGCCAGAGGGACGGGAACATGGCCCAGTTTTTCGTCGTCAACGACGCGCAGGCGAACTTGGCGCACATCCCGGATGGGCTCTCCGATCACCAGGCTGTCTACGCGACGGACATGCTCTCGACCGGCTTCATGGGGGCCGAGCACGCGGAGCTGCATCTTGGGGAGACGGTCGCGGTCTTCGCCCAGGGCGCGGTCGGGTTGTCCGCGACCATGGGCTGTAGGCTGCTCGGCGCGGGCCTCATCATCGCCGTCGAGTCCATACCAAAGCGCCAGGAGCTCTCCCGCCTCTTCGGGGCCGACGTGGTCGTCGACTACACGCAGGGCGACACAGTCGAGCAGATCATGGAGCTGACCGGCGGGGAGGGCGTGGACGCGGCGATCGAGGCGTTCGGGTTCCCCCAAACGTGGGAGGCGGCGATCCGGGTGACCAAGCCCGGAGGGCGCATCTCCAACATCGGTTATCACGGCGAGAACCCGGAGCCCCTGGGGGTACCGTTGGACGCGTTCGGCTACGGCATGGCCGACAAGCAGATCTACGGCGGGCTGTGCCCCGGCGGTAGCGGGAGGATGCGCAATATCTTCAGGCTCATGGAGACCGGCAAGGTCGATCCTACCCCGATGACCACGCACGAGTTCGGCTTCGGGGAGATCGAGCGGGCCTTCTCCATGATGGAGTCAAAGGAGGACGGGATCATCAAGCCCCTGATCCACTTCGATTAGGCGATGCCGAAGCCACCTGTAGCAACTCGGCCAGCGCCTCGGGCGGCCGGGGGGCGGCCTGCTCTCCGGTGGCGCGGGTGACGACGGGATCGCCCGGGCGACTGCTCTCACGACAGGATCTACTGCGGCGACAGCTAAGACTTCGTGGGAGCCGGCTGGGGCGACTACGTAGCCGGCGACTGCGGGAAGGCTAACCGCTACTAGCCCAAGCGGCGACGAGCGAAACGCGGGCCGGGGTTCTGATCGGGGCTCCGGCCTTCTTCCCGCAGGAGGTTCGTCGGGCGGCTTCTGGTACGAGGTACATAGACCGAGCCGGCACCCATCACCTACTCCTAAAAGCCCGGCTCGGGGATGGTTCACAGAGACGGGCCCGCTAAACGATGATCCGACCACGCGAAGTGCTTCGACCGTCTTGAGGGGATGCCAGCTACTCTACCTACCTCCCTACTCCCCGGACCTCAACCCCATTGAGGGAGCCTTCTCGAAGGTCAAGCACACCCTACGTAATATCGCGGCCCGCACTAAAGAGGCGCTCGTGGAAGCGATGGGCAGGGCGCTGGATGCGCTCAGCGCCGAAGATGCCCGCGGTTTCTTCGTCCACTGCGGCTACCGCGCCCCGGCGCAGCAGCTATGAAAGACGCTGTTAGGCGCCGTTCCCCTTGGGTTCGAGCACCTCGAAAAACCAGCGATCCGGCGGGCCCTCTAGCAGACCGGTAAGCGCTTGTTGCAACCGCGGTGCGATCACAGCGTTTGCCGCTTCGGTGTCCTCCTTCGTCTCCCAAACGCTGAAGGAGCCATACTCCCCGGTCGCATCGTCTCCGATGACGAACAGGTGCCTGAACCCCTTTTGGGCTCGATAGAGGGGATCGGATTCGCCTACCAGTTCCTCTATGGTCGAGCGCTTTCCCGGCTCGACTCTGAAGATGACCAAGCGCGAATACATCTGCTTATCCTCCTCGAAGCGGTTGGCTTGGCTGCTGCGCGAAAGCGTTCAGACGCGCTCCCAGATCAGGTGGGCGGTACGTTGGATGCCCCCTTCAAAAACGGACGCGTGCTGCTCAACGCCAATCGATCCCCCGCGAGTTCGACCAGGCGCTCTTGGCCACCACCGACCCAGTTGGGGAACAGGCTGAGCTCTACATGGTGGACGACCGTGTTTTTCCGGAACTCGTACCGGCCGCAATAGGACACGTAGGTGTCGGCGGCTCGCGCTTTCTCCTCCGTGCTCCCCCCGAAAAGGTCCCCGGCGGCGAACTGCGCGCGGTCGGGGCGCGAGATGGCCACGAACACGTACCCGTCCTCGTTGTACATGATGTACCCTACGGCATCCTCGCCGAGCGGGTAACTCACCTGGCCATCCAGGCTCCTGTTCTCCCACGATACGAGCCTCCACATGCCAACGAGAGGATTGGATGCCATTGTCTATTTCTCCAGGTGTAATCTTTTCGGTTTCTGCGATGCTCCGGTATCGAACGCCCTACTCGCCGGTTCCACTACCCCGGCCCACAGGTCCACTGAATAGGCTTTCATGCGCTTATGATGACAGGTGGCGCAGTATCACCGCAAGGCGCTGTCAGACACCCTCTACAGCGGTTCTCAGAGCAGTTGACCTCGCAGCGCGCATAGCCTGGGTGAACCAGCCTCGCACACCCGACAACGCGAAGCAATGGTTCGGCCATTGCGGTTATCCCGTCTCCGATCGGTCGTTATGAGAACCGCCGTAATTTCATAGTTCCCAACCCGACCGCGACCTCCGGTGCGGGAACTTCCACGGTCACTCGACCTCGCGAAGCTTCGGGCATCGCATCGGTCGGGTAATTTCTACTTCAAGAACCGGAGGGCGGGCAGCAGGGGGCGCAACGTGCCCTTTGTGAGGCAGCCGTGCCACACCCCTATCTGGTACGCGGCCAGTTCCAGCCAATACAGGCCCGCAAAGCTCGTCGGCGCCAGGCCCGCGCGCGAGCGGCGGTGGTCGACGAAGGCCGGGACGATCAGCAGCACCAGTGCCGGCGCCCGTAGCGGCGGCCAGAGCAGCGAGGTGCCAAGCAGGGGCAGACTGTAGTAGCGGGCGACGTTCGCCCCGAAGTGGTAAAGCCCCGCCCCGTGCTGCCGCAAGACCGCGGCCGCCACCCCGTGCGCCGCAAGCCACACCCCCGTCCGTCGCAGCCGGCGCAGCTTGACGCCGACCTCCGCGCAGAGGGCGACGGCGGCGAGGCTCGCCAGTCCGAGGCCCGCCGGGCGCGAGATCGGCAACGCTGCTAGCGCTGCTAACGCGACGGTGCCCGTGCCGGGTACCGTCATGGTCCTGCGGGCTTCCCTGTGCCTCAGTTGCAGGTCCGCCTCGGAGGAGCCGTAGTCGGCACGGCGGCGCAGGAAGGAAGAGAGGCGCGTGCGGTGGCGGTGCATCACTTTAGCCTGCGGCTCGTACCGCACGTCGCTCCCGGCGCCCACGGCTCTCCAGACGAGATCCGCATCTTCGCCGAGCAGCATCCGTTCGTCGAACCCGCCGAGCCGGAGGAGCGTCTCGCGATCTATGGCGAGGTTGCACGTGGGCAGGTAGGGGACCGGCTCGCGTGGGCCTACCGCGCCGCCCGTAGCCCCCATGTCCAGCGGCGAGCGAGCGGCCTCGAAAGCGG
>CADCVI010000192.1 GCA_902806105.1 uncultured Rubrobacteraceae bacterium
TTTCCGCATCCTGCGGGCGTTGAAGAACCGCTTCGGCTCTACAAACGAGGTAGGGGTCTTCGAGATGACGGGCGGGGGGATGGTCGAGGTCGACGACCCGTCGGCGTTCTTCCTGAGCACGCGCGAGGGCGGGGTGCCGCCTGGGGTGGTGACCGTGTGCCTCCTGGAGGGGACGCGGCCGATGCTCGTGGAGATAGAGAGCCTCGTGGTGCCGAGCCCGCTCGCAGTACCCCGGCGCGTCGCCAACGGGTTCGACACCGGGCGGGTGAACATGCTGTGCGCGGTCCTCTCCAGAAGGGCCGGGCTGGTGCTCGGGGACCAGGACGTGTACGTGAACGTGACGGGCGGGGTACGCGTCGAGGAGCCGGCGGCGGACCTCGGGGTCGCGCTAGCGATAGCCTCCGCGCTCAGGGACAGGCCGGTCGAGGCGGGGTCGGCGTGCTTCGGGGAGGTAGGGCTTACGGGGGACGTGCGCTTCGTCTCCGGGGGGCCGCGGCGCGTGGCCGAGCTTCGCAAGCTCGGTTTCGAGCGTATAATAGGCCCGGAAGGCGCGTCCGAAGGTTCCAGAGCAGGCTCTCGGAACGGGGCGTCGGACGGTCGGTCGAAGAGGAAGGAAGCTTCAGTGTTGGAGGTCAGGACGCTCGAGGAGGCCGTGGGGGCGGCGTTAAGTTGAGTCCCCGGCGGGACCTTTCGGTGGAGCTTGCCAAGTCCCTAGCGCTCGTGGCCCCTGGTACGCCCCTGCGTGACGCCATAGACAACATCATCAGGGCGCACAACGGGGCGCTGATCGTCGTTGCCAACCCGCACAAGCTGGAGAAGCAGGGGTTGATCTCCGGGGGCATGAAGGTAGATCTCGAGTTCACGCCGACCCGTCTCTACGAGCTGGCGAAGATGGATGGCGCGATCGTGGTCTCGCCGGACGTCTCCGTGATTCACTACGCAAACGTCCTGCTCAACCCGGATGCCTCGCTCCACTCCGACGAGACGGGGACGCGGCATATCGCGGGGCACCGCACGGCGCGCCAGACCGGCAACCTCGTCGTGGTCGTCTCCGAGCGGCGCCGGGTCGTCAGCTTGTACCGCGGCAACAGCGGTCCGCACGTCCTGGAGGACATAAGCGTCGTCCTCGCCAAGGCGAACAGCGCCCTCGCGACCCTGGAGAAGTTCACCAGGAGGCTCAGGGAAGAGGCGCGGCTGCTGACGCTGCACGAGTACGACGGGGTGGTGACCTTGCGGGAGGTGGTGAGCGCCGTGAGCACCTTCGAATACTCCGTACGCATAGCCGAGGAGATAGAGGCTTACGTCAGGGAGCTCGGAAGGGAGGGGAGGTTGATCTCGATGCAACTCGAGCAGGCCTTCCACAACGTCCCCGAGCAGTACGACGCGCTCATACGGGACTACTGCTTCGAGGGGCTGGATTACAGGGACATCCGTGAGAGGCTGCGCGAGCTCTCCAACGAGGCGCTCTCGGACCCGGCGGAGATCACGGAGGTATTGGGGTACGGGCCGGTCGAGCAGGCGGAGGACTTTCTCCTCAAGCCGCGCGGCTACCGGCAGCTCGTGCGGGTGCCGCGGCTGCCCGGGCCGGTCGCCGAGAAGCTTATCGCGGAGTTCGGCTCCCTGAAGGAGCTTCTGGAGGCGACGGAGGAGGATCTCGACGACGTGGAGGGCGTGGGCCAGGCCCGGGCGCGGGCTATAAGGCGCGGGCTCAAGCGGCAACGAAGTTTGGAAAGTTCTGGGGAGGTACTTTAGGATGGCCGCTGAGTCGATCAACAACGAAGACAACGGGACGAGCAACGGAGAGGTCGCGCGGGTGACGTTCGCCGAGGGGGACCGGGTCGTGTACCCGAACCACGGAGCGGGGTGCATCTCCGGGGTGGAGGAGAAGACCATCCTCGGCGAGCTGAGGCGCTACTACGTCGTGTACCTGCCGGACTCGGAGCTCACGGTCAGCATCCCCGCCGAGGGGGACACGGGTCTGAGGGCCTGCGCGGCCGAAGAGGTCGTCGAGGAAGCGCTCAGCGTGCTCGGCGGCGAGGTCACGGATATGCCGCCCAACTGGAACCACCGGCTCAAGCACAACCAGGGCAAGATCAAGAGCGGTGAGATCCACCAGGTGGCCGAGGTGGTCCGCAACCTCTCCCGGTTCAACTCGGCGAACGGTCTCTCGACCGGCGAGCGCACCATGCTGATGAAGGCCCGCCAGATTCTCGCCTCCGAGGTGGCCCTCGTGCGCGACGTCGAGGCGGCCGAGGCCGACAAGATCCTCGACGAAGCCCTCAAGGCCGGTGCCGGGAGCGACGGCAAATAGTCCGGAGAACGCCGAAACGTAAGGCCACGGCCGTGCCGGTCGTGGCGCTCGTGCTCGCCGGTGGTACCGGCACCCGGATGGGCCGTCCGAAGCAGTTTCTGGACCTTCTGGGTTTCCCCGCCCTCCTGTACTCCCTGCGCGCCTTCGAGGAGTGCCCGGAGGTTGCGAGGATCTACGCCGTCGGGGACGGCACCCGGGTCAAGGACCTGGCCGGTGAGGCGGGGTTCTCCAAGTACGCCGGCTGCGCCCTGCCCGGCGACGCCCGCTCGCTCTCGACGAAGAACGGCCTGGATCTTCTCTCGCACGAGCCGCCCGAGACGATAGTCCTCGTCCACGACGGCTCCCGGTGCCTGCTGACCCCGGACCTTATCGGGCGCATCGTCGATGCGGCGCTCGCGGAGGGTGCCGATGGGGTCATACCGGCTCTGCCGGTCTCGGACACGATAAAGGTGACCGAGGACGGCGCCGTGAAGGAGACGCTGGACCGCTCCAGGCTCCACGCCGTGCAGACGCCGCAGGCGTTCCCGCTCGGGGTCTTGCGCGAGGTGTACGGCGCCTCCGAGGAGGCGTTGCGCGTCGCCACGGACGATGCCTCCCTCGTCGAGAGCTCGGGCGGGCGCGTCGTCGTCGTGCCGGGCGAGAAGACCAACATAAAGCTGACCGAGCCGGCCGACCTGATCCTGGCCGAGGCGATTCTCGGCGCCCGGCTCGGGCTGCACCAGGGTGCCCGAAAGTGAGCTTCCGGGTCGGTCTCGGGGTGGACGTACACGCCTTCTCGGAGGCCGGTACGGGGCGGAAGCTCATCCTCGGTGGAGTAGAGATACCGCACGGCAGGGGCCTCGTCGGGCACTCTGACGCGGACGTCCTCGCCCACGCCGTAACCGACGCGCTGCTCGGGGCCGCGGGCCTCGAAGACATCGGCCACTACTTCCCGGACACCGACGAGAGGTTCAAGGACGCCGACTCTATCCGGCTCCTCCGGGAGGTCCGGGCGATCGTAGGGGACGGGTGGGAGGTGGCGAACGTCGATGCCGTCGTGGTCTGCGAGCAACCGAAGATACGCGACTACCGCGCCGCGATGCGCGCGAACCTCGCCGATGCCCTGGGTATCGAGGACGGGCGGGTCGGGGTGCGCGGCACTACTTCCGAGAAGCTCGGGTTTACGGGCCGGGGAGAAGGGATAGCCGCTCAGGCCGTCTGCCTGCTTGAGAGCCGATAGGCGGATGGTAGGCGCCGAGGTCCGGGTGCGCTTCGCGCCGAGCCCGACCGGGATGCTCCACCTCGGCGGCGCCCGAACGGCGCTCTTCAACTACCTCTTCGCGCGCCACCACGGGGGGCGCCTGGTCCTGCGCGTCGAGGACACGGACCGCGAACGGAGCACGAGGGAGTTCGAGGAAGCGCAGCTCGAAGACCTCGGATGGCTCGGCCTCGGTTTCGATGAGGGGCCGTACCGCCAGAGCGAGCGCGGCGACTTCTACGCGGCGGCGTTAGCCAGGCTCGAAGAGGCGGGGCTAGCCTACCGGGCCGAGGACGAGGCAGGGAGGCGCGCGACATATTTTAGACCTCCCGAGCGCGGGGGCTCCTTCCGGGATGCCCTGCGGGGCGGCGTCGGCTTTGCAAGGGTCGAGGACTTCGTGCTGGTCAAGTCGGATGGGACGCCTTCCTACAACTTCGCCGCCGTCGTGGACGATGTGGCGATGGGGATCACGCACGTCCTGCGGGGTGAGGAGCACCTGTCCAACACGGCGCGTCAGGCGCTGCTGTATCGGGCTCTCGGGGAGGAGGAGCCGGAGTTTGTGCACCTCGGCCTGATCCTGGCCCCCGACGGCACCAAGCTCTCGAAGCGCCACGGCGCCCGGAGCGTCGCCGAGCACCGGCGGGAGGGCTACCTCCCCGGGGCGATACTCGGCTACCTGGCGCTCCTCGGCTGGTCCCACCCGGAGGGCAAGGAGGAGTTCTCCTCCCTCGACGAGCTCGCGCGGGAGTGGGACCCGTCTCGCCTCGGCGCGAGCCCTGCCGTCTTCGATCCCGATCGTCTTCTGCAACTCAACGCCCGCCGCATCCGGTCTCTGCCCGCCGGGGAACTGTCCCGGCTCCTTGAGCCCTTCCTGGACGAGCCCCTGCCGCAGGGGAGGGAGCTCCTTACCGTCGAGGCCATACGCGAAGAGATGCGGGTCCTCTCCGACGCCCCGCGGCTCGTCCGCGAGATGACCGCCCCCGTCGATCCGGGGACGTTCGCGCACGAGCTGCCGCAGACGAGCGTGACGGTCTACGCTCGCGCCGAAGACGCGCTCGAAGGGCGGCGGCTCGGTGGCCTCGAAGATTCCCGGGAGCTTGTCGGGGAGCTACGCGCCTGGGCGAAGGAGGAGGGCATAAAGACCCGCGACCTGTTGCACCCCCTGCGGCTCGCGCTGACCGGGCGTCACGGGGGGCCGCAGATGCCGTACCTTCTCGCGGTGCTCGGGGCCCGAGAGTCGCGGGAGCGGATAAAGAGGGCGCGAGAAGCTATCCTGTAGGGTATGAGCTTGCAGATAAGAGACACGCTGAGCGGAGGGCTGGTCGAGGTCGGGGAGAGCGGCAGCGTCGGACTCTACGTCTGCGGGCCGACCGTGTACAACCACATCCACATCGGAAACGCGCGCGCACCCCTGTTCTGGGACGTGGTGACCCGGTATCTCAGGAGCCGCGGCTACGGCGTCACGTTCGTGCAGAACATAACGGACGTGGAAGACAAGATCATCAACAAGGCAAACGAGGAGGGCGTCTCCTGGCAGGAGGTCGTCGAGCGCTACACCGACTCCTTCCACGAGCGGCTGGAGCTTCTGGGCGTCAACCTCCCCGACGTCGAGCCCCGGGCCACGGAGCACGTCCCGGAGATGATCTCGCTGATACAGGACCTCATCGAGCGGGGACACGCCTACGCCCCGGGGAACGGGGACGCCTACTACCGCGTCGGGAGCTTCCCGGAGTACGGCCAGCTCTCCAGGCAGCGCCCGGACGAGATGCGCGAGACCGAGAAGGCCCAGACGGGCTTCAAGGAGAGCCCTTTAGACTTCGCCCTCTGGAAGGCGTCGAAGCCTGGCGAGCCCTCCTGGGAGAGCCCGTGGGGAGCGGGACGCCCCGGCTGGCACATCGAGTGCTCTGCGATGGTGGAGAAACACCTGCCCGACGGGGCGGACATCCACGGCGGCGGCACCGACCTCCGCTTCCCGCACCACGAGAACGAGCTCGCCCAGAGCGCGGGCGCGCATCCGGACCACGCCTTCGTCCGCGCCTGGGCCCACCACGGGATGGTCAACTTCGCCGAGACCGGGAAGATGGCGAAGTCTCTGGGGAACATCCTCGACGTGAAAGAAGCCGTCGAGCGCCACGGGCGCGATGCCCTGAGGATGTGGCTGCTCCAGAGCCACTACTCCCAGCCCATCGACTACTCGGAGCCCATCCTGGAGGAGAAGCGCCGTTCCTACGAGCGGCTCCAGAACACGTACGCGCGCATCTCCGGCTCGAAGTCGTCCTCCGAGATTGACGTGAGCCTCGCCGACGAGCTCGGAGAGCGAGTGGATCGGGCGATGATGGACGACCTGAACACCCCGGAGGCCGTCGCGGCCATCTTCGAGGTCACGGGGAGGGCCGGGGCCGAGATCTCCTCCCGCCCCGAAGCCGCCCACGAGTTCCGGACGCTCGCGGAGGCCCTCTCCGGGATTCTTTCTACCTTCGGCTTCAACCTCGCGGAGGAATCGGAGGCCGAGGTGAACGGTGTTCGGGTGAGGTATACGGAGGAGCCTGGGGCCGGGATACTCGAACGGGTCGCCGAGAGGGAGGGGGCCCGGCGTTCCAGGGATTGGGCGCTCGCCGATCGGCTCCGGGACGAGCTCAAGGCCGAAGGGTGGATTGTCGAGGACACGCCCGACGGTCCCGTCCTGAGCAGCCGGTAGCGCGGATCTCTTGAAGGGAGAGGTCGTTTACGGCGTACGGCCCGTGATCGAAGCCCTGAGGAGCGGGCGCCGTCGCGTTCACGAGGTCCTGGACGCGGTGGGGGAGAAGGACGTTGCTACCGAGGCAGCTTCTCGCGGGGTGGCGGTGAAACGGGTCCCGAGGGGGAGGATCGAGGAGCTGGCCCCTGGTGGCGCCCACCAGGGCGTGGCGGCGCGCGTCGAGCCCTACCCCTACTCCAGCCTCGACGAGATCCTGGCTTCCCCCGACCCTCTCGTGCTTGTCCTCGACGGCGTCACCGACCCGCGGAACCTCGGGGCCATACTCCGTGTGGCGGACGGGGCCGGGGCGAGCGGGGTGGTCATCCCCAAGGACCGCGCCGTGGGCGTGACGCCGGTGGCGGTCAAGGCGAGCGCGGGGGCGAGCGAGCACGTCAGGGTCGCCCGGGAGACGAACCTGAGGCGGGCGCTCGAGAAGATGAAGGGGGCAGGCGTGTGGGCCTACGCCGCGGAGGGGGAGGGGAAGGGCCAGTCCTCCGCGTACACCAAGCTCGACCTCTCGGGGCCGGTCGCGTTCGTCCTGGGGAGCGAGGGGCGCGGGGTCAGGAGACTCGTGCGCGAGGGATGCGACGGGACGGTCTACGTCCCGATGCTCGGCGCCGTTTCCTCGCTCAACGTCTCGGTAGCGGCGGCGGTCCTGGCCTTCGAGGCGAGGAGGCAGCGAGGGTGACGCCGTACCTCGTCCTCGACGGCTACAACATCATCGGGGCATTGGAACGTTACTCCCCGCGTGCGACCGGCGGCTTCGACGAGTCCAGGGAGCTTCTCATCAACGACGCGCTGAAGGCCGCGGGCTGGACGGGGAGGCGGGTGATCCTGGTCTTCGACGCCGCCCGGAGCCCGGAGCCCGGGAGGAGCGAGCTTCGGGCGGGAGGCGCCGTCAGGGTGATCTACAGCGCCCGCGGAGAATCCGCGGACGACGAGATCGAACGCCTGGTCAGGAGCCTCGGCGCCTCCGCCACGGTCTGCTCCGGGGACTTCGCCCTCCAGCGCGCCGCCCTCGCCGGCGGCGCCGCCCGCTCCGTCCCGCGCGAGTTCGGGGCGCTCCTGGACGAGCTTCCGCTCGTCGTCCGGAACCCCAACGTCCCCTTCCGCGCCCGCGTCGCCGACCGGCTCTCTCCGGAGGTGCTCCAGGACCTCGAAAGGCTCCGCCGCGAGGCCGAAGGGCAAGGGTAGCGTCAGTCGACCTGCCCGGGTTGGACGCAGCCCGCTCGGAGGGTTGCGGGGGGCCATTGCGCTATAGCCCCTGTTAAAATGACTTGGACCGATCGTGCGAACGGTGATGGTACGCGACGGTGAACCGAAGGCTGTTCGCTCGTGCCTGAGTAGCTCAGTGGTAGAGCAGCCGCCTTGTAAGCGGCAGGTCGGGGGTTCGAATCCCTTCTCAGGCTCATTTGCGGTTCCCGTGCGGCCCGTTGAAAACTCGTTCGTGTTTGCTAGTATACGCAGGCGCCGCGAGGTAGCTTTACTCGGGTGTGCGCGGGGGTGTGCCCGAGCGGCCAAAGGGAGCAGGCTGTAAACCTGCCGGCTTCGCCTACGGAGGTTCGAATCCTCCCGCCCCCACGGTACAGAGGAATATGCTCCCGTAGCTCAGTGGCAGAGCACTTCCATGGTAAGGAAGGGGTCATCGGTTCAAATCCGATCGGGAGCTCTGGGATCGGGTCGCGGAGGCGAGGCCGCGGCCGGGTCCCCTTATAGAAGCGTGGCGGTGTAGCTCAGTCGGTCAGAGCAGCGGAATCATAATCCGCGTGTCGCAGGTTCGAGTCCTGCCACCGCTACTCCCACCGTTCCACCCAAGTAATAGCGAGAAAGAGAGGCACGAGATGGCAAAAGGTAAGTTCGAGAGGAACAAGCCGCACCTGAACGTGGGCACCATCGGCCACGTCGACCACGGCAAGACCACGCTCACCGCGGCGATCACCAAGGTTTTGGCCAAGAGGGTCTCCGACGACCCGGCCAACAAGATCGTCGCGTTCGACCAGATCGACAACGCCCCCGAGGAGCGCCAGCGCGGCATCACCATCGCCACGAGCCACCAGGAGTACGCGACCCCCAACCGCCACTACGCCCACGTCGACTGCCCGGGCCACGCCGACTACGTCAAGAACATGATCACGGGTGCCGCCCAGATGGACGGGGCGATCCTGGTGGTGAGCGCGGCCGACGGCCCGATGCCCCAGACGCGCGAGCACATCCTGCTCGCCCGCCAGGTCGGGGTGCCGTACGTCGTCGTGTTCCTGAACAAGGCCGACATGGTCGACGACCCCGAGCTGTTGGAGCTCGTGGAGATGGAGGTTCGGGAGCTCCTCAGCGAGTACGACTTCCCCGGCGACGACGTGCCGGTGGTGACCGGCTCGGCGCTTCGCGCCCTGGAGGGCGACGAGGGCGAGCAGGGGGAGGAGGCGATCATGGCGCTGATGGAGGCCGTGGACACGTACGTGCCGGAGCCCGAGCGCGCGATCGACCGGCCGTTCCTCTTGGCGGTGGAGGACGTGTTCACGATCCAGGGCCGCGGGACGGTGGCCACGGGCCGCGTCGAGGCCGGGGAGATCGGGCTGAACACGGAGGTCGAGGTCGTGGGGGTGCGCCCGACGAGGAAGACGGTCGTCACGGGCGTGGAGATGTTCAACAAGTCGATGGACAAGGCGCAGGCCGGGGACAACATAGGCGCCCTCTTGCGCGGGGTGAAGCGCGAGGACATAGAGCGGGGGCAGGTTTTGGCCAAGCCGGGCTCGATCACGCCGCACACGAAGTTCAAGGCCGAGGTGTACGTCCTCTCGAAGGAGGAGGGCGGGCGGCACACGCCGTTCTTCTCGAACTACCGCCCTCAGTTCTACTTCCGCACGACGGACGTGACGGGGGAGATAAGGCTGGAGGAGGGCGTTGAGATGGTGATGCCCGGGGACAACACGGTGATGAATGTGGAGCTGATAGCGCCTATCGCGATGGACGAGGGGCTGAACTTCGCGATCCGCGAGGGCGGTCGGACGGTCGGCGCCGGCGTCGTCACCGAGATAGTGGAGTAGACTAAACCTAGTAGCGGTCTGAGGGGGCGGGGCACGATGCCTCGCCCCTGGGATTTGGAGGGAATCTGTGCGACAATTAGTAACGCTGGCTTGCGAGGAGTGCAAGCGCCGGAATTATCACAGCCGGAAGAATCGGCGTAACACCCCGGATCGCATCCAGTTGATGAAGTATTGTCCCTGGGATCAGAAGCACACGCTTCACCGGGAGACGAGGTAGCAAGCAAAGGGCAGTAGCTCAGTTGGAAGAGCAGCGGTCTCCAAAACCGCAGGTCGTGGGTTCGAGTCCCTCCTGCCCTGCTTCACCCAAACCGATAGGGGCGTAAGACAGACGATGGGCAACAAGCGAAGCGCGGCATCCGCCGGAGGCGGCAAGGGCCAGGCGCAGCAACCACAGAAGCGGCGTTTCGGCAGCGGTCTGGTGGAGTTTTTCCGTAACGTGCGGGCCGAGTTGCGGCGCGTGACCTGGCCGGGGCGGGATCAGCTCCAGCAGAGTACCGCGGTCGTACTCATCATCGTGCTCGTGCTCACGGCCTTCGTGGCGTTCTGGGACTTTATCTTCCAGAATATCGCCCGGATCGTATTCTTGTAGGAGTTTGTTCTTTTGAAGAAGTGGTTCGTCATCAACACCTATTCGGGGCACGAGAACAAGGTCCGCGCCACCATGGAGCGGCGCATAGACTCGTTCGGCCTCAAGCGTCACTTCGGCGAGATCAGCATCCCGACCGAGAGCGTTATCGAGATCAAGGACGGCAAGAAGGTCCCGACGATCCAGCGTCAGTTCCCGGGGTACATCCTGGTGAACATGAACATGAACGACGACACCTGGAGGCTCGTGCGCCAGACGCCGGGCGTCACCCAGATCGTCGGCAACGGGGATACGCCCCTGCCCCTCAGCCGGGGCGAGGTCGAACGTCTCCTCAGGCCGGAGCAGGCCGCCGAGACGCGCGAGAAGGTCAAGACCACCGTCGACTACACGCTCGGGGAGACCGTCAAGGTCATCGCCGGGCCTCTCGCGGACTTCTCGGGCATGATCTCCGAGATAAACGTTGATCAGTCGAGGTTGAAGGTGCTCGTCTCTATCTTCGGGCGTGAGACCCCGGTCGAGCTGTCCTTCAGCCAGGTCGCCAAGCTTTAAACAATCGGAAGGGATGAGATAAATGGGTAGAGGACGTGGGCGCGGCAAGCGCGTCGCGCGAAAGCTGAAACTGCAGATTACCGGTGGTCAGGCCAACCCGGCGCCGCCGGTAGGCCCGGCTCTGGGTCAGGCCCAGGTGAACATCGGGGAGTTCGTGCGCCAGTTCAACGACGCCACGCGCGACCAGATGGGGCAGGTCGTCCCGGTGGAGATCACGGTCTTCGAGGACCGGACGTTCACCTTCATCACGAAGACCCCGCCCGCGGCGTTCCTGTTGCAGCAGGCCGCCGGCATTCAGAAGGGTAGCGGCGAGCCGAACCGGGCGAAGGTCGGTGCCGTCAGCCGGGCGCAGGTAGAGGAGATAGCCAAGACGAAGATGCCCGACCTCAACGCCGCCGACGTCGACGGAGCGGTCAAGATAGTCGAGGGGACGGCACGGAGCATGGGGATTACGGTAAATGGCTAACAGGCTTTTGGAGCAGAAGAAGCGGATAGACCAGGAGCGGCTCTACGGCCCGCGAGAGGCGCTCGAGCTTCTCAAGGATCTCGAAGGGGCCAAGTTCGACGAGAGCGTCGAGGTGCACGTCAACCTCAACGTCGACCCGCGCAGGGCCGACCAGATGGTGCGCGGCACGCTCATGCTCCCCAACGGGACGGGCAAGACGCGCCGGGTCGCGGTCTTCGCCGAGGGCGACGCCGCCCGGGAGGCCGAGGAGGCCGGGGCGGACGTCGTCGGCTCCGAGGACCTCGCGGCTCGCGTGCAGAACGAGAACTTCCTGGACTTCGACGTCGCGGTCGCGACGCCGGACCAGATGCGGGTGGTGGGTAGGCTCGGGCAGATTCTCGGTCCCCGCGGCCTCATGCCGAACCCGAAGAGCGGGACGGTCACCCCGAACGTCGGGCGCGCGGTCGAGGACATAAAGAAGGGCAAGATCGAGTACCGGGTCGACCGGTACGGGATCATCCACGGGATCATCGGCAAGAAGTCGTTCGACCTGGAGAGCCTGATCCAGAACTACTTCTCCATGCGCGACGAGCTCCAGCGGGTGCGTCCCGCCCCGGTGAAGGGCCGCTACTTCAAGTCCATCACCCTCACGACCACGATGGGTCCTTCCATCAAGGTTGACCCCGCGGTCGAGAAGGAGTAACATCTCGCCCGCGTAAAAGCACTAGCAACGTAGACCAGAGACAGCCGGGATCCGAGAGGATTTAAACGAACGCCCGGTCGAGGTCGCAAGATATCCCAAGCTTACTGAGCCCCGGGTGCCCTTGCGGCCCCGGGGCTTCCCTGTTTCTCCGAGAGTAAAGGAGACGAGGTGAAAAGAGAAGACAAGGCACGCGTGATCGAGGAGCTCACCGAGAAGCTGCGCGGCACCTCGGTGCTGCTGGTGGACTTCAAGGGCATGAACGTTGCCCAGAGCACGCAGCTTCGGGCGCGCAGCCGGGCGGCCGGCGTGGACTTCGTCGTGGCGAAGAACACCCTGGCCCAGAGGGCGGCGAACCAGGCCGGCATCGAGGGTCTCGACGAGTTCCTCGTCGGGCCGACGGCGCTGGCGTTCTCGGACGACCCGGTGGCGAGCGCGAAGCTACTGGCAGAGTTTTCGGACGAGGTAGAAGCTTTCGAGCTGAAGGGCGGCATCCTCGAGGGTGGCCGCGTCATGGGCAGCGAAGACGTGGTGGCCCTGAGCAAGCTCCCCAGCAGGGAGCAGCTCCTCGCGCAGCTTCTCGGCGCGATACAGGCGCCGGTCGCCGGGCTGGTCACGGTCCTCAACGCACCGCTCAGAAACCTGGCGGTCGTTCTGAACCAGGTGGCCGAACAGAAGCAGTAGCAAGGCATCAGGCAAGCAGACGGAACTAGAGCAACAGGAGGAACGAAAGTGGCACTAAGCAACCAGGAGATTCTCGACGCGATCAAGGAGAAGTCCGTACTCGAGGTCTCCGAGCTCGTGAAGATGTTCGAGGAAGAGTTCGGCGTTTCGGCGGCGGCCTTCGCGGCGGCCCCGGCGGCAGGCGGCGGCGGAGACGCGGCCCCGGCCGAGGAGGAGCAGACGGAGTTCGACGTCATCCTTCAGGGCCCGGGCGACAAGAAGATCCAGGTCATCAAGGAGGTGCGCGCCGCCACCGGTCTCGGCCTCAAGGAGGCGAAGGCCCTCGTGGACGACGCCCCGAACCCGGTCAAGGAGGGCCTCTCCCGCGAGGACGCCGAGGCCCTCAGGGACAAGCTCACCGAGGCCGGCGCCAGCGTCGAGCTGAAGTAGTAGCCCCCAACCGATAGTTTCGACGGCCGCTACCGGTCGTCGACTCGCCGGGCGCCCCTACCATCGACGGTAGGGGCGCCCTCTGCTTGATAAGAAACCGAGGCGCGTATGGGTTGTCGGTTGCGCCGTATGGTGCTAGACTTCCGCGCGTTGGACGGTATCGATCAATACACAATAATATCGTTGCGGATGTCTTGACTTTCCCCACCGGGGAGGGTAAGATATTCGCTTGCGTGTTATACCGTTCTTCAACAATTACCCCCGGAGGAGAACTGATTTGGTGACCCCCATTGTGCGTCGTAAGCGGCACCCTTATGCCCAGATGCAGGCCAACTTCGATTTGCCCAATCTTATAGAGATTCAGCGTGATTCTTTCGAGAAGTTTCGCGCGAACGGCATCCGGCAGACCCTCGTGGAGATCTCTCCTATCGAGGATTACACGGGTTCTTACGCCGTAGAATTTGGGGAGCCTCACTTCGATGATCCTCCTTACACCCAGGAAGAGTGCGTAACGAAGGACAAGACGTACTCCGCGCCGCTCTTCGTGCGGGTTCGTTTTATCGTCAAGGAGACCGGGGAGCTCCGGGAGCAGGACGTGTTCATGGGCGACTTCCCGCTCATGACGGACTCCGGGACGTTCATCATCAACGGGACCGAGCGTGTCGTCGTTACGCAGCTCGTGCGTTCGCCGGGGGCGTACGTCATGGAGCCGAAGGACGTGACCAAGCAGGTCCTGACCGCGAGCCTCATGCCGTCGCGCGGCTCGTGGCTGGAGTTCGAGGTCGAGACCAAGGGCTACGTCTCCGTGCGCATCGACCGCAAGAGGAAGCTGCCCGTAACGGTCTTGCTCAAGGCGCTCGACATGGGCGGGCCGGAGGAGATCCTCCAGCGCTTCGACAACTCGTGGCTTATCCGGAACACGCTGGAGAAGGACGACACGACGGATCGCGAGAGCGCGCTCCTCGAGGTCTTCCGGCGCCAGCGTCCCGGCGAGCCGGTCAACCGCGAGAACGCCGAGAACCTCGTCGACGGGCTGTTCTTCGACGCCAAGCGCTACGACCTCTCGGAGGTCGGGCGGTACAAGGTCAACAAGAAGCTCAAGCTCGACGTGCCCCTGGAGACGCAGACCCTCACCATCGAGGACATCGAGGGGCTCCTCAAGCGGCTCATCGGGATCTCGCAGGAGGTTTCGGAGGACGAGGAGTTCGGCCGGATCAACTACGAGCGCATCCGTCCGAAGCTCGACGAGTACGAGCACTTCGGGAACCGTCGCTTGAGGACCGTCGGGGAGCTCGTGCAGGAAGCGTTCCGGATCGGGATGTACCGCATGGAGCGGGTCGTCCGCGAGAGGATGACGACGCAGGATACCGACACGATCACGCCGCAGAGCGTCGTGAACACGAAGCCGGTCGCATCGGCCATCAAGGAGTTCTTCGGCTCCTCGCAGCTCTCGCAGTTTATGGACCAGACGAACACGTTGAGCGGGCTGTCGCACAGGCGCCGCCTGAGCGCGATGGGCGCCGGTGGCCTGAGCCGCGAGAGGGCCCCGATAGAGGTCCGAGACGTACACCCGACGCACTACGGGCGCATGTGCCCGATCGAGACGCCGGAGGGACCGAACATCGGGCTTATCGGGTCGCTCTCGACGTACGCGACGGTGGACAACTACGGCTTCGTGCAGACCCCGTACCGCAAGGTCACGGACGGTGTGGTTACCCAGGAGATCGAGTACCTCTCCGCCGATGAGGAAGAGGAGTTCACGATCGCGCAGGCCAACACGCCGGTGGAGGAGGGGACCGGTCGGATCACCACCGACAGCGTCCTCGCCCGCCAGCGTGGCGGCGAGGTTACGTCCGTCACGCCGGACCTTATCGACTACGTGGACGTCGACCCGGTGCAGATGGTCTCCGTCGGCACCGCGCTCATACCGTTCCTGGAGCACGACGACGCCAACCGCGCGCTCATGGGCGCGAACATGCAGCGTCAGGCCGTGCCGCTCTTGCGCAGCCAGGCCCCGTATGTCGGGACCGGCATGGAGTTCCGGGCGGCTACGGACACGGGCGACGTGGTTATCGCTCGTAACCCGGGCACCGTCGAGAAGGTCGTGGCGGAGAAGATCTCCGTGCGGCGCGAGGGCGGCGAGCTCGACGAGTACCGTCTGAGGAAGTTCGCCCGCTCCAACCAGGGCACGTGCGTGAACCAGCGTCCGCTCGTGAACGAGGGCGAAGAGGTTCAGCCCGGTGCGGTTCTGGCCGATGGCTCCTCGACCGACGAGGGCGAGCTGGCTTTGGGCAAGAACATGCTCGTCGCGTTCATGCCGTGGGAGGGCTACAACTTCGAGGACGCGATCATCATCTCCGAGCGTGTCGTCAAGGACGACGTGCTCACCTCGATCCACATCGAGGAGTACGAGGTCCAGGCGCGGGACACCAAGCTCGGGCCCGAGGAGATCACGCGGGACATCCCGAACGCCTCCGACGACGTCCTGATGAACCTCGACTCCGACGGGATCATCCGCATCGGCGCCGAGGTGACCTCCGGCGACGTGCTGGTCGGCAAGGTCACGCCGAAGGGCGAGTCCGAGCCGACGCCGGAGGAGAAGCTCTTGCGTGCGATCTTCGGCGAGAAGGCCAGGGAAGTGAAGGATTCTTCCCTCAAGGCGCCGCACGGCGAGGGCGGTACCGTCATCGACGTCAAGCGGTTCTCCCGCGAGGGGGGCGACGAGCTCGCCCCGGGCGTCAACGAGATGGTGCGGGTCTTCGTTGCCAAGAAGCGCAAGATCGCGGAGGGCGACAAGCTCGCCGGGCGCCACGGCAACAAGGGCGTCATCTCCAGGATCGTGCCGGAGGAGGACATGCCGTTCATGGAGGACGGGCGTCCGGTCGACGTGATCCTGAGCCCCTTGGGCGTTCCGAGCCGCATGAACATCGGCCAGATTCTCGAGACTCATCTCGGTTGGGCTGCTAGCCAGGGGATTGGCGAGGGCCATACGCCGGGCGAGGCGACGTTCATCTCGACGCCGGTCTTCTCCGGTGCTCAGGTCGAGGACGTGGACAAGGCCATCGACGATGCGCGGACGAACGGTGGTTCCGAGGTCGGTATGGGCCGCGGCGGCAAGGTCACGCTCTACGATGGGCGTACCGGCGAGCCGTTCGACGGGAAGATCACCGTCGGCTACATGTACATCCTGAAGCTGCTCCACCTCGTGGACGACAAGATCCACGCGCGTTCCACGGGCCCGTACTCGCTCGTGACGCAGCAGCCCCTGGGCGGTAAGGCCCAGTTTGGCGGCCAGCGCTTCGGCGAGATGGAGGTGTGGGCGCTCGAGGCTTATGGCGCCGCGCACACGCTGCAGGAGTTGCTGACCATCAAGAGCGACGACCGCGTCGGACGCGTCAAGAGCTACGAGTCGATCGTCAAGGGGGAGAACATCCCCGAGCCGGGCGTGCCGGCGAGCTTCAAGGTGCTGCTGAAGGAGATGCAGTCCCTCGGGCTCTCGGTGAAGCCGGTGTACAACGCGGAGGCCGCGGCCGAGGACTCGGACCGCAGGGACTGGGACGAGGCGGCGAGGGCGCTGGGTATCAACCTCAGCCGCGAGGAGCCTACGGGCAACCTCGACGACAGGCCCGACACCTTCGCGAGCTAGCGCGGGGTTCCGCGGGGCGGCGACCGGCTTCCAGGCCGGTCCCGCCCCCATACGGGAGACGCCGGGAACCCGAGAACAGAGAGGAACCATAGAGCGTGCAGGGTTTAGAGCGCGACATAGATATCAACAAGCTTGAGAAGATTTCCATTGGCCTTACTTCGGCCGATGAGATCCGTGAGTGGTCCCGTGGCGAGGTAACGAAGCCGGAGACCATCAACTACCGTACGCTCCGTCCCGAGAAGGACGGGCTGTTCTGCGAGCGCATCTTCGGTCCGTCCAAGGACTGGGAGTGCTACTGCGGCAAGTACAAGAGGATCCGGTTCAAGGGCATCATCTGCGAGCGCTGCGGCGTCGAGGTGACCAGGGCGCGGGTGCGCCGCGACCGGATGGGCCACATAGAGCTGGCCGCCCCGATCGCGCACGTGTGGTTCGTCAAGGGCGTGCCGAGCCGGATGGGCTACCTGCTCGACATCAGCCCGAAGGACCTCGACCGGGTGCTGTACTTCGCCAGTTCCATCGTTACGTGGGTGGACCGCGAGGAGCGGGCGAACGACATCGACGCGCTGCGGGGGCAGGTGGAGGATGAGATCCGCCAGCTCGGCGAGGAGCGCGACGAGGAAATCATGCAGACGCAGGCGTTCCGGACGAAGCGCGAGAGCGTCATCAAGGGCGAGAGCTCGCCGGACGAGTTCACCGAGGAGTTCGCCGAGATCCCCGAGGAGGAGCGCGAGGCGGCCATCGCCCGCATCCACAAGGAGGCCGAGGAGACCGTCCAGGACGTCCAGCGCTCCGTGCAGGAGCAGATCGACCTGGTCCGCCGGGCGTGGGAGGAGTTCCAGACGCTGGAGCCCCGCCAGATCGTGGACGACGAGGAGCTGTTCCGCGAGATGCGCGACCGCTTCGGCGACGAGTACGGTTACGGCGTGTACTTCCGTGGCGGCATGGGCGCCGAGGCGATCCGCGACCTAATCATGCAGGTCGACCTCGTAGAAGAGGCCGCCGACCTCAGGAACATGGTCAACGACGCCAAGGGCCAGAAGCGCCAGAAGGCGATCAAGCGGCTCAAGGTCGTCGACGCCTTCAGGGTGAGCGGGAACAAGCCGGAGTGGATGATCATGGACGCCGTCCCGGTCCTCCCGCCGGACCTGCGCCCGATGGTCCAGCTCGACGGTGGCCGTTTCGCCACCTCCGACCTGAACGACCTGTACCGGCGCGTCATCAACCGCAACAACAGGCTCCGCCGCCTGCTCGACCTCGGCGCCCCCGACGTGATCGTGAACAACGAGAAGCGGATGCTCCAGGAGGCCGTCGACGCCCTGTTCGACAACGGCCGTCGTGGCCGCGCCGTGACGGGTGCCGGCAACCGGGCGCTGAAGTCCCTGAGCGACATGCTCAAGGGCAAGCAGGGTAGGTTCCGCCAGAACCTGCTCGGCAAGCGCGTGGACTACTCCGGCCGTTCCGTGATCGTGGTCGGCCCGAACCTGGCGATGCACCAGTGCGGGCTGCCGCGCCTCATGGCGGTCGAGCTTTTCAAGCCGTTCGTGATGAAGGTGCTCGTCGACCGGGCGCTCGCCCCGAACATCCGGAGCGCGAAGCAGATGGTCGAGAGGCTCCGGCCCGAGGTGTGGGACGTCCTCGAGGACGTCATCAAGGAGCACCCGGTGCTCCTCAACCGCGCCCCGACGCTCCACCGCTTGGGCATCCAGGCCTTCGAGCCGGTGCTGGTCGAGGGCAAGGCCATCCAGGTCCACCCGCTCGTGTGCGCGGCGTTCAACGCCGACTTCGACGGCGACCAGATGGCGGTCCACGTGCCTTTGAGCCCGGAGGCTCAGGCCGAGGCTCGTGTCTTGATGCTCTCGACGCAGAACATTCTGCTGCCGGCGAACGGGTTCCCGATCGCGGTGCCGTCGCAGGACATGGTGCTCGGGCTGTACTACATCACCTACAGCGACGAGGACTACGACGAGCAGGAGCCGCAGGCGTTCATCTCGTCCTACGACGAGGCCGAGGCCGCGTACAAGGAGGGGTCGCTCAAGATCCACGACAAGGTGGTTCTCAAGCGTGGTGGCGACAAGGTCGTGACGACGCTCGGGCGGGCCATGTTCAACCGCAACATCGAGGAGGCCCTCAAGGGTTACCTCGGCGACGCGTACGACCCGGCGGGCTACGAGTTCATCAACTACACGCTGAAGAAGGGCGAGATCAAGTCTCTCGTCTCCCACTACGTGGACCGCTACCCGACGGAGCTCGTGAGCCAGCTTCTCGACACCCTGAAGAGGGTCGGGTTCCACACGGCGACGAAGGCCGGGGTCTCCATCGGCAAGAACGACATCGTCGTGCCGGAGCAGAAGGCCGGTATCCTGGAGAAGTACGACGGCCTCGTGGAAGAGGTCGAGGAGCAGTGGGACTCGGGCTTTATCTCCGACGACGAGCGCCTGGAGCGCGTCATCGCCATGTGGACGCAGGCCAAGAACGAGGTAGAGACGGCGATGAAGGCCAACCTCTACAAGCTCAACCCGATCTACATGATGGCGAACTCCGGTGCTCGCGGTAACTACTCGCAGATCACCCAGCTCGCCGGCATGCGTGGCCTGATGACGAACACGAAGGGCGAGATCATCGACGAGCCCGTGAAGTCCAACTTCATGGAGGGTTTGTCGGTCCTTGAGTACTTCACCTCGACGCACGGCGCCCGGAAGGGCCAGGCCGACACGGCGCTCCGTACTGCCGACTCGGGCTACCTCACGCGACGCCTCGTGGACGTCTCGCAGGACGTCGTCGTCAACGACGCCGACTGCGGCTCGACGGGCTACATCGATATTCCGCTGTACCTCGACGGTGGCAGGGGCGACGCCAACGACTCCGTCGCGGCTCGCTTCCTGGCCCGCGACCTCGTGAACCCGGAGACGGGCGAGGTCGTCGCCGAGGCGGGGACGGACATCACCCCGCGCGTGGCTGCCGAGTGGCGCGAGGTGCTGCCGAAGACCACGATGGTCTCGGTCAGGACGCCGTCCAAGTGCGAGAGCGCGCAGGGCATCTGCCAGGCCTGCTACGGCAGGGCACTCTCGACCTACCGTCCCGTGGACGTGGGCGAGGCCGTCGGTATCATCGCGGCCCAGTCCATCGGCGAGCCGGGGACGCAGCTCACGATGCGTACCTTCCACACCGGTGGTATCGCCGGCGAGGACATCACGGCAGGCCTCCCGAGGGTCGTCGAGCTCTTCGAGGCTCGTCACCCCAAGGCCGAGGCGACGATCGCGGACATCGACGGGTACGTCACCCTTGACGAGGGGGACAACGACCGGCTCATAAAGGTCATCCTCACCTCTCAGGACGGGACGGAGAGCCGCGACTACGTCGTCGAGCGGCAGCTTCTGAGGCCGCAGTTTGTCGAGGGCGCCGAGATCCGGGCCAACACCCCGATCACGGAGGGCTCGGTCTACCCGCACCAGATCCTGGAGAACGATCAGCGCTACGACCGGGGCACGACCTCGACGGAGCGGTACATCGTCGAGGAGGTGCAGAAGGTCTACCGGACGCAGGGCGTGGACATCCACGACAAGCACATCGAGGTGATCGTACGCCAGATGCTGCGCAAGATCGTGGTGGACAACCCGGGCGACACGAACCTCCTGCCGGAGCAGGTGGCAGACAAGTTTACGGTGCTCGCCGAGAACGCGCGGGTCGAGGAGGAAGGCGGCACGCCCGCCACCTTCCACACGGTCCTCATGGGGATCACGAAGGCCTCTC
Organism: uncultured Rubrobacteraceae bacterium; assembly: GCA_902806105.1. The sequence continues at coordinate 20,119 of CADCVI010000192.1, forward strand.
TCGCCACGGACAGCTTCCTCTCCGCCGCCTCGTTCCAGGAGACGGCCCGCGTCCTCACGGATGCGGCCATCGAGGGCAAGGTCGACAGCCTCGTCGGGCTCAAGGAGAACGTCATCATCGGCAAGCTGATCCCGGCGGCAACCGGCATGCCGCAGTACCGCCAGCTCACGGTCTCCGTGCAGGGCTACGGCGCCCGCGAGGTCGACGACCTGGATATAGCCGCTTCGTAGCGGTCTTTCGTCAGCGACGGGCTACAAGGAAGGGCCGGGGCACCACGCTCCGGCCCTTCTCCGTGCTCGCTGCATCCGGCTTTGTAGGTCCGGATCTTCCACGTCCTGTCGGCGTCCAGAACTCTGGTGTAAGGGTCAACTGCTCGGGCGCATTGCTCCCAGCGGCTTGTAACGGCGGGAGCGATCTGGAATATTTTCGCTTGATTCGTCGAAATCGGTGAATCTTTCTTGCCCTTGTCTCCGTATCCTGTAGGTTGAGACCTATCGAAAGGGGTGCTTCGAGACGGATGCGTGTGATCTCCGATGACCTGCTGGCCTTTGCCGTTCCTGAAGGGGAGAAGGGGAGGTGCCGCGTTCGTGTTTATGAGCCCGACGCCCCCGAGCTCGACGCGACGGTCGTGATCGCCTCCGAACTGCCGGACAATCCGGGTCCGAGCGTGCGGGAGGCTATCTCTACCATAGCCGCGCGGGTGGCGGCTTCTTTTCGCCTCTACGAGAGGCCCATCTTCGTTGAACACCGCCCGCCCGACGACTTCGTGATGGTCTGGTTCGGGCGCTACCGCGCGCAGGAGATCCGGCGGATGGGTCCGCACCTGTTGTGGGACCTCGAAGTGGGCGAGCCCGAGAGGAAACCGCTCGATCGACAGACCGTCGAGGTACTCGTCGGCCAGCAGGTGTAACCCCCTAACTCACACTGGAGCGGAGGCCCCGGGCCGAGAAAGTATGTGAACCGGGTCGGCATCAGCGATACGAAGAAGCTCTGAGAGGTCCTGCGCCTGCGTCGCCAAGCTACGGCCGTGCCCCTATGTTACAATAGGGATCAATCTGACGGGTTCGACGGGCGTAGGTCCCGGCGTCCGCGTCATTTACGGGGTCTCCGAGCATCCTGTTCTCAGGTTTCGGGCGGGCTCCGGAGGTTCTTTGCCTTGACTAGGTGGTGTATGGCGCCTAGAATCAGGCGTTGCGGTTACAAACGGTCGCGTGGCCCTTTCGAGGGGTGGGATAAGACCGTGTTGTGGATTTTGTTGTAGGGCTTTCAATTCCGAAGGATAAGAAAGGGAGGCACGGCGTGCCGACGACAAACCAGCTTGTGCGCCATGAGCGCAGGTTGAAAAAGGAGAAGACGGCGACGCCGGCTTTGCAGGGTTCGCCGCAGAGGCGGGGCGTCTGCACCCGTGTCTCGACGACCACCCCCAAGAAGCCGAACTCGGCCCTTCGGAAGATCGCCAGGGTGAGGCTTACCAACGGTATGGAGGTTACGGCCTACGTACCTGGTGAGGGTCACAACCTCCAGGAGCACTCCGTGGTCCTGGTGCGTGGTGGTCGTGTGAAGGACCTGCCGGGTGTCCGGTACAAGGTCGTGCGCGGGGCGCTCGATACGCTTGGGGTAAACAACCGCAAGCAGGGCCGCTCCAAGTACGGAACGAAGAAGGCGTAGGGGAGGTTAGTCCATGCCGAGACGCGCAGCACCTCCGAAGAAGAAGATCCTTGGGGATCCCGTTTACGGGAGCATCACCGTGCAGCAGCTGATCAACAAGATCATGCTGGACGGCAAGAAGAGCACCGCCGAGAAGATCGTTTACGATGCCCTCTCGTTTATCGAGGAGCGCACCGGGACGAGCCCGGTCACGGTGCTGAACAACGCGCTGGACAACATCCGGCCGCGGCTCGAGGTCAAGAGCCGCAGGGTCGGTGGCGCGACGTATCAGGTGCCGGTCGAGGTAGCCCCGCGCAGAGCTAATACGCTGGCGCTTCGCTGGATGACGGCTTACGCCCGTGCCCGTCGCGAGAAGACGATGGGCGGCAGGCTCGCCAGCGAGATCCTCGATGCGAAGGACAACGTCGGTTCGAGCGTGAAGCGCCGGGACGACACGCACCGCATGGCAGAAGCAAACCGCGCGTTCGCACATTACAGGTGGTGAGGTAAGAAAAAATGGCTGTATCTGCTGTTTCTAGAAAGACGCCTCTAAGGCGAGTAAGAAATATCGGCATCATGGCTCACATCGATGCCGGGAAGACGACGACGACGGAGCGCATCCTGCTCTACACGGGCCTCACCCACAAGCTGGGCGAGGTCCACGACGGCAACGCCGTCATGGACTGGATGGCCCAGGAGCGCGAGCGCGGCATCACGATCACGTCCGCCGCGACGACGGTCTTCTGGGGCGGCACCGACGCCGCCAAGAAGAACGGCAAGAATGCCGGTCGCCAGGAGGGCCTGCACACCCGCATCCCCGAGCAGCACCGCATCAACATTATAGACACGCCCGGGCACGTGGACTTCACCGTAGAGGTGGAGCGCAGCCTTCGCGTGCTCGACGGTGCGATCGCGCTGTTCGACTCCGTCGCCGGTGTGGAGCCGCAGTCGGAGACGGTGTGGCGCCAGGCCGACAAGTACAACGTGCCGAGGATCGCGTTCGTCAACAAGATGGATAGGATCGGCGCGGACTTCTACAAGGCCGTCGGGACGATGGTGGACAGGCTCGGGGCCAACGCGGTGCCGGTGCAGCTGCCGATCGGGGCCGAGGGCGAGTTCCAGGGGATCGTGGATCTCGTGGAGATGAAGGCCGTCGTGTACCTCGACGACCTCGGGGCCGAGTGGCAGGAGACCGAGATCCCGGAGGACATGCAGGAGCTCGCGAACGAGTATCGCGAGGGGCTCATGGATGCCGTCTCCGACCAGGATGACGAGCTCATGGCTCTCTACCTGGAGGGTGACGAGATCGATCCGGATCAGATCCGCAGGGCTATCCGCAAGGCGACCCTGAACATCTCCATGACGCCGGTCTTTGTAGGTTCCGCGTTCAAGAACAAGGGCGTTCAGCCCCTGCTCGACGGCGTCGTCGACTACCTGCCGAGCCCGCTCGAGGTGCCGCCGATCCAGGGTATCGGCTCGGACGGCGAGACGATCACGCGCGAGGCCGACGAGAACGGCCCGCTCGCGGCGCTCTCGTTCAAGGTTCAGTCCGACCCGCACGTCGGGAAGCTGACGTACATGCGGGTGTACTCCGGTACGCTCAAGTCCGGCTCCTACGTCTACAACACGACGAAGGGGAAGCGCGAGCGGATCGGCAGGCTCCTGCAGCTTCACGCCAACAGCCGTGAGCAGCGCGACGAGGTCTACGCGGGCGAGCTCGTGGCGGCCATCGGCCTCTCCGACACCGGTACGGGCGACACGCTCGTGGCCGAGAACGCCGAGCGGATCGTGCTGGAGGAGATGATCTTCCCCGAGCCGGTCATCTCGCAGGCCATCGAGCCGAAGACGAAGGCCGACCAGGAGAAGCTCTCGGTGGCGCTCCAGCGCCTCGCCGAGGAGGACCCGACGTTCCGCGTCCACGGCGACGAGGAGACGGGCCAGACGATCATCGACGGGATGGGCGAGCTCCACCTCGAGATCATCGTCGACAGGCTGCTCAGGGAGTTCCGGGTCGACGCCAACATCGGCAAGCCGCAGGTCGCCTACAGGGAGACCATTCGCAAGCGCGTCGAGAACGTCGAGGGGCGCTTCGTGCGGCAGACCGGTGGTCGCGGCCAGTACGGGCATGCGGTCATCAACATCGACCACAACGACGAGGGCAACTACAACTTCGAGAACAAGATCGTCGGTGGTGTGATCCCGCGGGAGTACATCCCGAGCGTGGACAAGGGCATCCAGAGCGCTCTCGACGACGGCGTGATCGCCGGGTTCCCGGTGGTGGACGTCAAGTTCGAGCTCGTCGATGGTTCCTTCCACGACGTCGACTCCAACGAGATGGCGTTCTTCATCGCGGGGAGCATGGCGGCGAAGGAGGCCATCAAGCGGGCCAACCCGGTCCTCTTGGAGCCGATCATGGACGTCGAGGTCGTCATGCCCGAGGAGTTCATGGGCGACGTCATGGGCGACCTGAGCGCGAGGCGCGGGCAGATCCAGGGTATGGACAGCCGCGGTTCCGGGCAGGTTATCCGGGCGATGGTCCCGCTCTCCGAGATGTTCGGGTACGCGACGACCGTGCGCTCCAAGACCCAGGGCCGCGCCACGTTCACCATGCAGTTTGACCACTACGCCGAGGTGCCGAAGAGCATCGCGGCCGAGCTAGCCGAAAAGAAGTAAGGAGGAGCCAGAATGGCAAAAGGTAAGTTCGAGAGGAACAAGCCGCACCTGAACGTGGGCACCATCGGCCACGTCGACCACGGCAAGACCACGCTCACCGCGGCGATCACCAAGGTTTTGGCCAAGAGGGTGTCGGACGACCCGGCCAACAAGATCGTCGCTTTTGATCAGATCGACAACGCC
>CADCVI010000193.1 GCA_902806105.1 uncultured Rubrobacteraceae bacterium
CAATTGCCCTAACGATCTAGGACAATTGAAAATGACATAGTGTCATAGGACAATAGGATGGTATGGATTTACGAGTAGATTCGCGGAGCCACGTGCCGGTGCACGTGCAGCTTCAGGAGCAGTTGAAGCATTTGATCCTCACGGGCGACCTCGCCGTGGGGAGCCGGTTGCCGAGCATCAGGATGCTGGCGGGGTATTTGAGGATCAATCGGAACACGGTCGCGCGGGTGGTCGCCGAGCTGGAGCGCGAGGGCTTTCTGGAGACGCGCCGCGGGAGCGGGACGTACGTCCTTGCGCCCCCGGTCGACGCGGAGGGGATGGAGCGCCAGCGGTTTCTGGAGCGGATCATGCGTCAGGCGGCCGAGGCGGGGGTGCCGGTCGAGGAGCTTGGTTACGCGCTCCTGGCGAGGGCGGGGGCTCCGGTACCGGGCCAGACGCCCGTGCTCTTTGTCGAGTGCAACGCGCCCGAGTTGGAGCAGTACGCCGCCGAGCTTGAGGAGCTGCTCCCCGTGAGGGTCGAGGCGGTCCTCGTGGAGGATCTACCGGAGCGGCTCGCGCGGGAGGACGGAGATCCCCTCCCCTGGAAGCTCGCGGTGACGACCTTCTACCACGTCCACGAGGTGGAGGAGATCGTGGAGCGGCACGGGATCGAGACGGTCGCGCTGCTGGCGGAGGCGACCCTGGACGGCATCACCAGGCTCGCGGAGCTTCCGGCCGGGACGAGGGTCGGCGTGCTCGGCAACTCCCGCACCTGCTCGGACAACCTCCTAAGCTCGCTCGTGGGGGCCGGCATGGACCACCTCGACCTTTTCCAGATCTACGAGGACGTCGGCAAGGAGATCGGGGAGGAGCTTAAGGAGACCGAGGTCGTCGTGTGCAGCAGCCCGATGGCTCGCCGTCTCTCCACCCTGGGCCTTCTGGAGGGGACCGAGGTCATCCTCCAGGACCGCACCCTCGACAAGGGCGGCATCGAGATGCTCGGACGCATGCTCCGGGGTGTTCCGCGCACGACGACTGGCGAGTAGGTCGGTACGGGCGGACGAAGGGGGTCGTCAGGTCCGCGTGTTGAAGAAGTTCATCGCGGCCTCGGGGCCTTTCTCGATCACGGCCTCGACCGCGTCGGCCGCCAGGGGAACGGCGTCTTTCACCGCCGAGTCCATCCGCCCGAGTACGTAATCGACCGGCGCCACCCCGACCGGGGGACGCCCGATACCGACGCGCACCCGCACGAAGTCCTTGCCGAGGTGCTGAAAGATGGAGCGAAGCCCGTTGTGACCGCCGTGACCGCCGCCGACCTTGACGCGGACGTCACCGGCGGGCAGGTCGAGATCGTCGTGGACCACGATAAGCTGGTCCAGCCCATATCCCGAGAGCGCTGCGCCCGAGTTGTTCATGTACGTCGTGGGCTTTAACAGGGTCGCGTTGGCCGAGCCCACGCTGACCGGGGCGGCTTCGGCCTTTTTCTTCGTGCGCCAGTCGCCGCCGTAGCGGCTCGCAAGCTCGTCGGCCACGAGGAACCCGACGTTGTGGCGGGTGCGCGCGTAGGAGCGTCCCGGGTTGCCGAGCCCCACGACGGCGGGGGCCCTGATGGCCCCCGCCTCGCCGCTACCCTCGGGCTCTACCGGAAGTTCCTCGGCAGCCTCCGTGCCCCCCCTACCAAAGAGGGAGGACAGCTTAAGCCTGGAGATTCTGTCCTGCGGGGCCCTCTCCGTCCTCGGGAGAAACCTCCTCGGTCCCCTCTTCGGCATCCGGCTCCACCTCCTCGGCGTCCTCCTCGTCGCTCGGCTCCTCGACGATGCCGGCGGCCTCCAGCTCCTCGTCCGTAACCTCGGTCGGCGTCGTGACCGTGGCCGCGACCTCCTCGGGGTCCGAGACGAGCGTGACGCCCTCGGGGAGGCGGATGTCGCCGAGGGTAACGTTCTCGCCGATGGCGAGGCCCGAGACGTCGACCTCGAGCTCCTGCGGGATGTCGCCCGGCAGCGTCTCGACCTCGACCTCGTAGGCCTCCTGCTGCAAGACGCCGCCCTCGTCCACGCCCGGCGAGTCGCCCACGACGGCAACGGGGACGGTCACGGTGATCCTCTCGCGCATGTTCACCGGCGCGAAGTCGACGTGCAAGAGTCGCCCCGTCACCGGGTTGCGGTGCACGTCGACCACGCGGGCCGTGGCGTTGGAGCCGTCGCCGATGCTCATGTCGTAGAGCGCGTTGTCGCCAACGTGCTGGAGCGTGTAGTCCACGATCTTCTCGGGGACCGCCAGAACGGAGCTCTTGCGGTCCTCGCCGTACAGGACCGCCGGGACCATGCCCTGGACCCTCAGACGCCGCGCGTCGTTCTTGCCCCTGCCCTCGCGCGTCCTCGCGTCGAGGTTTACGTTGTCTGCCATCTCGTTTCTCCTAAAACTGTCTAGAAAAGCTGGTTCTCGCCCATAAAGACCCCGCTGACCGAATCATCCGAGAAGACGTTGCGGATGGTGCTAGCGAGGATCGGGGCTATCGTCAAGACCTGTATCTTATCCTGTGGCTTGCCAGGCTTCAAAGGCAGCGTGTCCGTGACGACGACTTCCTTCAGGTTGGAGGCCTGGATCCTATCGTACGCGGGTCCCGAGAAGACGGGGTGCGTCGCGCACGCATACGCCTCCGTCGCCCCGTCTTCGAGCAGCCGCTCCGCCGCGTTGACGAGGGTGCCCGCGGTGTCGATCAGGTCGTCCACGAGGATTATGCGCTTGCCCTTGACGTCGCCGATAACGTGCGTCACCTCGGACTCGCCCGGCTGGTTGCGTATCTTGTTGACGATCGCCCACGGCAGCCCGAGCCTGTCGGCCAGGCGCTTCGCGACCTTGACCTCTCCGGTGTCCGGGGCGACGACCACCGCGTCGTCGACATCCTTGAAGCCCTGCCCGATAAAGTGGTCGACGAAGGCGTGCATGGCGGTGAGGTGGTCGACCGGGAAGGAGAAGAAGCCCTCGATCTGGCCGACGTGCAGGTCCATCGTCATCACGCGGTTAGCGCCCGCTACCTGGATCATGTTCGCGACGAGCCTCGCCGTTATGGGCTCACGCGGCTTGGTCTTGCGGTCCTGACGCGAATAGGCGAACCAGGGGATGACCGCGACGATGCTCTCGGCCGACGCCCTCTTGGCGGCGTCGATCATGGTCAGAAGCTGCATGAGGTGCCTGTTCACCGGCTCGGCCAGCGACTGCACGATAAACACGTCGGCGCCGCGGATGCTCTCCTTGTAACGCGCGTAGACCTCGCCGCCGGAGAACTGCCTCAGCTCGACCTCGCCCATCGGCACTTCGAGGCGCTCGGCGATCCTCTCCGCGAGCTCCGGGTAGCCCCACCCCGAGAACAGGACCAGTCGTTTCTCCGCCGACATCTCCAGGTGGTCGTTCTGCATCACGCGCGCTTACCCTCCGTCTCGGTCCCGACGACTCGTCCGTTGCCCTCGCCTGTGTGTTCTTTTACCCGATTGGGGGCGTTGCGTATCGCGCGCGCCGGCATCCCGACGGCGAGTTTGCCCGGCGGGATGTCCTTGTTGACCACGCTACCAGCCCCGAGGTAGGCACCCTCGCCGATCCTGACCGGCGCGATCAGGCTGGTGTTGACCCCCGTGAAGGCGCGGTCCCCGATCTCTGTGCGGTTCTTGTTCTTCCCGTCGTAGTTCGCCGTGATCGTGCCGGCCCCGAGGTTCGCCCCCTCGCCTATCGTCGTGTCGCCCACGTACGAGAGATGCGGCACCTTGCTCCCGGCCCCGACCGAGGTGTTCTTGACCTCGCAGAACGCCCCGACCTTGGAGCTCGACTCGAGGCGCGTCCCCGGCCGGAGGTAAGAGTAGGGGCCGACGGTGGCCTCGGGACCTACCTCGGCGCCCCGGCCCACCGAGTGCTCGACGAGCGCGCCATCCTCCACGACCGTGTCGAGCAGGTCGGAGGACGGGCCGATCACGCAGTCCGAGCCTATCTTCGTCGCGCCGCGCAGGAACGTCCCCGGCAGGATAACCGTGTCCCGTCCGATCTCGACCGTCGCCTCGATGTGCGTCGAGACCGGGTCGCGGACCGTCACCCCGGCGCGCATGTGCGCGTCCAGGATCTTGCGGCGCACGATCTCCTCGGCGAGCGCGAGCTGCGCCCGGTCGTTGACGAGGTTCGCCTCCTCGCGGTTCTTGAGGAGGTACGTGACGGCCCGGCTCTCCCGCCCGATAATCTCCAGGGCGTCGGTCAGGTAGACCTCGCCCTGATCGTTCTCCGTATCCACGAGCCCCATGGCCCGCCTGATGTCCCTGAGCTCGAACGCGTACAGCCCGAGGTTGACGAGCCGGACGTTCTTTTCGGCCTCCGTCGCGTCCCGCTCCTCCACGATCCGGACGACGCCCGCGTCCTCCATCACGCGCCCGAGCCCCGTCGCGTCGTCGAGCTCAGCCACGAGCACGGTCGCCCCGACCCCGGCCTCGCGGTGGCGCTTCAAGAGGTCGGCCAGCGTCGCGTCGGAGATCAGGGGACCGTCCCCGTTGACGACGAGCAGGGTGCCCTCTTCTTCTTCCAGCGCCTCCAGCACGACGCGCACGGCGTCGCCGGTCCCGTTCTGCTGCTTCTGGAGGACGGGCTGGACCCCGTTGGGCAGCACCGCCTCGACCTCCCCGGCCTGGTGGCCCACGACGACCATCGTCCTGTCGGGACCCAACGGCTTCAGGGCGGCGATAGCGTAGTTCACCATCGGCACGCCACAGATGGTGTGCAAGACCTTCGCCCGGTTGGATTTCATCCGGGTACCCTTACCGGCCGCCAGAACGGCGGCGAAGATCGGCCCTCTTCCTCGCTCGGACATAAGCTCCTACTCGGTTGGATTGCGGGTCCGGGACGACCTCCGTACACCTCCCGGCTGGGGCGGCAGGATTCGAACCTGCGATCCCGGGACCAAAACCCGGTGCCTTGCCACTTGGCCACGCCCCAAAGCGGACACCGAACTACTCGCCCGCGACGGCGCGATTATACCGGAGCACCCTTGCCTTCGTCAGTCCCGAAGCCTCCGCAATCCGCTCGATCTCGAATCCCCCTTGGTATCCGGCGGCGGTCTCCGTAGACTTGCCGCGTATACGAGGATCGCGCCCGCCGGGGCACACCGCTCGACGAAAGGATGCGCCTTGAACACCCGTCAGGACCTCCCGATCCTCCCGTTCGACTCCCGCGCCTCCTGGGAGGCGTGGCTCGAAGAACACCACGAGACCTCCAGCGGCCTCTGGCTCCAGATTGCGAAGAAGGGCTCGGGCATAGAGACGATCTCGTACGCCGAAGCCCTGGACGCCGCCCTGTGCCACGGCTGGATCGACGGCCAGAAGGGCACCTTCGACGAAAAAAACTGGCTGCAACGGTTCACGCCGCGAAGACCGAGGAGCAAGTGGTCGAAGATCAACCGGGAGAAGGCCACGAAGCTGATCGAGGCCGGGCGAATGAGACCGGCCGGCCTGCGGGAGATCGAGCGAGCCCAGGCCGACGGCAGGTGGGACGCCGCCTACGAGCCACAAAGCAAGGCGACGGTCCCCGAAGACCTGCGGCACGCGCTCGAAGGGAACGAGGCTGCCAAGGAGTTCTTCGCCACGCTCGACAGCGCGAACAGGTACGCGATCCTCTACAGGATCCAGGACGCTAAAAAGCCCGAGACCAGGGCCCGGCGCATCGAGAAGTTCGTGACGATGCTGGCCGAAGGGAAGAAGCTCCACCCCTGATCTCCTGCCCGCCGAGCACCTCGCAAACAAATACAAGGACGCCCCCCGTCCGAAGACCCAACTGAAGGACCAGCACACGCGACCCGCAAGCGTCCTCCTAAGGAAGCGCCCCGGAGCTGCTTCGGGGCGCTTCCCTACAGGACCTCCACCCCGCGGGGCACCGGCCTGCAGGTCCGCGCGAAGGGCGCGCCGGTCCTTCCTTCCGCCGCACGGGCGGCCTCCTCGGAGCCAAAGAGGCCATACACCGCCGTGCCGCTGCCGCTCATCAAGGCCCCGATAGCCCCGGCCCTCACCAGAGCCTCCCTCAGTACCGCCACCTCCGGCACGAGAACCTCCGTTACGGGGGCGAGGTCGTTGTCCAGGGAGCGGGCAAGCGCCCCGACGTCGCCCGTGCGCAGGGCTTCCAGGGCCGATGCGACGGAGGGACGCGGTTCGCCCGGCCGCGCGTCGTACGCCTTGTAGATCCGGGCCGTCTCTGCCCCGTGATCCGGCTTGGCTATAACGAGGTGATGGTCCGGCGGCGCGGGCAGGTGGGTGAGGATCTCCCCCACCCCCTCCCCGAGCGCCGTCCCGCCACGGATGCAGAACGGAACGTCGGCCCCGATCCGCACCCCTATCTCCCGCAGCTCCGCTTCGCCCAGGCCCAGCCCGAAGAGGCGGTTCAGTCCCACGAGGGTCGCCGCCGCGTCCGCCGAGCCCCCGCCGAGCCCGGCCCCCGCCGGCACGGCCTTGCCCAGCCGGATGCGCACCGGCAGTTTCTCGCCGGTCGCCTCCTCGAGCAGCTTCCAGGCTCGGCAGACCGTGTTCTTGTCGCTCGGCCCGATGGACGTCCCCTCCGGCTCCACGAGGAGCTCGAACCCTCCGTCGGCGCGCGAGAGCTCCAGCTCGTCGTGCAAGGAGACGCTCTGCATGACCGTCGAGATCTCGTGGTACCCGTCCGCCCTGACGCCCCGCACCTCCAGGGCGTAGTTGACCTTCGCGAACGCCCTGAGCCGCAGCGTTGCCGATCCTCCCGTCATCGTATCGCCCACGACAACCCCCGGTACAGCTCCACGAAGTCCCCCGGCTCGAGCTCCTCCGCCCGCGCGTCCGGCCCGTGCCCGAGGGAGGTCAACACCCCCGGCGCCCCGCCCCGCGCGGCCTCCGGCAGGTTGTTGACGAGACGCTTGCGCCGGCTCCGGAAGGCCCCGACCACGAGCTCCTTGACCCCCGCGTACTCCCCGGGCTTCAGGAGGCTGGTCTCCGTGCGCTCCATCGCGACGACGGCGGACCACACGTTCGGCGGCGGGTCGAAGACGTGCGGCGAGACCTTGTGCGCCACGCGCACCCCCGCGAGAAGCTGAACCAGCACCGCGTAGGCCCCGTAGTCCTTCGTCGACGGGCGCGCAGCCATCCTGCGCGCGACCTCCAGCTGCACCATGAAGCGAAGGACCCGAAGGTAGGTCGCGTCCTCCAGGAGCCTCAGGATCAGGGGCGAGGCGACGTTGTACGGGAGGTTCGCGACCATCTTGTTCGGCCGGGGCGTGAGGGAGGCGTAGTCGAAGGCGAGGGCGTCGCCCTCGTGTACCACGACGTTCGTGTGCCCCCCGAGGGCGCCCCTCAGGGAAGGCAGGACGTCCCGGTCGAGCTCCACGGCGTGTACGAGCCCCGCCCTCCCGGCCAGAACGGAGGTAAGGGCGCCGCGACCCGGTCCTATCTCGAGCACGACGTCGTCGGTGCTCACCCCCTCGGCGACTATGCGCGCAGTGTTCGGGTCCTTGAGGAAGTGTTGGCCGAGGCGCTTCTTCGGGAGGAAGCTGCCATCGCTCCTCCTCCGGGGACCGGGGACGGGTGGTTCCAAGGAGGGGGCTAGACCTCGATCGGGAGGCCGAAGACGTTGCGGGCGTTGCGGCTCGTGAGGGTCCCGAGAGCCTCCTCGTCCATCCCGAGCTTCTCCGCGACGAAGCGGGCGGTGTGGACGACGTGCTTCGGCTCGTTCTTCTTGCCGCGCACGGGCTGGGGGCTCAGGTACGGGGCATCCGTCTCCACGAGCAGCCGCTCGGGGTTCAGACGGTCCAGATGGTCCGACGTCGGGTTGTTCTTGTACGTGACGTTCCCGGCGAGGCCCACGTAGTAGTCGCGCTCGACGGCCTCTGCCACCTCGCGCTCCCCGCCCTCGAAGCAGTGGAGAACTACCGGGACGCGGGCGCGGCCCAGGATCGCCATCGTGTCGGCGAAGGCGCGCCTCGTGTGGATGATCAGGGGCAGGCGCGTGTCGTTGGCCAGCGAGATCACGTCCTCGAACAACGCTTTCTGGATCTCCCCGGACCAATCCCCCCGGTAGTAATCGAGCCCGACCTCGCCCAGGGCCACCACCCCCGGCGACTCCGAGAGCTCCGCCAGAGCCTCCAGGTCGTGCGCCGTGTAGGTCCCCGCGTTGTGCGGATGTATCCCCGCCGAGGAGTACACGTTCGGCAACGCCGCGGCGAGCGCCGCACCCTTGCGCGAATCCGCAACGTCCGTCCCGATGTTCACGACCGCCAGAACCCCGGCCTCCGCCGCGCCCTCGACCGCCTCCTCCGGCGAGATCTCGAGCCGCAGCAGATGCGTGTGCGAATCTATGAACATGCTACCGACCCACCCTCGCTCCCGACGACCACCTTCTGTGCACGACGTGGGGCATTATAGAGCGGTCCGCCACTTTCGGTAAGACGCCGCCAGCCCCCCTTCCCCAAACGCCGAACCCGTGCTAGTATTTCGTTAATTAGCAAAATACCGAAAAAGAGGCAGAGCGGGCGGCTATGGGGCGATGGTGATGGACAAGGTGTTCAAGGCGTTGGGAGATCCGACACGACGGGGGATCCTGCGCCTGCTCCGTTCGGAGGACATGAGCGCGGGCCGCATCGCCGAGGCGTTCCCGATAGCCAAGTCCACGCTCTCCGGACATCTGAACGTGTTGAAGGAGGCGAACCTGGTAGTGACGGAGCGGAGCGGGACCACCATCACCTACAGCCTCAACGTTGGCGTGTACGAGGAAATGGTGGGAGCAGTGATGGAGTTGCTCGGGGTAGGCGCGGAGGGGAAGAAGGAGGAAAGACAAGATGCGTACAAACCTGCGGATTGAGGCTGTTCAGTGGGCGATCATAGGGGCGATGTTCGTTCTTGCGGCCCTGGTGTGGTCGTCTGCGCCGGATAGGATCCCGGTCCATTGGGGGCTCTCGGGGGAACCGGATCGCTACGGCGGGAAGATCGAGGGCTTGCTGCTGCTGCCGCTGCTCACCCTGGCCGTCTACCTCCTGATGCTGTTCGTGCCCAGGATCGATCCCAGGCGCGACAACTACGCCTTGTTCAGGGGCGCTTACGGTGTGCTCCGCCTGTCTGTGGTCGCGTTCCTCGCGCTCGTCTACGGCCTCATCCTGCTCTGGATCGAGGGAACGAAGCCCGACGTTGCGGTCGTGGTACCGATCCTGGTCGGTGGGCTGCTCGTCGTGATAGGGAACCTCCTCGGCAAGATCCGGCCGAACTGGTTTGTGGGCGTCAAGACGCCGTGGACGCTCTCCAGCAGGCGCTCGTGGGTAAAGACGCACCGGATGGCGGGCTGGACGTTCGTGCTGCTCGGGCTGGCCTTCGTGGTCCTGGGCCTCGCGGGACCCACCGGTCAGGCTTGGACACTGACAACGCTCGTCGTGGCTCCGGTGGGCTCCGTTCTCTGGCTCATAATCTACTCGTACCTCGCCTGGCGCTCCGACCCCGAGAGAACGCCCGGGACGGACGCCCGAAAGCTCGAAAATTAGCCGTAGCACACAGGTTTTGCTGCGGGCGCCATGCCGTCGGCCGGGCCGTTACGCGGCAGCTGGCTGCAGCCCCTCGACACCACCCCTGTGGACCTCGGTTCCTGTGGATCGAAGCCCCTCGGAAAGCAGGCTCGCGCGGCGAAGAGATGCTTTACGCGGTTCGAGAGGAGCGTAGCTCGGGGGTAGAACCAAACAATACGCAGGCTCCGGAAGGAGCTTAGCGGCCCTCGTGGAGGCCGGCGAGGAAGAGGGAGGCTTCCTCGGCCGGCATCGGCCTCGCGAAGTGGTAGCCCTGGCCCTGATCGCACCCGAGGCCGCGCAGGAGGGCGAGCTGCTCTGGGCTCTCCACGCCCTCGGCGACCACCTCCATGCCGAGGGCAGAACCCAGGGCAACCACGGCCTGCACTATCGCGAGGTCTTCGGGGTGCTCGCAGATACCGCTCACGAAAGAGCGGTCCACCTTCAGCGAGTCGACGGGGAAGCGTTTGACGTAGTTGAGGGAGGAGTAGCCCTTGCCGAAGTCGTCGATCGCGAGCCAGACGCCGAGGGCCTTGAGGCGCCTGAGGGTCGCGATGGTGGACTCGGCGTGGTCCATCGCGACGCCCTCGGTGATCTCCAGACCCAGGTAACGCGGGTCCAGGCCGGTCTCCTCCAGCACGGACGAGACCTGCGCGACCAGGTCCACGCGGTGAAACTGGCGGGGCGACAGGTTCACCCAGACCACCATAGGGTCGTCGCCGGGGCGCTTGCGCCGCCACTCGGCCGCCATACGGCATGCCTGCCGCATCACGGCCTCCCCCATAAAGACGATAAGGCCGGTCTCCTCGGCCAGGGGAATAAACTCCGAAGGGAGCACGAGGCCGCGCTCCGGGTCCACCCAGCGGGCCAGCGCCTCCATACCGATGACCTCGCCATCCCCGAGCGAGACCTTCGGCTGGTAGTAGGCCAGGATCTCCCCCCGCTCCACGGCCCTCCTGAACCTGTTCTCCTCGTCGAGGCGCTTGGGCGGGGCCTCGTCGGTCTTCGCCTCGAAGACCGCGTGGCGAGCCTTGCCCTGGGCCTTCGCCCGGTACATCGCGAGGTCTGCATCCCGCAGGAGTTGTCCGGGCTCCTTACGGGCCGGATCGCTCATGGCTATCCCCACGCTCGCGCTGACAAAGATCTCACGGGTAATTTCCGATCCCTCCACGCTCCCCTCAGGCAGGACTGCGCCGAGAGCGAAGGGGGCGTTGAGACCCTCGGCGATCCGGTCCGCTACGCGCGCCGCTTCTTCGAGGTCGGCCTCCTCGAGCAGCACGACGAACTCGTCGCCCCCGAGGCGCGCCACCATGTCCTCGGGCCTCACGGTTACCTTGAGCCGCTCGGCTACCGCGACGAGGAGCCGGTCTCCCGACTCGTGGCCCATCGAGTCGTTCACTACCTTGAAGTTGTCGAGATCCAGAAACAGGAGCGCCACGCTCCATCCCTTGCGCCCCGCCCTGTAGAGGGCCTGGCCCAGACGCTCCGTGAGCAACGAGCGGTTGGGCAGCCCGGTCAAGGGGTCGTGGGACGCCCGATGCGCGAGGCTCTCCTCCAGGGCCTTGCGCTCGGTGATGTCCTCGACCATGCCGACGAGGAAGCGCGGCGCGCCGTCCTCGTTCCTGACGGCGGAGACCGTGAGCCTCACCCACAAGATCTCCCCGTCCTTCCTCACGTAGCGCTTCTCCCGCTGGTAGCGATCCAGCACGCCCGTGCGCAGAAGCTCGTTGCACTTCATGTCCTCGGACACGTCGTCGGGGTGGGAGAGTTCCGCTATGGGCCTTCCGGCAAGCTCTTCGGCGGTGTAGCCGGTCATACGCTGGTAGGCGGGGTTGGTTTCTATAAACCTCCTGTCGGGCGTCGCTATGGAGATACCCGTGGCGCTGTGTTCGAAGAACGCCCGGAAGCGCTCCTCGGCCTCCCTGATGCGCGCGTGCAGGCGTGCGGAACCCACGGCCATCCCCGCGTGCTCCGCGAGGGCGCACACTATCCGCAGGTCATCCCCCGTAAGCCTCCGCCCGCCGGTGGTCTCCACGTTGAGGACCCCCACCAGCTTCTCCCCGTCGGAGAGCGGCGCGCAGATCTCGGAGGTTACCCCTTCGATGGCGCCCAGAAAGTCGAGGTCTTCTCCTACATCCTCGAGCAGTACCGGCCGTCCCGTGCGCGTCACGCGGCCCATCACGCCCTCCACGACCGGTATGCGCTCAAGCACCGTCCGGTAGCCCACCTGGTGCTGCAAGACAAGCGTCCGGCCCTCCTCGGCGGCGTCCTCCAGCAGGTAAGCGCTCACCAGCGGGTAGCCGTAGGTCTCGGCGACGGCCTCGACGACCGTCCGGAAGACGGCCGTCGGGTCGAGCTCGCCCGCCAGCGCGGTGCGCACCTGGTGCAGAAGCGAGAGCTCCCGCGCCTGGCGGCGGTGGCGCGCCTCGCTCTTCATGAGCGCTTCCTCCGCCTCCTTGCGCTCGGTGACGTCGCGGGCGATGCAGCAGGAGACCTCCCGGCCGCCGTAGGGGATAGAGGCCGCGCTGGTCTCCATGTAAACCAGCGCGCCGTCCTTGCGGCGGTAACGTCTCTCGCCGATAAGGAAGCTCTTCCCCTCATGGATGTGGCGGGTGTTGCGGTCGATGCTCTCCCGGTCCTCGGCGATGACGTCGTAGAGGCTCATCCCCCGCAGCTCCTCCGGCGCGTAGCCGAGAACGTCCTGAAGCGCGGCGTTGGATTCTATGATGCGCACGGTGTCGAAGTCGGCCAGAAAGATGCCGTCGGTGGTCCGCTCGAACACGGCCCGGTAGCGTTCCTCGCTCTGCCTCAGGGTCTCCTCGGCCCGCTTGCGCTCCGTGATGTCGCGCACCGAGGCGAGTACGAGCCTCTCCCCCTCGGTTGCGTACCAGCCCAGGTGGATCTCGACGGGGAAGAGCGTCCCGTCCTTGTGGCGGTTGCTCCCCTCGATCATGACGGACCTGTTGCTCGCTACCCGTTCCCAAAGCCTCATGAAGCCGACGGGGTCGAAGTTTTCTTCGACGTCCATGACCGACATGGACAGCAGCTCCTCCCTGGTATACCCGAGCATCTCACAGGCCTTCTGGTTCACGTCGACGAACCGGCCCTTGAGGTCGTGGACGAAGAGTGGCCCGGCCGCCTGTTCCACAAGGTGGCGGAACCGCTCCTCACCCTCCCGTCGAAGCTCCTCTGCCTTCTTGCGCTCGGTGATGTCGCGGACGACGCAGACGAGGCCGACGTCTTCTATGACGCTGATGGACAACTCCTGCGGAAACGTGCTCCCGTCCCGCTTCCTGCCGACCGTCTCCCCCCGCCAGCGCCCGTGCTCCCGGAGCGCGGGGAGGGTGTGCTGCTCGATCCATGCGAGCTGCTCTTCTTCGTACAGGTCGCTCCACTTTCTGCCCAGGAGCTCCTCGCGCTCGCCGTAGCCGTAGATCTCGGCGTGAGCCTCGTTGAGATAAACAAACCTACCCTCCTCGTCGAGGATGGCCATGCCGTCGATAGAGTTCTCTATCGCGGTCGAGTGCTGAAGCAACAAAGCCTCGTCCCGCCTGCGCTCGGTGATGTCCGTGATGACGTGTACGGTCCCCCGAAAGACCCCGGCTTCGTCGATGATGGGGGCCCCGGAGGCGGAGAGGTGTTTTCGCGTCCCATCCTCGGTTCTCACCACGAGCTCATAGGAAGAGCGTACCCGCTTCTTGCGCAGGGCCGTCTGCTCCAGAGCCTTCTGGCGCTGTTCGTCATCCAGGAATTCGAGCAGCGACCTGCCGGTGAGCTCCTCCGGCGTCAGCTCGAAGATCTCGGCGTAGGCGCGGTTGCAGTAGGTGATCCTCTCTTCCGCGTCGACGAAGCCGATCCCCTCCTGGACCACTTCGACCAGCGTGCGGTACTGCTCCTCCGATCCTCGGAGCGCTTCTTCCGCGCGCTTGCGCTCGGCCAATTCCTGCTGAAACGATGCGTGCAACCCGGCGTTGTCGAGCGCTATCGAGGCCAGCTCGGAGAAACGGGTCAGCAGCGTGAGCTCGTCGTCCGTGAACGTCCGGTCCTCCTCGACATAGGACAGGCCGATGACACCCACCACCTCGGATCCGGACTTGAGCGGCACGCCAACGACGGCGCGAAAAGTATCGCGTCCGAACTTCGCCGAGTGGCCCTCCCAGGCCGCGTAGTCTTCTACCGCGAACGGCTGGCCGCTCTCTCGAACCTTCCCCGCGAGTCCCTCGCCGGGGTCCAACCGGTAGCCGACGTACTCCTTGTAAGCGCCGACGCCCACCCGCATCTCCAGCTCCGCCTCTCCGGGTCCGAGCAGGTACACGTAACCGTGAGGGGTACCCATCAGCGCCCCGGCACGCTCGACGATGGACCTGAGGAGATCGGCGAGTTCCAGCCGGCTCATCATGTCCAGGGCCGTCTCGTGCAGGGCGGCCAGATACCCGTTCTGCCGGCGCAGCACCCTCTCGGCCTGCTTGCGCTCGGTGACGTCTCGCACGAGGCAAAGCACCTCGTCAGCGCCGGTTGCGGCCATGCGCACCTCGAAATCAAGGACGCCCTGCGGCATCGGCAACTGGTACTCGTAGACCTGAGGTTCGCCCGTGTCGAGCGTGAGAGCGATACGTCGAAGAGCTTCGTCGGCTACCGCGAAGGGCAGCGTGTCGTGCAAGCTCCGATCGACGAGCGCTTCGCGCGGAACGTACAGCTTGCTGGCATCCTTTGCCCCGAGCCTGAGGATTTTGCCGCCGCGGTCTACGTAGAACACGAGATCGGCGACAGCCTCTAGAAGGATCTCCCCGTCGGAACCCCTCTGACGGGGTTCTTCCTCGACATGCTCGAACCCGCTGGTGTTCTTCCTACCCATCACTGCATATGGTATCGGTATGGAACGAACTTCTCTTTAGTAACGCTAGCCACGCCGCAAAGGTGAGTCCTGGGCGAAAGATCGCCGAAACAAGACCCGAGCAGTCCACCGGCATCAAGCACCTTCTCCCCTGCCGGTCGAGGGGAGACATGGTGAGATGGTCCAGGCGTACGGCGGCGGGTGTAGGATCGAACCCGGTACGGCGTCTGGGACGATCACACGAGCCGATCATAGATCTCCGAGCGCCTCCACCCCGTCTCCCTGGCCGCCCGCGCCGCCGACCGCGACGTGCTCTCCCCGCCCGCTACGAATGCTCTTGCTGCCTCCACAGCCTCCTCGAAGCTCGCGGGCTGCTCTGCCGCGCCTCCGCGTACGACCAGCACGACCTCCCCCTTTACTGAGCCGGAGAAGCGCTCGATAGCCTCTCCCACCGTCCCCCGGAAGACCTCCTCGTGCAGCTTCGTGAGCTCGCGGCACACCGCGACCGGCGCCTGCGGGCTCAACTCCCCCAGCGTCTTCGCGAGGCGATGCGGCGACTCGTAAACCACGAACGTCGAGGTCTCGCGCCCCATCCTCTCCACGAGCCCCCTCCGTTCGAGCCCCTTGCGCGGCAGGAACCCGAGAAACACGACCACGTCCGTCGGGAGGCCCGAGGCGACGAGCGCCGTCATGAGCGCCGAGGGTCCGGGGAGTACCTCCACCTCCACGCCGGCCTCGATGCAGGCCCGCAGCAACGGGTAGCCGGGGTCGGAGACGAGCGGGGTTCCGGCGTCCGAGACGAGCGCGACGCTCTCGGCGCGCGCCCTCTCCGCGAGCCCGGCGGCGGAGCGTTCCTCGTTGTGCTCGTGGTGGGAGACCAGGGGTTTCTTTATCTCGTAGTGGGCGAGGAGACGGCCGGTGCGGCGCGTATCCTCGCAGGCCACGACGTCCGCCTCGCGGAGCATCCTCAGGGCCCGGAGGGTTATATCTTCGAGGTTGCCTATCGGGGTCGGGACGACTACGAGCGGCAAGGTACGGCTCCCTAGGTGCCCAGGACGTACTCGCCCGACTCGTCGCGGGCAAGGGCGGCGGCACCGAGGACGCCGGACTCCGGGCCCAGGGTCGCTTCCATGATCTTCACGAGGTCGCGGGCGGGGGAGCGGGAACGCAGGTGGACCTCGCGGCGGGTGGCGTTCAGGATCAGGTCGCCCGCCCTGGAGGCGCCGCCGCCGACGGCGATCACCTCCGGGTTGAAGATGTTGACGTAGCCTGCCAGCCCGATCCCGAGCCACAGCCCCGCCTCCTCCAGAACGGAGAGCGCGGCCTTGTCCCCCTCACGGGCGAGCCGCGTGACGTCCTCGCCGAGCACCCGGCGCTCGACGGCGAGCTTTCCGAGCGCGGAGCCCGGGTCCTCCGCCGCGACCTCGCGGGCGCGCCTCTGGATGGCGGTCCCCGACGCGAGCGACTCGAGACAGCCCCGGTTCCCGCAGCCGCAGCGCGGCCCCGTCGCGTGGAGCGTCATGTGCCCGAGCTCGCCGCCGGCCCCCTGCGCGCCGCGCATCAGGACGCCGTGCGTGATCACCCCGCCCCCGACCCCGGTGCCCAGGGTGATAAAGACGAGGTGGTCGACCTCCGCGCCCGCCCCGAACCTGAACTCGCCCCAGGCCGCGGCGTTCGCGTCGTTCTCGACCGTCACGTCGAACCCTGTCCTGCTCCGCATCTCCTTTTTCAAGTCGATGCCCTCGATGGTGTGCAGGTTGGGCGAGAAGATCACCCTGTTCTCCGTGGCAAGGATGTTGCCCGGCACGGCGAGGCATGCCCCGCCAACCTCGTACCCATTCTTGACGTCGTTGATGGCCCGCCCAATGCTCGACAGCAGCCTCTCCGTCGGCCCCGAAGACGGGTAACGCACCTCGTTGAGGATCTCCCCCTCCGGCGACACGACGCCCGCCGCAATCTTGGTTCCCCCCACGTCGATCCCGATGGCGTTCAACTATCTCCTCCAATCCAAGATCTCGAGCTCGGTCCCGCCCGTATACGCGTTCCGGCTCACCGTAAACGCCGCGTCGAACGCCCCCGCCGGGACGGCCTCCGCAAGCCCCGCTAGCTTCGCCGAGAGGCCACCTTCCAGCGATAGAAGGTTCATGCCCTCCCAGAGCGTGCGCGAACCACGCACCCTGAGCCCCTCGCTAATGAACACGGGCCGATGGTTTCCGCTCCCGAACGGCGCGAGCTTCTCGTGCCAGTCGAGCAGCCCATTGGAGAGGCTTTCGAGCGGCACCTCCGCGTCCACCTCCACGGGCGGCGTCAGGATCTCAGGCTCCTCCAGCGTCTGCGCCCGCACCGCCTCGTTCACCCCGGCCACGAAGGCGTCGAAGTTCCCAGCCATCACCGACAGCCCGGCCGCCTTTCGGTGCCCGCCCCACTCCCCGAGCAGGTGGCGCACCTCGTACAGGGCACCGTACAGGTCCACGTTCGTCTCCCCCGCGCGCGCCGACCCGCCGTAGGAGCCGTCGGCCCTGCGGTTGAGGATCGCCGCCGGCCTCCCCGTCGCCCCCGCGACCCTCCCGGCGACGAGCCCGGAGAGCCCGCCGAGCATCCCCTCCCCGGCGACCACGACCTTGAAGTCCTGCTCGGGGTCCACGTCCTCCATAGCCCTCTCGACCGCGTAACGCGTGCGCTGCTGGCGGTCCGAGTTCATTTGGTTCAGGAGGAACGCCAGCTTCGTCGCCTCCCGGGAGTCGTCCGTCAAGAGCAGGTCGAGGGCGGGTCCGGGGTGCTTGATCCGGCCTATGGAGTTGATCCTGGGCCCGAGCTTCCACCCGAGGTCACCCTCGTCGAGAGCCCCCCTGACCCCCGCCACCTTCACGAGCGCCCCGAGCCCCGGACGGGCGAGCCCGGCGGAGAGCGAGCGGTTCATGTGCTTGAGCCCCGTCGAGGCGAGCGCCCGGTTGTCCCCGACGAGCGGCGCTATGTCCACGATCGTCCCCAAGGCGACGAGGTCCAGGAGCCTGCCGAGGTGCTTTCTACCGTCCGGGTCCTCCATCTCCCGGGCCACTGCCCACGCGAACTTCCACGCAACCCCCACACCCGCCAGCGGATCGTCCATGTCCCAGAGCTTCGGGTCGAGGACCGCGACGGCGGGCGGGGCCTCGGGCGGCTCCTCCGGCGGAATGTGGTGGTCCGTGACGATCACGTCCATCCCCAGGGAAGCCGCGACCTCGACCCCGGCCCTGTTGGAGATGCCGCAGTCGGCGGTGACGACGAGGTCCACCCCGTCGGCGAAAAGATCCCGGACGTAGGGCTCCAGCAGCCCGTACCCCGTCTGGCGCGTCGGCAGCTTGACGGCGATGTTGCTCGTGTACCGGGAGAGGGCCAGGTAGAGCACCGCGGAAGAGGTGATCCCATCGGTGTCGTAATCCCCGAAGATCCCTATGCGCTCGCCGCTCCGCACGGCCCGCGCCACCCTGCGCGCAGCGATCCGCCACGCCTCCTCCTCCGGTGCCCCAACCACCTTCAGGGAGGGCATGAGGAATCCCGCAGCGTCCCCGGCGTCGACGCCCCTGTTCGCCAGCACGCGGGCGCACAGCTCGTCAACCTCAGCCGCGCGCTGCAGCTCCGCGACAACGTCCGTCCCCGGCTCCAGGAGCCGCCACTCCGCCAACCCATCTCCTTCCGGACAACAGCTTCTACCCAAGTTCATTATACGGCGAGCCCGCGATGCTCCGCGAACACTCCGGTTCGTCGGTGGTATCGAGACCAACGTCCTCGCGCGTAGAGCCCCGGACCTTACGAGATACCGTCCGGCGGCTCGTGCCATCTTCGTGGCGTCCGCCGCAACCTTACTGTAACCGTGCCCCATGGCGGGACATCATCCTCGGGGTATGGAGCCCTGTGGCGCTCGTCTCCGGTGTCTGCTCCGGCGGCTACACCAGAGGGCTCAGGGAGGCGAGGGCTCTCTCGACCAGTTTCGCGCGGAGGGGACGTCTCTCCCATTCTTCGAGCGTAAGCTCCTTGGTGTTCGTCCGGTCAAGGGCGAACATGCGTTCCATCTGGTCGGCGAGGCGCTCATCGTAGACTTCCAGGTTGATCTCGTAGTTTCCGAGCATGCTGTAGCGGTCGATGTTCGCAGTGCCGACCGTGGACCAGACCCCGTCCACCGTGGCGGTCTTGGAGTGGATCATGATGTGCTTGTAGCGGAAGATCCTCACGCCCGCGCTCAGGAGCTCGTGGAAGTGGCGCCGGGCGAGCCAGTCGGCCGTAACGTGGTTCGAGTCGCGCGGGATCAGAATCTGCACGTCCACGCCCCGCTTCGCCGCCTCGATCAGGCCAGCCCGCATCGCCCGGTCGGGGATAAAGTAGGCGTGCGTCAGGTAGACGTGGTGGTTCGCCCGGTCTATCGCCTCTATGTACATCGCCCGTATGGGGAAGATCCTCAGGTACGGATCGTTCCGGCGGAAGACGACGGCGGGGTTCCAGCTGCGCTGCCGCTCTATCTCGATGGGCTTCAGATCGCTCGTACGGTGGCTGTTCCAGAAGTCCACGAAGTCGTTCTCGAGGTCGCGGGCCTCCCAGCCCCGTATCCCGATGTGCGTGTCGCGCCAGCCGGACTCGTAGAGCGAGCCTATGTTGTATCCGCCGACGAACGCCACCTCCCCGTCCACGATCATCGTGTGCCGGTGGTAGCGGAAAACGTTTCTCGGGTTGGCGAGGTTCGCCGGTCCCCACAGGGGGCGAAAGTGCAGCGTCTGGATCTCGTCCGGGAACCGCTTGAACGACGGGGGGACGACCACGTTGGCGAGCCCGTCGAAGATCACGCAGACCTTCACGCCCTCCCGCGCCTTCTTCAGGAGCGCGTCCACGAAGCGCTGCCCCATCTCGTCGCCCTTCCAGATGAACGTGCCGACGAAGATCGTCTCCTCGGCCGCCTCTATCTCCGCGAGCATCGCCTCGTAGAGCTTGACCCCGAAAGGGTAGAGCTTGAGCCTGCCGCCGGAATCCAACTCGACCTCGGGCTGCTCCTCCCACGGGAAGCCTTCAACAGGTCCGAAACGGCGCTTGCGTACCTGTGCGAGGGCGATAAGCCCCGCCACGAGCAACGCCTGCACGGCAGTGAACGCGAGAAAAACCCGGACCCCGAGCCTGCGGACATGCGCCAGAGCATTCTTCACAGAGCGTATCGCCCCTGTTATCTCGGAGAACATACGACGATTATATGCATCCTCCCGCGATTACAGGGCATGATTCGCACCACCTAGCGAGCGTAACGCGCTAGGGAGGCGGCCTAGCGGCGGCGGAGGCGGGAGACGAAGGCCTTCGCCTCGTCCTGGGCGCGGCGCAGGATCTCGGATTTCTCGGCGGGCCCGGGCTCGACCTTGCCACGCTCGAAGTACAGGATCGACGCCCGTCCCATCGCCACGGTCCCCGCGTAGCCGATGGCCCCCGAGGCCGCCCAGCCCGCGATCGGCACCAGCTTTACGACCTGCCTGCCCACGGCCCTCAGGCCGAACCCGGCCGCGAGCACCCCGAGCAGCTCGCGCGCCCTCTCCATCGTGAGCTCCTCCCCGTGCGCCGCCGCTATGTTCAGGACCATCCGGCCCTGGTTCGCGGTGATGGCGGGCATGTCCGCGCCGGGGATCGGCAGCACCCCTATGACGGCGTTCTGGCGGGCGTTGCTCCGCACGATCTCCTCGCACGCCGCCCTCCTCAGGATGGCGTAGCCCCTTGCGAGGGGGACGAGGTGTTCCTCGTCAACGGCCTGCGCGAGCCGCGGGGCAAGCTCCCCCCGAACGGTCCCCTCGTCCACGGAGGAGAGCGTCACGCTGTCGTCGTCCTCGACCCCCTTGCCGGAGAAAGAAACCTCGACCCTCCCGTCCGTCAGGGATGAGACCGAGAGTACGACCTCCGCCCCGTCTCCGGATCTGCCGGCGTTCAGGAGGGAGGCCAGGGCGGCGGCCTCTGGGGCCTCGCCGACCACCGCCAGGGTCGCATGCTTGCGCGCCGCGGTCCGCGATTCCTGGAAGACCCGGTACAGGTTTCTCAAGCCCAGCAAGAGGTACCCCTTTCGTAGCGCGTTCGTTGATCTTTGTCCCTTATCGGATATATTACGCTTCGACAAGGCTAGTGTTTCGGGAGCCAAGTTACCGGCCACAGTAGAGCAGAGGAGACCTTGCAGCCCCAACGCGACCTTCGGGAGATAGAGGAGATCCAGGAACTCTTCGAGACCGGGCAGGAGTCCGGTACCCTTGAGTCCAGCGAGGTTCTGGAGCTGCTCCAGGAGGTGGATCTCTCCACCGAGGAGATCCAGCAGGTCTACGGTCTACTTCGAGAGCACGGCGTCGAGGTGGTGGACGCGGAGTTCCTCAACGACACCCTCCATCATGAGGAAGAGGACGCCCAGCTTGTGGAAGAAGTCCTCGAGAGCGACCTCAAGACGCGCTACACGGGCGATGCCGTCCAGATGTACCTCGACGAGATCGGGAAGACCGCCCTCCTGACGAAGGCCCAGGAGGTCTACCTCGCCAAGCGCGTCGAGCGCGGGGACAAGCGGGCCAAGGCCCACCTGACGCGCGCCAACCTCCGCCTCGTCGTCTCCATCGCGAAAAAGTACGCGAGCCGTGGCGTCTCCCTCCTCGACCTCATCCAGGAGGGGAACATCGGCCTCATGCGGGCGGTCGAGAAGTTCAACTACCGCAAGGGCTTCAAGTTCTCGACGTACGCGACGTGGTGGATCCGCCAGGCCGTCACCCGCGCCATCGCGGACAAGGGCCGTACGATCCGCGTCCCGGTCCACATGGTCGAGAAGATCAACAAGTACTACCGGGTCCAGCGCTCCCTCGCCGCCGAGCTGAACCGCGACCCGTTCGACGAAGAGGTCGCCAAGATCATGGAGGTCGAGGTCGAGGAGATCGGACGGATAAGGCGCGTCAGCCGGCGTTCCATCTCCCTCGAAACCCCGGTCGGGGAGGATCACTCCTCGGAGCTCGGCGACTTTATAGCGGACGAGGACTCCGAGACCCCCCACGACCTCGCGAAGACCTCCCTCCTCAAGTCCCGCATGCAGGAGGCCCTCGGCAGCCTCCCAGAGCGCGAGCGCATGGTGCTCGAATACCGCTTCGGCCTCACCGGCGGGCAGCCCAAGACCCTCGAAGAGGTCGGCGAACGCTTCGACGTCACCCGCGAGCGCATCCGCCAGATCCAGCTGACCGCCCTCGCCAAGATCAAGAGCAGCCCCCACGCAGCCTCCCTGCGCGACCTCCTCGACTAGTAGCCCAACCCCACCCGCGGCAAGCCTCGAATACCTTTGAACGTCTTCCTCGACGCGCCCCACGACTTCGAGCACATCTGCGTGATCTCTCGAACCCTGGAGACCCTCGGTGCCGCACGGTGCTACGTCTATGACCCGAACCGCCTGATACGCGAGAGCTACGGGAAGAGCCGGACCCGCCGCATCAAAACCGTCTCCGCCGGAGCTTTCTTCCGCGTCGCCTTCGAGCGCGTCGAAGATCCCGAGGCTTTCCTGCGCGCGCTACCGGGCCGCAAGGTCGCGACCGTCCTGGACCCGGCCGCAGAACCGCTGACCCGCTTCTTCTTCCGGCCGGACGACCTGCTCGTGTTCGGCTCCGAGGGCCACGGCATCCGTCCCGAGCTGCTCAAGCTGTGCGACGAGCGTATAACCATCCCGCAGAAGGGAGCGACGCAGAGCCTCAACCTCAGCGTAGCCACGGGCATAGTGCTGTTCGAGTTTCTCCGGCAAACCGGTGCTCACCGGCCCTGACCGGGCCGAACGCGGTACCACCATGAACATTGTCTCTCGCTCGGAACCCTGCGAACCGGTAAAGGAGCCGACGGCAAGACGGCACCCGATCACCATCCTCAACCGTTCCCGGGGTGAGAGCCTACGATTTGCTCCGCGAGGCCGATGCTGTTGCGCATGCCGGTCAGGTAGCGTTGGGAACGGCCCTGATCCTCTCCAGGAGCGCGCTCGTCGAGTAGCCGGGCTCGAAGGGGATGATCTCGACCTCAGCGCCGAGCTCTCCCGCGACCTCGGCCTCGGGGAGGTCTTCTACCCCGTAGTCACCGCCCTTGACGTACACGGCAGGACGAAGCTCGCGCATGAGGCGCACGGGCGTCCCCTCGTCGAAGATTACGACGGCGTCGACCGCGCGCAGGGCCCGGAGGACGGCGGCCCGGTCCACCTCCGGCACTACGGGACGGTCGGTACCCTTGCCGAGACCCCGAACTGACTCGTCGGAGTTGAGACCGACCACGAGGGCATCCCCCAGGGAACGAGCGGCCTCCAGGTACGCGACGTGTCCGGGGTGAAGCAGATCGAAGCAGCCGTTGGTGAACACCAACCGCGCACCGCTCTCCCGCAAGGCTTTCACCCCGGCGGGGACGGCCCTGATATTCTCCACGCTCTGGCGTCGCGCGTTCGACCGTCCCTCCTACTCGCGGTCGTCGTCCTCCCGGTCCCGTGGCGTGTTGGGGTTACGGTTGGCGGCCTCGCGGAAGACCCGCGTCACCACCGGGATCGCCACCAGGACGATGACAAGAAGAATGAGCAAGGATATTATGGCGATTCCCAACGCTGTGACCTCCCGTTGCAAGAGATGGACCGCCGGGCATCGGCCCGACGGTCCTCATACTACCTTAAGCCGGAAGCCAGGCTACCTGCTCGGCGTCTGGCTCCCCGGGCCGCCCAGCTCGCCCCTCTCGACCATCTTCGCGAAGTTGGCGAGGTCCTCGCGCATCTCGCGCTCGGGGTTGGAGATCACGTTCGCGGCGACCTCACCGATCTTGCCGCCCGGCGGATCCGCGTAGTTCATGGTCACGTCGATACGAGTCCGCCCCGGCGCGACCTCCTTGAACCGCACCTCGCCGGAAGTTTGGACCTGGCCTTCGACGGTGTTCCAACCGATGCCACGACCCGGGTCCATCTCGGTGGTCTTCGCGTCGAAATCCACGCTGGTGCCGAGAGGTCCCTTGACCTTCCAGTGGCTCGTGTCCTGCCCCGTCATCCGTACTTCCTCGACGTTGCTCATAATCTTGGGGAAGTTCTCGAAGTTCGACCAGTAGTCGAACACGTCCTGCAAGGGCGCCTGAACCTCGATGCTCTCGTGAACTCTCTGAGCCATACCGCCTCCTTACGTCCTTCTTAATTACTGCGCAGGCGGGTACCCGGCAGAACGCCTCCCTAAACTCTTCTCCGGGCCCAGGAGGCTCGGTGGCGGAAGATCAGGCCCCACACCGCGCCGAAGAAGGCGTGGTCGATGACCGGGAGCAGCACCCTTGGGCTTCGCTGTTTCCACGGCGGCTCGTGTACCCCGAGGATCGGCAGCAGGGCGGACCAGTTGGCGGCCCAGGACAACATACCGAGCGCAGAACCCACCCCGGCCTCCTCGGCCGCGCTCCCGCGCTCCCGGCGCAGCAGCCCGAGGGAGGCCCCGAGACCGGTGCCGTAGGCGAGGTGCGCCGCGATCGTCAGGGCGAACCGGGCGCCCTTAGACCAGTCGTCCACCAGCCCCAGATCCTCGAGGCGCCCTACTACCTGCTCCGGCGCGGACTTCTCCACGAGCCCCGCGCGCGCCATCACCTGACGCAGCCCCGTAAGGGCCACGGTCGCTCCGACCCCTCCGACGGCCCCATGCAGCGCGCGTTCCACCAAACCCATGATCCTCCCCGGATGCCTCTCGTAAAAGGGCCTCGGCCCCCCTGGTCCGATGGGTTCTACCCCGGACGCGAGCCCCCTAAGCTCCCCCGGCAGGGGTCCGCGTCGCCTTCGGAGCGTCATCGGGTGGCGCACCCTCCAGCGCTTCGAGGGCGCGCGCAAGCTGGTCGTCCGCTTCCAAGATCTCCGCCCGCGTCATCCCCTCCTCCTCGCCCGGTAAAAGGGGTTCCTGGCCCTCCGCGAGCTTGGACTCGACGTCCGGCTCTATCCCGGATTCCCGGATAAAATCCCTGTTCGGGGTGAGCCACTCGGCGATACCGAGCAGGATCGCCGAGCCGTCGCTCAGGGTGCGCTCGGCGAGGACGGTGCCGGTCCCAAACGTCGTCTCGCCGATCACCTCCGCCCGTCCGTTGTCGCGCAGGGCTCCGGCCACGATCTCGGCGCTCGACGCCGTCCCGCCGTTCGTCAGGACGACCACCGGGGCATCCGTGGGCTCCGCATCCTCGGAGGTCCGCACCTCGTCCTCCTCACCGGAGGCATCCCTGCGGACGTAGACCACCTCGTCCGGACCGAGG
>CADCVI010000194.1 GCA_902806105.1 uncultured Rubrobacteraceae bacterium
A
The DNA here is from genome assembly GCA_902806105.1 of uncultured Rubrobacteraceae bacterium. The sequence goes on from CADCVI010000194.1 coordinate 2, forward strand.
CGAGGCCCAGGTCCTCGAAGCCGGTACCCGGGCCGACGCCGTGCTGCTCATCGCCGCTCTCTTCGACGCCGCATCCCTCGCCCGCTACGTCTCGCTCGCCGTCGAGGTCGGCCTGACCCCGCTCGTGGAGATCCACGACGAGGCGGAGGCGGACCTCGCGCTTGAGTCCGGCGCGATGGTCATAGGCGTAAACAACCGCGACCTGCGCGACTTCACCGTAGACCTCGGGACCTTCGAGCGCCTCGCCCCGCGCCTCGCGGGCGCGACCCTCATCGCCGAGAGCGGGGTGAAGACGCCCGGGGATGGCCGCCGCCTGCGCGACGCCGGAGCGGACGCCGTCCTCGTGGGCGAGGCCGCAATGCGCGACCCCTCGCTCGTCGCGAAGCTCTCCGCTATCGCCTGAGCTCCCGCCGAGCGCCCGGCGACTTCGGGAGGCTCGCGGCGAACCTCCGAACCGCCCCCCAGTTTCCCGCGTTTCGTGAAGCCGGGTCCGGCGATGGGCGTCGCAGGTGCCCCCGAGCGTTTTTATCCTGTTCCGGCTGCTACGAGCACCCGAGTACGGTGCCTGCTAACTCCCCGGCCCTCCTTTGCCGGTGAAGATGCTCAGGTGATCCGCCCCCCCGATGAGGCCGTACTCGCCTCGCGAGGAGAGCACCCCGGCCATCCGCCCGTGCATCTCGACGAACCCGCGGCGGTCGCCCGGGGAGAAGCCCATCGAGTCGGGCCGGTCAGGAAAACGCCCCGAGAAGTGGGTGGAGTGGTCGTCTGGGCGGGCATAGAGAGTACAATCTCGTGTCTATGGTGAAGGTAAAGGTTTGCGGCATAACGAACGTGGGGGACGCGCGCGCGGCGGTGGAGTCCGGGGCCGACGCGCTCGGGCTCGTCTTCGCGCGCAGCCCGAGGCAGGTCGGGGTCGAGGAGGCGCGGGAGGTTTCGGAGGTCGTGCCCGGGGGCGTGCTGAAGGTCGGGGTCTTCGTGGACGAGGATCCGGATGAGATTGTTCGCATCGCCGGGGCGGTCGGGCTTGATTACGCGCAGCTTCATGGGGACGAGGGGCCGGGGGCTGTAACCGAGATCAGGGCCCGGGGCGTCAAAGTCATCAAGGCGCTGAGGGTGCGCGGCGAGGAGTCTCTCGCGGCTCTGGAGGGGTTTGATGCGGATCTGTTTCTGCTCGATGCTTACAGCGAGAAGGCTCGCGGGGGGACCGGCGAGAAGTTCGACTGGGGGCTGGCGAAATCGCTGAAGGGGCGTGGTAACATCCTCATCTCCGGTGGTCTCTCGCCGGAGAACGTGCGTGAGGCGATCGGGCTCTTCGAGCCGTACGGGGTGGACGCTTCCAGCTCTCTGGAGAGCAGGCCCGGTATCAAGGACAGGGAGCGCGTCCGGAGGTTCATCTTTGCAGCAAGAAACTGACAAGACCGGCTACTTCGGCGCCTTCGGCGGACGTTACGTCCCCGAGACGCTGATCCACGCTCTCGAAGAGCTCGAAGAGGCCTACGAACGCTACAAGGAAGACCCGGAGTACGTGGCGGAGCTTACGGGGCTCGCGCGGGACTTTGTCGGGAGGGCGACGCCCTTCATGTTCGCCGAGAGGCTTACCCGCAAGTGGGGCGGGGCGAACGTGTGGTTCAAGAGGGAAGACCTCGCGCACACGGGGGCGCACAAGATCAACAACGCCCTCGGCCAGATCCTGCTCGCCGACCGCATGGGCAAGAGCCGCATCATCGCCGAGACCGGGGCGGGGCAGCACGGGGTCGCGACCGCGACCGTCGCAGCGCTCTACGGCAAGGAGTGCGTCGTGTACATGGGCGAGGAGGACACCCGCCGCCAGGCCCCGAACGTCCTGAGGATGAAGCTCCTCGGGGCCGAGGTCAGGCCGGTGACGAGCGGTTCGGGCACCCTCAAGGCCGCGTTGAACGAGGCGATCCGGGACTGGGTCACGAACGTCGAGGACACGCACTACATTATTGGGACGGTTGCGGGGCCTGCGCCGTACCCGAGGATCGTGCGGGACTTGCAGTCCGTGATAGGGCGCGAGACCGACGCCCAGGTTCAGGAGAGGCTTGGTCAAGACCCGGACGCCATCGTCGCGTGCGTCGGCGGGGGCTCCAACGCCATCGGCATCTTCCACCCGTTCGTCGGGCGCGAGGGGGTCAGGCTCGTCGGCGTGGAGGCGGCCGGGCGCGGCCTCGATAGCGGGGAGCACGGCGCGTCGCTCACCGGCGGGTCGCCGGGCATCCTGCACGGCTCCCTGAGCTACGTCTTGCAGACGCCGGACGGCCAGATCCGGGAGGCCCACTCCATCTCCGCCGGGCTCGACTACCCCTCCGTCGGCCCCGAGCACGCCTATCTCAAGGACGAGGGCCTCGTCGAGTACGTGAGCGTCACGGACGAGGACGCCCTGAAGGCCTTCGTCGAGTGTTCGCGCCTCGAAGGCATCATCCCTGCGCTTGAGACGGCGCACGCGATCTCCTACGCTGAGGGGCTGGCGAAGGAGCTCGGGCCCGGCAAGAACATGGTCATAAACATGTCCGGGCGCGGCGACAAGGACATAGGCGTCGTGGCCGAGCACCTCGGCATCGACGCCAGGGAGGCGGAAGAAGCTTCCGGTGGTGAGTAGCGGGCGGACGGAGGGGCGGGCCCGCGCGGCCTCCCCGGCGGAGGATCTGCGGGCGGCGTTCTCGGAAGGGCGCGTCGCCCTCATCCCGTACCTGACGGGCGGCTACCCGACGCTCGGGGGTGCCCGCGAGGTGGGGGAGGCGTACATCGAGGCCGGGGCGGACGTCGTGGAGATCGGGGTGCCGTTCTCCGACCCGCTGGCCGACGGGCCGACCATCCAGGACACGACGAACCTCGCGCTCGAGAACGGCGCGGACCTGGATTACTGCTTCGAGCTCGCGGGCGGGTTCTCCGGGCGCGTGCCGGTCGTGCTGCTCGTCTATTACAACAACGTCTTCGCGCGCGGGACCGAGGCATTCCTCCGGGACGCGGCGGAGGCGGGGGTGTCGGGGCTCGTGATCCCGGACCTCCCCATCGACGAGGCAGCTGCTTTCCGCGACGCGGCGGGGGAGAAGGGCGTTTCCATCTGCCCGCTCGTCGCGCCGACGACGACGGAGGCGCGGCTAGACAAGGTGGCGGAGGCGGCTTCGGGATTTGTGTACTGTGTCTCCGTGGCGGGGGTTACGGGGGCGCGGGAGCACCTGCCCGAGGGGGCCGTGAAGCTTCTCGGGAGGGTCCGGTCGAAGGTCTCCGTCCCGGTCGCCCTCGGCTTCGGCATCTCGACCCCGAAGGCTGCGCTAGAGGCCGCGGAGGCGGGGGCCCAGGGCGTGATCGTCGGGAGCAAGCTCATGCAGATCGTAGCGGACGGTGGGCCGGAGGCGGCCGGGACGTGGCTGCGGGAGCTGCGCGGGGCGCTAGATGCCGCCGGTAGCTCAGGGAAGAGGGGGTAGAGATCAGGGCCTGGCTCAGCAAGCGGCGGGAGTACTCGCGTTCGGGCGGCCGCGAGGTGCCCGATACCGAGAGCGGCCTCGCGTCGACCGACGGCGTCTTCACGAAGTGCGAGTCGTGCGGGGAGCCGATCTACGAGAAGGACCTCAAGAACCGCTTCAACGTCTGCCCCCACTGCGAGTTCCACTACCCGCTCTCCGCCCCCGACCGGGTCCGGCTGCTAGCGGACAAGGGCTCGTTCGAGACCAGGGACGCGGGGATGATGGCCGGCGACCCGATGGGCTTCGAGGGCTACGAGGAGAAGCTCGTCGCGGCGCGCAAGAAGACCGGGCTCGACGATGCCGTTCTGAGCGGCACGGCGAGGATAGGCGGGCACCCCGTCGCGCTCGCGGCGATGGACTTCAGGTTTATCGGCGGCTCGATGGGGAGCGTCGTGGGGGAGAGGATCTCGCGGACCATGGAGTTTGCCCACGACGAGGGGCTGGCGCTCGTCATCGTCTCCTCCTCCGGCGGGGCGAGGATGTTCGAGGGGGTCTACTCCCTGATGCAGATGGCGAAGACCAGCGTGGCCCTCAGCCGCTACATGACCGGTTCAATGCCGTACGTCTCTATCCTCGCCGATCCGACGTTCGGCGGGGTGACCGCCTCGTTCGCGACGGCCGCCGACGTCGTGATCGCGGAGCCAAAAGCCAGGATAGGCTTCGCGGGGGCACGGGTCATCGAGAGCACGACCAAGGAGCGGCTTCCGGAGGGTTTTCAGACCGCCGAGTTCCAGAGGGACCACGGGCTCGTCGACAGGATCATCCACCGCCTCTCGCTCAAGAACGACCTCGAACGACTCCTGGGGCTGCTCTCGTGAGGGGTACCCGCACGAGAGGGTCGACCGAAGGCAGGACCGCGTGATCCTGGACTTCGAGAAGCCGATCAAGGAGCTTGAGGCTCGTATCACCGAGCTGCACCGGCTCGCGGGCTCGAACGAGGGGCTGCAGGAGGAGATCTCGCGGCTCGAATCCGCCCTCGAAGCCGCCAAGAAGCGCATCTACAAGCACCTGACCCCCTACCAGCGGGTCCAGGTCGCCCGTCATCCGGACCGTCCGGGCTTCCGCGCCTACCGCGACGTCCTTGCCGAGGACTTCTACGAGCTCTCCGGCGACCGGCTGGGGGCCGAGGATCCTGCGGTGCGCGGCGGCCTCGCGCGCATAGGCGGCCAGCCCGTGGTCCTGCTCGGCCACGACAAGGGCGCCGACGTGAAGAGCCGCGTGGCGAGCAACTTCGGCATGGCCCACCCCGAGGGCTACCGCAAGGCCGGACGCCTCTACGCGCTCGCGGAGCGCCTCGGCATCCCGATCGTCGCGCTCGTGGACACGCCGGGTGCCTTCGCCGGGCGCCGGGCCGAGGAGCACGGACAGGCCTGGGCCATCTCCGCCGACCTCATGGGGCTCGCGCGCGTCCCCGTCCCGGTCGTCGCCGTGGTGATAGGCGAGGGGGGATCCGGCGGCGCCCTGGCGATGTGCCTCGCCGACCACGTGGCGATGCTAGAAAACTCGTACCTCTCGGTCATAGCCCCCGAGGCGTGCGCCTCGATCATCTTCCGCGACTCGAAGCGCGCGGCGGAGGCCGCGGAGGCCATGAAGATCACTGCGGGAGACCTCCTCGCCCACGGGATCGTGGACGAGGTCCTCCCCGAGCCCCTGGGCGGCGCCCACAACGAGCCCGAAGATACCACCAGGGCCGTCGCCGAGGCCGTCACGGAGGCCCTCCTCAGGCTCTCATCCTCGAACCCCGAGGCGATAGTGAAATCCCGCTACGAACGCTACCGGAGGATAGGGGCGCACCTCTCGGCGGGCGAGGTCGGGGACGCAGCCGTCGAGCCTCCCCTGAGGAGCCTCGGGGAGTAGAAACTCCCCCGGGGAACCTGCCCTCCCGGACATCTCGCGGCCCGGGACCGGTTCGGAGAATTAGCTTCCCCGCGCGAAACGGCAGCCGGTCCACCCCTGTTGCGCCTGCACCTCCGGTAAGGACGAGAAGGGTACCGCGACACCCGTCGAGACGGCATGGGGCAGGTAAGCGGTCCGAGGTCGAATACCACCGCACATGCTTTGGGGCGGGTCGTCTGCCCCGGCGTCCAGTCGGGCTGGATCACGTCGACAGAAACGCCGCGAGCTCGCGGGCGGTCTCGGCGGGGTTCTCCTCGGCGAGGTAGTGTCCGGCGTCCACCGGCCTTCCCCTCGGATTTCTGGCGTAGTGGCGCCAGACCTCGGCCACGTCGTAGAGCCCCTCCATGACGCCTTTCTTGCCCCAGAGCGCGAGGAGGGGGCAGGTGACCGTGCGGCCGTTCTCCCGGTCGGAGTCGTCGTGGGAGAGGTCTATCGTCGCGGCGGCTCGGTAGTCCTCGCAGCTCGCGTGGATCGTAAGCTCGTCGAAGCACCGTTCGTACTCGGCGAGGGCTTCCGGGGCGAACTTGTCGAGGCCCGTGCCCCAGCCGCCGAGCTTCTTGCGCAGGAAGTAGACCGGGTCGCCCCCGATCATCTTCTCCGGCAGATCGTAGGGCTGGGCGAGAAAGAACCAGTGGTAGTAGGCCATCGCGAGGTTCCGGTCCACGGTGGAGAAGAGGTGGCGGGTCGGCAGGATGTCGAGGACGGCTAGCTTCGTGACGCGGCTGGGGTGGTCGAGGGCCATCCGGTGTCCCACGCGCCCGCCCCGGTCGTGGCCGATTACCGCGAAGCTCTCGAAGCCCAGGGAGGCCATGGCCCCGACCCCGTCCTCGGCCATGACGCGCTTCGAGTAGGCGACGTGCGCCGCATCCCCCTTGGGCTTGGAGCTGTCGCCGTAGCCGCGCAGGTCCGCCGCGACGACCGTGAAGCCAGCTTCGACGAGGCGGGGCGCCACGAGGTGCCACATCGCGTGCGTCTGCGGGTAGCCGTGCAGGAGCAGGACCGGGGGACCCTCGCCGCCGCGCACGAGGTTCACCTCGATCCCGTTAGCCTCGACCCTGTGTCTCTCGAAACCCTCGAACAAGCCGGTCCTCCTCCGGAAGGGGGTCTTCTTCCTACCCGAAGAAAGTGTGGACCGCGTCGTAGAGGTCGCCCGGGACGACCTTCGTCTCCTCGGTCGCCTCGGCCAGATCCACGGTGACGATCTCGTTGCCGCGCAGGGCGACCATCTTGCCCCATTCGCCGTCCTTGACGGCCTTGGCGGCGCGCAGGCCGTAGCGCGTGGAGAGGATCCGGTCGTAGGCGGTCGGGGTGCCGCCGCGCTGGAGGTGGCCGAGGACGACGTGGCGGGTGTCGATGCCCGTGCGCTCCTTCAGCTCTCCGGCGAGGCCCTGGGCGACGCCGCCGAGCCGGACGTGGCCGAACTCGTCCTTCTCGGCCTCCTGCGTGACGAAGTCCTCCGAGAACGTCACGCCCTCCGAGACGGCGACGATGCCCCACTTCTCGCCGTCCTCGGCGCGCTTCTTGAAGATGGAGACCATCTCGTCGAGGTCAGGCTCGACCTCCGGGATCAGGGTGACGTTCGCGGCCCCGGCGACGCCCGCGCCCCAGGTGATCCAGCCGGCGTGGCGGCCCATGATCTCGACCACGAGGATCCTCTCGTGGCTCTTGGCGGTGGTCCTGAGCTTGTCTATGGCGTCGGTGGCTATGGAGACCGCCGTGTCGTAGCCGAACGTGGTGTCGGTGGCGGAGAGGTCGTTGTCGATGGTCTTGGGGCAGCCGATTACCTGGGTGCCGAAGTCCTGGTGCAGCCTGCGGGCGACGCCTAAAGTGTCGTCGCCCCCTATGGCGATGAGGGCGTCGACCCCGACCTCGTCCATCTGGTCCACTACCTTTTTGGCGTCGCCCTCGTTCTTGTAGGGGTTGGTGCGCGAGGAGCCGAGGATGGTGCCGCCCTCGTCGAGGATGTAGCGGACGTCGCCTACGGTCAGGTTCATCACGGAGTCCGCTTCGGGGGCGAGGAGGCCCTTCCAGCCGCGCCTGATCCCGGAGACCTCGTAGCCGTAGTCGTTTATCGAGCGCATGGTGACGGCGCGGATCACGCCGTTCAGTCCCGGCGCGTCCCCGCCCCCGGTCAGCATCCCGACGCGTTTTACTTCGGCCATGGTCTTCCTCCCTCTCTCGAAGCTTCAGAAGGACAAGTCTACCCAAAAGCCGGGTACGGCATCGGGACGCGTCCTGGCTCCTGTGGGCTGGGAGGGGCGGAGCCGCGAGCCCCGCTACGGGTCGGGGGTGACGCCGGCCTTTGGGGGTTCGCGCTTCTTCCACACCCTCCCTTCCCCCGGTTCGTCCGTGCGCAGGCGGACGCGGAGGAAATCGAAGAGGACGCGTAGGACCGCGAGGGCCGGGACGGCGACGATCACGCCGAGGATGCCGAAGAGACCGCCGCCGACGATCACGCCGAGAAAGACCAGGATCGGGTGTACGTGCAGGGTGTCGCCCTGGATCTTGGGCGTCAGAAAGTTGCCTTCGAGCTGCTGCACCCCGAGGAACAGCACCGCCGTCAGGAGGGCCTCCGGCGGTCCCTCCAGGGCAAGCGCGACGAGCAGGGCCGGAATGGCGCCGAGGAAAGCCCCGAGGTACGGGATGATCGCCGTGACGGAGACGATGGCCCCCAGGACGAGAGCGTAGGGGACGCCTATCAGGGCCAGCCCCAGCGCGGAGACCGCACCCTGGATCAGGAGGATCAGCGCGAGCCCGCCGAGGTAGCGCGAGAGGGAGTAGCCAAAGGCATTCCACAAGCTCCTCGCGTCGCTCCGGTAGTCGTGGGGCGCGGACATGAGGTATGCGGCCTTGATCTTGCGCACGTCGACGAGCAGGTAAATCCCGATAAACAGCGCCCCGAGCAGGGTCACCAGGAAGTTGACGGTGCTGTAGACGAAGCCGAGCACCCCGCCGATCAGGCTGGAGCCTATCGACCTGACGGTGTCTACGAGGTTCTCCCGAACCCTGGACACGAGCTGCTGGGGATCGTCGTTGGGCAGCACGCCCCTGTTTTCGAGTGCATCGAGGACACCGCGCAGGTACTGCTCGGCGCTCGCCGCTATCCCGGGCGCCGCGCTGACGAGGGAGGAGAACTGTCCCACGACGATGGGCACCAGATAGAGCGCGGCGGCGACAAAGATGCCCACCACGAGCAGAAAGGAGAGCACGATCGCGATCCCGTGGGAGACGAAGCGCGAGAAGAACCGCACCGGAAACGAGAGCACTAGGGCGAGGGCTAGTCCTCCGATCGCCGTCGTGAGCACGCTCGGCACCAGATACACGGCGTACGCGAGGGCGGCTATCGCGGCGAGGGTCAGGACCGTGCGGGTACGCCGGGAGATCCGGATCGGGGTGGGGTGGGCGGTGACGTCCGGCCCCGCGCTGCCACGCGCGAGCCTACGCCCCACGCCCGCTTTCTGGACCTCCGGCTTCGACCGGACCGGCATCTCGTCGCTCGACATGGAAGCGGTTTACCCTCCGACCGTTGCGGCTACGCTCCGTAGCCCTCACCCAAAGCATACACCCTGGCTCGTGCTTATAATCTCCCGTCATGATCCGCGTGCTCTTCGTCTGTCTCGGGAACATCTGCCGCTCGCCACTCTCGCAGGGCGTCTTCGAGGAGGCCGTGCGGCGCGAGGGGCTCTCGGGGAAGATCGAGGCCGATTCCGCCGGTACCCACGGCTTCTACCACGCCGGCGAGGCGCCGGACCCACGGGCACAGGAGAGCGCCGCGAGCCGCGGCATCGACATCAGTGTCCAGAGGGCACGCCTCCTCGAAAGGGAGGACTGCGAGAGGTTCGACTACATCCTCACGATGGACGAGCAGAACTACGAAAGGGTCACCGCCCTGTGCCCGGGCCACGGAACCAGGGCACTCATCCGCCCTTTCCTGGACTTCGCCCCCGACCGCCCGGAACGCGAGGTCCCCGACCCGTACCACGGCGGCCCCGAGGGCTTCGACCTCGCCATGGACCTCGCGGAGGCGGCTTCGGAGGGGCTGCTGGAGGACATCCGGGAGCGGCACCTGAGAGCCCGAACTGGCTGAGGAGTTTCTGGCGGACGGCGTCGAAGCCGCCCTCGGGGAGAAGCTGCTCTCGGCACGGCCACTGGGTGGCGGGTGCATCGGGGAGGTGTACCGGGCCGAGCTCGCGGACGGCTCGGCCGTGGTGGCGAAGGTGGATCGGGGCGGCGAGGCGAACCTCGGGCGCGAGGCGTACATGCTGCGCTACCTCCGCGAGAAGTCCGAGCTTCCGGTCCCTGAGGTCTATCATTCCACGGAGAACCTGCTGCTGATGCAGTTCGTGGAGGGTGGAGGAGATTTCTCGCGCGCCGAGCCCCACGCGGCGGAGCTTCTGGCGGCCCTGCACGGCATCACGGCCGACGCGTACGGGCACGAGCGGGACACCCTGATCGGGAGCCTCTCCCAGCCGAACGGGTGGATTCCATCCTGGCCGGAGTTTTTTCGGGATAAACGCCTGCTCTACGCGGCCCGCGTAGCTCGCGAGGCCGGACGACTGCCAGCTTCGCTGTATCGCCGGGTCGAGGGGCTCGCCGCAAGGCTCGACGGGATCATCGGGGAGCCGAACCCGCCCTCCCTCATCCACGGGGACGCATGGAGCGGGAACGTGCTCGCCACGGGAGACAGGATCTCGGCCTTTCTGGACCCCGCGATCTACCATGCCGACGCGGAGATGGAGCTGGCGTATATAAGCCTCTTCAACTCCTTCGGCCCGCGCTTCTTCGAGCGTTACGCCGAGGAACGCGGCATAAAACCCGGCTTCTTCGAGGAGCGCCGCCACCTCTACGCCCTCTACCCGCTCCTCATCCACGCATACTACTTCGGCGGTCGCTACGTGGGCGCCGTCGACGATACCCTGCGTCGTTTCGAAGCCTAGTGGACGCCACTCGCACCATCCCGGCCAGCGCCCCGCGCCTCTCTAGCGGGATCACGGGCACGTTGTAGATCGGGGAGCTCGGCCCCTGCCTCTTGCTCTCCGCTAGCATCCCGGCGTCAACCGGTGCCAAACCAACCTGCTCTACGAGCCCACGGGCGAGCGCCTTCGCCTCCTCGTCCCACCGGGGACGACGATCGTCTCGCGCTCCCTCCCTGGCTACCATGCCGACTGGCGTGCGCCCCTTCGGTCGGCGAGGAGGGGGCCGAGGGACTAGAATGCCGTTCGCCAGCCGTCTACCCCTCGGAGCTCTAGCTGTGGAGCACTCGCACGGGCCCAACGATCGCATGGATCACGCCGCAGGCGACGACCCGCCCGTAACGGGGGTAGCCTCTCGACGGGTGGAACCCGGGCGGGAGGAGGAGTTCGAGGAGTGGGCTTCGGGCATCCTGGCCGCGGTGAACGATTTTCCGGGCTACCTCGGCTCCGACGTGCTCCGGCCGAGTGGCCCCGATGATGACGAGTACAGGATGATCTATCGTTTCGATCACGCGAGCAACCTCAAGCGATGGGAGGAGTCAGAGGAACGCCGGCGCTGGTTGAGGAAGGCGAAGCCCCTGGTGCGCGAGGAGAACGTCCAGGTCCTTACCGGCCTCGAAGCCTGGTTCACCCTTCCGGCGAAGCCTGGCGAGGCCCCGCCGCCCCGCTACAAGATGGCGGTAGTAACCTGGCTCGCCGTCTTCCCCACGATCACCGCGATCTTCCTGCTCCTTAGCCCTGTCCTCAATGCGTTGCCATTACTGCTGCGCACGCTGCTACTAACCCTGATCATGGTAACGCTCATGACCTACGTCGTGATGCCCCGTATGACGCGCCTCTTCTCCTTCTGGCTCTACCCCGAGAGGAAGCGGTAGAGGAAACCTCCTGAATTTCCAGATCGCCCGCAACGGGCCATCACGAGCCTACGCGGCGAGGCTACGGGGCATCTCCCTTTCTCCGAGCTTGATGCTCTTTGAAATCGAACCTCGCAGGCCCATCGCCCGAGAGGCACCCGTTCTTCGACGTCGGTAGGGGATGTTCGGATGATGTTCTTGCGATCGCATTACGGTGGGTTGCGCTGTTATTGATACACTAGCATCATGAATGTATACCTTCTACCTATACAAGACTGCGCAAGTGTCGATGCGAGCATGGCTTGCCCGGTTTAGTATCGATGTAAGCCGCTGTAGGCGTGGGTCCGTTACGGCTACAAACCAGGAGAGAGCGAGGCGGCGGTGCTGGTAGCGGGCTTGCCCGTCCTGTTTGGAACACCGACTATCCTTTGCAACGGGGCCGATCACCTCTTCGAGATGACCGTGGGGAGCCTGTCCGTTTATACTGCGATGCCGCACCGTATGCGGGGTGAGTGGAGGAGTGGTGGGCATGAATCCATTCGAACCTGATCCGAGGACCCCTGCGGAGTCCGCTGCTCCCGACGCAGGTAGTAGGCCTATGCGTGCCGAAGGACCCTCGGAGGAGAGCGAACGCTGGATGCGGGCGGCGATGCAGAATTCTTCGGATTTCGTGATGATCATGGAGTCCGACGCCACCATCCGCTACGCGAGCCCCGCGGTGGAGCGGGTGCTCGGCTACCGGCCGGAAGACGTCGTAGGGACCGTTGCCCTCGACTGCGTCCACCCAGAGGACCTTGAGCACGTGTCGAGCTCGTTCGCCGAGACCCTGAAGAAGCCCGGCGTCCGACCGCCAATAGAGTACAGGGTGCGGGCCGCGGACGGCACTTGGCGGCACGTGGAGGCCATCCGGAGCAACCGGCTCGACGATCCGAGCGTGGCGGGATTGGTGGCCAACGTTCGTGACGTTACCGAACGCAAGCAGGCCGAGGAGCGGTTCCGGTCCCTGGTGCAAAACTCCACGGACGTCGTCACGGTCGTCGGCGCCGACGGTACCATCCTCTACCAGACCCCTTCGATGAAGCGAACCCTGGCTCACGACCCCGAGGACCGGATAGGCAAGAATATCTTCGAGCCTTCTATAGTCCATCCCGATGACGCAGCCAAGCAGAAGGAACTCTTCGATCTGAGCGTCCGCAACCCGGATCTGGAGCCGGTGTTCGAGGTACGGGTAGCGCATGGTGACGGTTCCTGGCGCTGGGTCGAGGGCATCATCAGCAACCTGCTATCCGACCCGAACGTCGGTGGGATCGTGGTCAGCTCTCGGGATATAACCGAGCGCAAGAGGGCCGAGGAGGCATTGAGGTCCTCCGAGGCGGAGATGAGAGCACTCTTCGAGGCCATGACCGACGTTTTCCTGATGCTCGACTCGGAGGGGCGGTACCTGAAGGTCGCTACCATCAACCCCTCGCTCCTTTACACGCCGCTCGAGGATCTGGTAGGCAAGACGTTGCACGAGGTCTTTCCGCAAGAGCAGGCCGATGCGTTCCTGGGCCACATACGGGACGCACTGAAGACGCAGCAGCCGGTAACCACCGAGTACACCTTGCGGATAGGCGACGAAGAGGTCTGGTTCACCGGCACCGTCTCGCCGATGGACGACTGCAAGGTCCTCTACGTCGCCCGCGACACAACCGAACGCAAACGGGCGGAAGAGAAGTTGAGCTTTCAGAAGGCCCTCTTGGAGGCCCAGAGCGAGGCTTCTATCGACGGCATCCTCGCCGTCTCCCACGACAGAAGGATACTCTCCTACAACCGGCGCTTCGTAGAGATGTGGGGGTTACCGGAGGAATTGATCGAGACCCGCTCGGGTGAGGCCGTGCTGCAGGCGGCACTGGACGAAGTGGCCGATCCGAAAGAATTCCTGGCGAGAGTTGTGTACCTGCACGAACACCCCGACGAGGAAAGTCGTGAGGAGATCTCGTTCAAGGATGGCAGGATCTTCGACCGCTACAGCGCTCCTATAAAGGGAGCAGATGGTGTTTCCTACGGCAGGGTGTGGTATTTCAGCGACGTCACGGAGCGCAAGAGGGCTGAGGAGGCGCTCAAGGCGAGCGAGCGGCGGCTACGGACCGTCGTCGGCAACGTCCCCGTGGTCCTGTTCGCCCTGGACCGGGAGGGTGTGTTTACTTTGTCCGAGGGCAAGGGCCTTCAGGCGCTGGGGCTGCGGCCCGGCGAGGTTGTCGGCCGTTCGGTCTTCGAGGCATACCGGGACGTACCAGGGGTTGTGCAGAACGTCCGCCGCACGCTCGGGGGAGCCGAGGTAGTCGCCACCGTGAAGGTGGACGAGTTGGTCTTCGAGGTCTTCTACAGCCCGCTACGAGACGAGGACGGCGAGGTGGTGGGCGTCATCGGGGTAGCCGGTGACGCCACCGAGCACAAAAGGGCCGAGGACCGGGCGAGGTGGCAGGCCGGCATGCTCGAACAGACCCACGACGCGGTCTTCATGTGGAGGCCGGGCGGCCAGATCACCTACTGGAACCGCGGGGCCGAGCGCCTGTACGGATGGTCCAGGGAGGAGGCCCTCGGCCGCGTCAGCCACGAGCTGCTCGAGACGATCCACCCTTTCCCCCCCGAGGAGCTGGACCGCAGGCTGCGCACGGAGGGGCACTGGGAGGGCGAGCTCGTCCACCACACCCGCGACGAGCGTCGAGTCGTGGTGGAGAGCCGCCACGTACTGATGCGCGACGATTCGGGATCTGCCTCCATCCTAGAAACGAACCGCGACATAACCGAGCGCAAGGAGGCGGAGGACCACCTGCACCACCAGGCGTTCCACGACGATCTGACCGACCTCCCCAACCGCCAGCTTTTCGTCGACCGGCTGGAGCGGGCCCTCGGGCGCACCAGGAGACGGTCGGAGCGCAAGGAGCTAGCGGTGCTGTTCATGGACCTGGACGATTTCAAGGTAGTGAACGACTCTTTAGGCCACGAGGTAGGGGACCGCCTGCTCGTGGCCGTGGCCGAGCGCCTGGGGAAGTGCCTCAGGCCCGAGGACACCCTGGCCCGCCTCGGCGGCGACGAGTTCACGGTCCTGGTGAAAAACGTTCAGGCCCCTACCGATGCGGTGCGGGTGGCCGAGAGGATCATGGAAGCCCACCGGGAGCCGTTCGTCTTCGAGGGGCAGGAGCTGTTCATCAAGCCGAGCATCGGCATCTGCCTCGGGGAAACCTACAGGACTACGTCTCCTCAGGAGATGCTGAGGGACGCGGACACGGCCATGTACCGGGCCAAGAAAGAAGGTCTGGGGTACAGGGTGTTCGAGCCGGTCATGCACGAGCAGGTTCTGAGGCGCTTGAAGCTGGAGAACGACCTGCGGCGTGCCGTCGAACGCGACGAGCTCAGGGTCTGCTACCAGCCGGTGTTCTCCGTGGAGCTCGCCCGTATCGTCGCGACGGAAGCCCTCCTGCGCTGGGAGCACCCCGACCTGGGCACGATGCTCCCCGCGGAGTTCATCCCCCTCGCCGAAGAAACCGGGCTCATCGTTCCCATCGGGCGATGGGTGCTCGAGGAAGCGTGCCGCCAGGGGCGCGAGTGGCAAACACGGTTCCCGAGCGATCCCTCCCTCATAATGGGGGTGAACATTTCGCTGCGCCAGTTCCAGGACCCCGAGCTGGTAGGGGATGTGGCTCGAGTCTTGCGGGAAACCGGGCTCGATCCGAACAACCTGGCGCTGGAGATCACCGAGAGCGTCGCGATGCACGACGTCGACTCTACGGTTGCCACGCTCGAGAAGCTCAAGGCTCTGGGCGTGTGGCTCGTCATCGACGACTTCGGCACCAGCAACAGCTCGCTGTTCTACCTCACCAGCCGGTTCAAGATGGACCACCTGAAGATCGACGGCTCGTTTATCCGCGAGTTCGTGGAGCACCTCGACGATCGAGCGATGATACCGAGCTTGATCGCCTTCGCTCACGCGATGGGTTTCAGGGTCATCGCCGAGGGCGTCGAGACCGCCGAGCAACTCCGGCGCCTGAAGGAGATGGGGTGCGAGTTCGTCCAGGGCAACCACATATCCGGACCCTTGCCGCCCGCGGCGGCGAGCGAACTGCTAGCTGGCAAAGTCCTCGCCTCCGGCGACAGCCCGTAACCGCTGACAGGCCAACCGAAGAAGGAGCGCACCGTGCACAAGCTCGAATTGACCGCGGATGAGATAGAGGCGATCCGGCCGCTCGTGAAGGAGGTCGCCTCCCGGCATCATTCGGTAGAGGAGGCAGCTTTCCTGGACAGCGTGAGCATATATGCTCAGGAGCTTCCCAGGCGGGTGCGGGCGTTCTTCAACGCCTTCAGGTTGACGGAGCCGTCGGGCGTCTGCCTGGTCTCGGGCTACCCCGTAAACGACCTGAAGGTGGGCGAAACTCCGGCCCACTGGAGAACGGAACCCGGCTCCTCCACCGCGGAGGAGGAGGTCTTCCTGAACCTGTGCGGGGCCCTCCTGGGCGACGCGATCGCCTGGGCTCACCAGCGCGACGGGCTCGTCTGCCAGGACCTCCTGCCCATTCGTGGCCACGAGGACGCGATGCTCGGCTCCGGCAGCGATCTGGAGCTCGTCTGGCACACCGAAGACGCCCGCTACTCCTACCGGGGCGACTACATAGGCCTTATGTGCCTCAGAAACCCCGACGCCGTGCCCACCACCTTCGCCTCCATCGACGACGTACACCTGGATCCGGAACGGGTCCGGGTCCTCTTCGAGCCATCCTTCGTCTTCCGCCCGGACCCGTCGCACCCGACGGACGGGGCTCCGGAGCGGGCGGCCGTGCTGTTCGGCGACCCCGAGTCCCCTTACGTGCGCTTCGACCCGTACTCGATGGACCGCCCGAAGAGCGAGGAGGCGAGATCTGCCATGGACTACCTGACCCGGTGCATCGACGACAAACTGACAGGCGTCGCCCTGCAACCGGGGGATTGCCTGTTTATCGACAACTACAAGGCAGTCCACGGGAGAAGCTCCTTCAAGGCGAGGTTCGACGGGACGGATCGCTGGCTGAAGCGGATAAACATAACGAGGGACCTCAGGAAGTCACGCAGCGTCCGCGAGGCGCCAACATCCCGGGTGATCTCCTAGGGGAGTGCGGCGAACCGGAAAGCTGCCACGCCGGGCGAAACGTCTGGCGGGCGGAAGGCACCACCTACTCGTGGATTCCGCGGCAACACTTCTCGGCGGCAAGCCGCCCACGGCGAGAGCGCCGCAGGCTCGTCATCGGCCCCGACTCACCAGTTGATGTAGCCTCTCGGGCCTTCCTGGCGCGGTGGTGAGCCTGGCGACGAGCGTCGTCAAGACTCCTGTCGCTACGGCGCTCCCGCCCTTCGGATTTCGGTTCTTCCTCTCTACCCCTACGGCGGCGGGGGGTCGGTTCACTCTTGCTCCCAGTAGGTGACGCGGCCGCCTTTCTGGCACACGAAGCGTGTGCCTCCGTCCTGGGAGATCACGACCGCCACCGATCCGGGCAGCGCGCCGCACAAACGGTAGGCCGAGCGGTGGCGAGCACCTACGTTCCCGGTCCCTTCTTCGGCGACCTCCTCGCCTTCGAGGTCCAGAGCCCTCCCGACGCTCTCGACGTCCGGGAGCCTGCCGGAGATCATGCCGCCGAAGCCCAAAAGCTCGTTTTGCTTGCTCATGACCACCGCGCCGTCGGCCGCCGCGAGGCCCGCGATGAGGTGGGCGGACTCGAAGAGCGCCTCGTCGAGCGTCGCTATCTCGTAGTCGGTCGCCACCTCGAACTCTCGCCAGCCAACCGGTCCGTGCCGTTCGGAGGCCCCGTGGAGCTGGGCGAGGCGGTTGAGGATGTCCACCACGAGGCCGGGGAAAGAGAGCCGGGCCCGGCCGTCCGCGAAGCGGTACCTGAGGTCGATGTAGGGGTACTCGTAGGAAGGTTCTCCGGCGTCCTGCGAGGGGACGAAGATCACCGTTCCGCCGTGGCGTGCGTCGCGCAGCACGCTTATCACGCGCTTCATCATGCGCTCCGCGATCCTGAGCGGAAGCGCCGGCTCCAGCGGCGCCCACCTCTCGCCCGAGAGCTCGCGCGCGCGGTTGCGGGCGACCTCATGCCGCCCCGTGAGGTCCTCCAGGAACCGGGAGAACTGGTCTGGCAGCCATTCCGACTCGAAGAGGTCCACCCGCGCCCCCGAGAGCCTTCCCCCCTGGAGCTTGCCGATGATCTCGTGGCCCTTGTACGCCTCTATGCTCCCCGGCGCGTCGACGTAGACGACCGGTACCGGCGGGAGCGGCGCCCCTGCCCGCCTGCCGCCCTTGACGTCCCTCAACCACCGGGCACCCGAGTCGATCAGGCCCCATATCCGCAAGTCTCCCTCCGCGCTCCGCCGTACCCCGATCAGCGTCCGCCGAGGGTCGGCAGCCACTGAGAGCCGCCTGATCTCCCTCGGCTCGAAGGCTAGCGAGCGGGGAAACTCGAGCCGCTGCAGGCCCTCGGGCGGCCTCCCCTCCGGATCGAAGAGCTCAGGCTCGGCGAGGATAGCGCGGAAGACGACCGGACGCTCCTCCTCGCGCAGCATGCTCGCCTGGTAGCAGGCGGCGAAGAAGCCCTCCAGCGCCCCGGCGCCGGGCGACGGTTCGGTGGCGCCAGAAGACTCCGGCGCGTCCGTCCACCGGTCCCGCACAAACCGGGCAAGATCAGCCGGGTACTCGTACCCCGCAGCCGCATGGCCTGATCCCACCGGGGTCGGTTCTCCTTTGAGCATCTTTGCCTCCTCAGGCCTCAAGCAAGCCCGTTGTCGACCCCAGATCGGCTCACAGGCCGGCGCCTTCCCTCACGGCCTCCCGCAGCCGTTCCACGTCACGCACCGGCGGCGCGCCAAACAGCCTCTTGTACTCGCGGGTGAAGTGCGAGGCGTCGCCGTAGCCCACGCGGTAGCCGGCGCTCGCGGCGTCGAGGTCCTCACCGAGCATGAGGCGGCGGGCCTCCTGGAGGCGCATCCGCTTCTGGAACTGCAGGGGGCTCATCGCGGTGACCGCCTTGAAGTGGTGGTGGAAGCCCGAGACGCTCATCCCAATCTCCCTGGCGATGTCCTCGATCCGGAGCGGCCGGTCGAAGTCCTTGCGGAGCCGCTCCAGGGCCCTGGCTATGCGATGGGCGTGGCCGCCGAGGGCCGCGATGTGGTGGAGCCGGCCGCCCTGCTCCCCCTTGAGGAGCCGGAAAACGATCTCCCGGGTGATGAGCGGCGCGAGGAAACGCGCCTCCTCGACGGGCGAGTCCTGGAGCCGGACGAGCCTCAAGACGGCGTCCAACAGGCCGGGATCCAGCGGGCTCACGTCGAAGGCCCTCGCGGCGGCGTGGTCCCGCGGCGCGGGGTGGCCGGCCTCGACCATGACCGAAGCTACAAGGGCGGGGTCGAGCTCGACAACGGCGCCTAGATACGGCCGCTCCTCCGACGCCTCGGTGACCCGGGTCGCGACGGGCAACGCGGCGGTGGTGATGAGGTAGCGCGCGTGATCGTACCGGTAGCAATCGTCGCCCAGCAGGACCTCCTTGGAGCCCTGCGCGATCATGCAAAAGGCGGGCGAGGAGACGCCGTGGGACGTCGGCGTGGGCGAGGACGCGCGGAGCAGCCGGAGCCCTCCCGGCACCTCGACCGCCCCGTCTCCGCGGACGGCCCGAGCGATGCGCTCGACCAGCTCGTCGCGGACGGCTTGCGCCCCGTACGCCTCGCTCTTCGGAACCAAGCGGTTCATCAGATCCATCGCAGCTTCTTCCCTCGTCTCCGCATCGCCCACCTCCAAGATTTGCAGGATAGTGCAAGACTTCTAGATGATCATTATAACGTCCCGCGCTCCAAGGCCCCTAGAATAGGCGTCAGCGAGCGAGGTTGGCCCGAACTCCAGGACCCTCCTGGAGTTTCGTCCAATAGAAGATGCCGGTTTGGGTAGACGCGACGCATGCCTGCTGAGGACGAGTAGAGCAATGACAGGAGAGGGTTTATGACCGAAGAACCGCCGCGTCTCTCGCTCTTGACGATCTGCAATCCACCGAAACCAGGAGGTAAACCACCATGCGCGCAACCGTTATGTACTCCGCCGGGGACGTCCGAGTAGAGAACGTCCCCGACGCCAGGATCGTCGAGCCGACCGACGCGCTGATCCGCGTCACCCGCGCCTGCATCTGCGGCAGCGACCTCCATCCGTACCACCAGATGGAGCCGAGCGAGACCGGAACCCGCATGGGCCACGAGGCCGTAGGCGTCGTCGAGGACGTCGGATCTGAGGTCGCGAAGATCGAGAAGGGCGACCTCGTCGTTATGCCGTTCGCCTTCTCCGACGGCACCTGCGAGTTCTGCCGCGAGGGGCTCCCGACGGCGTGCGTGCACGTCGGGTTCTTCGGCAACCCGAACACCGACGGGGCACAGGCCGAGGCGGTGCGCGTCCCGTACGCCGACGGGACGCTGTTCGCGCTGCCCGTCGGCGAGGACGACGCGCTGATGCCTTCGCTTCTGACCCTCTCGGACGTGATGGCGACGGGCCACCACGCGGCGGTCGTCGCCGGGGTCGGTCCGGGCAAGAGCGTGGCCGTGGTGGGCGACGGGGCCGTCGGCCTGTGCGGCGTGATCGCCGCCAGGCGCCTGGGCGCCGAGCAGATCGTTATTATGGGCCGCCACGAAGACCGGATCGCGCTGGCCAAAGAGTTCGGCGCGACGGACGTGGTGAGCGAGCGGGGCGAGGAGGCGGTGGAGCGCGTGCGCGGGCTCACCGGCGGCTTCGGGGTCCACTCGGTGCTGGAGTGCGTCGGCTACGCTCAGGCGATGGAGACTGCCATCGGCGTCGCGCGTCCGGGCGGGGCGGTCGGCCGCGTCGGCGTGCCCCAGGACGAGACGATCCCCGCCTCGCTGCCGGCGTTCTTCGGGAACGTCACCGTGGGCGGCGGGCCCGCTCCGGTCCGGGCGTACGTCGAGGAACTGCTGCCGGACGTCCTCGAAGGCAGGATCGAGCCCGGGCGTGTATTCGACCGGAGCGTGGGCCTCGACGGGGTGCCGGACGGCTACCGGGCGATGGACGAGCGGGAGGCGATCAAGGTCATGGTACGGCCGTGAGCTCGACGGGTTGGGCGGCCGACGAGCTCGACAGGATCGGGGCGGCGTAGAAGCTGCGGCCGCGTCGCTGCGGTCCGACGGCACGCCGTCGTCGGGCTGGACGTCACCATCCTCACGGACGCCGAGGCGGCGGTGCGGGCCGCGGTCGAGCGGTTCCCGGGACCGTAGTGCCGAACCACGGCTCGAAGAGCCTGGAGCGCGTCAAGTACCCGTCTCGACCTTTATCTCGGATCCGAGCGGGGGACGTCCGAACTCCTCCCAGGCGCTGCCGCCGCGCAAGAAGAGCTCCATCCACACCGTCTCTTCGCCCGACGCGTCCCTCCAGCCGCTGCTTCCGGGTGCGAAGGCCAACCTACCTTCCTCGACCCCGAAACTGCCGTCGCTCGCCGTCGCCTCCAGCTCGGCCCCGCCGATCCCGACCCTCACGACCGAGCCGGACGCGGGCGTTCCGCTCTCCCCTCTCTTGATGGTCGTCTTCAGGTTGCCGTAGCCGTCCGCGTAGGCGAGGCGGTACGCCGGAACGTTCGGTACCTCCGAGGGGGACATCTCCTCGGCCAGACCGTCGGGACGGCCGGTGGCGATGGCCGCCGCGGCCTCCGGGAAGAGGTCGCGCGAACGGAACTGCGAGCCCCCCGTCCCCGCGGAGGCCCAGCGCAGCTCCTCGGCGGCGTCGCGCACGAAGGAGAAGGCGTAACCGGCGTTGACCCCGACCACGCGCACGCCGGTCGGCAGGAGCGCGTACGCGAGGCGCTCCCCCTCGTTCCCGGCACGCGCCTCCCCGTCGTCCTCGCGCGGTGCGACGTTGTGGTAGATGACGGTCCCGGGCGGGGCCTCGTTCAAGCCCAACTGGGCCACGCAGAACCCGGCCGCGAGCGTGGCGAAAGGCGGCACGGGCGTCGGCACCGGCTCGGCATCCGGCAGGTGAAGCTTTATGCGCTGGACGACCTCGGCGAACGCCAGGTCCCCGGGCCCGTAATCCGCGACTATGTGAACCAGCATCTCCGCCTCCCGCGACGACGCGACCGCTCTTCGAGCGGACTCTACCCTATCCGCGGATGGCAAGGAAGAACAAAGGATACGTGAAAGGGCTCCCGTCGGCGCGGAGCGTCGTCTTCGGCATCCCCCTGACCGCCTCCGCGAGCAACGGGCCAGCTTCTCGGGCCGCGAGACATCTGGAAGTACGAGTCTGCCCGAATAACCCAATGATGACCCGCGGTGTTAGGTTGGAATCCGCTTTCCTTTGCGCCGGGAGCAGCGGCTCTCGAGCACGCAGAGATCGGCGGCCAGGATCATGCCGTCGAGCATTTCCCAGACGGTTTCTCTCAACATCCCGCTAGACAACGACAAGAAGAAGGGCCGGGGCGTGGTAGCCCTAGCCCTATGAGAAGGAGTGCCCTGCGGGGTCCTGTTTATCGTCTCGCCCTCCTAGCGCTCGCGCACCACCAGCGTGCCCGCCGCCATGTCCCCGAGGCGCTGGTCTTTCCTCGAGGACACCACCGCCACGAAGCCCACGAGGTAGCCTAACAAACCGTCCACCACCCGCAGCAACGAGCGCACCAGCGCCCTCTTCAACCCGGGCGCCCCGCCGGTGTCCTCCCGGACCACCCTGATCCCGAGGAGCATCTTCCCCACGGTCTGTCCCCGGTAGCCCTCCATGATGGCGTAGTAGGCCATGGCCAGGATGAAGAATCCCGCCGACCAGGTGTAGCCCACGAGGAGAGGCTCCCCGCTCTCGCCGATCCGCGCCATCCCGAGGGGCAGCGAGATCGCCGAGAAGACGGCGCCGAGGAGCAGCCCGTCGGCGATGATGGCCAGAGCCCTCCTCCCGGTCAGGCCGAAGTCCGTCGCCGCCGCCGCGTTTGGCGCCTTTTCCCCAAGAGAAGAATTAGCCATGAGTCCGTTCCCCTTTCGTCGTCTTGCCGTTTCCTGCCTACACCTCGACCCTAGCCGGGGAAGTGGCGCTGGGCATCGGTCCGGAGACTGATCCCGGGGGTGAAGGTAGTCCTGGACGGGCCTACGGGATTTGGCACTAACGCCCAGGGTCCTGTCGATAAATGACGCGGATACCGAGAACAACTGCTCCCTGCATTTTGGGGGATAGGGGCAAGGGACAGACGCCCATGTGATTTGTGTGACAAATTGCCCATATACCCACCCAATCCACCAGTTCAAGATATCCCCATAGAAAAAGGTGGAGAAGGAGCCTCTCCTTCTCCGGGAAGGAACGGGAGATGCCCAAGCTCATCCTCTTCGCAGCGACGTTGTTCTCCAGGCCGTCGCACCAACGCGCCGCCGTCAACGCGCACGCCCAGATGACGCGCAGCCGCGTCGCCACACGCCGCTTGCGGGCGTTCGATCCCCACGAGGCGTGGGTCGACCGCGGCTCCCTCGACCTGGGCAGGCGACGCTAAACACGACTGCGCGAATGTCGTCGGCGCCCCGCGGACGGCTAGGTCTTCGTCATTACCCCGGTGCCCCGCTACCTCTCTTTCCTTTTTGGGCACAGGTCCCAACTACCCCCGAACCACCTGACCCTCCACGGACGGCGCACCTCCTGGGCGCCGTCCCGAGCCCCTACCGGTGCCCCGCATCCTCCAGTTCCTCCGGGGACGAGACGGCCTCTATCTGCCCCGCGGGCCAGGGTATGCCGTCAGCGCGGCGGTCCTCCTTCAAGGCTTCCCGGGGCTTGCACCTTTTTGCACGATAGCAGGGAAGGGTATAGAGCCGAAAAAAGAAGGGAAGCCCTCCTGTGCTTGCAATGAACTACCGGGGGCCGCTACGGGTCCGCATAGATCACAAACCAACGCCGGAGATCCTGCATCCTCGGGACGCCATCGTTCGGGTCACGCGGTCGTGCATCTGCGGGTCCGACTTGCATCTATACAACGGGTCCGTGCCGGACACCCGCGTGGGAATGACGTTCGGCCACGA
Source organism: uncultured Rubrobacteraceae bacterium (assembly GCA_902806105.1). The sequence goes on from CADCVI010000194.1 coordinate 23,246, forward strand.
GTTCACCGGGGTAGTGGAGCAGCTCGGCGAGGACGTGGAGAAGCTGAAGATCGGCGACCACATCCTGGTGCCGTTCAACATCGCCTGCGGCGAGTGCGTCTTTTGCAAGCAGGAGTTGTATGGTAATTGCCACGAGTCCAATCCCCAGGCCACGGCCGTGGGTGGCATCTTCGGCTACTCGCATACCGCGGGCGGCTACGATGGCGGACAAGCGGAATACGCCCGCGTCCCGTATGCCGATGTGAGTCCTACGGTCATCCCGGAGGGCATGGATCCCGACGACGCGGTGCTGCTCACCGACGTGGTGCCAACGGGGTATCAGGCGGCCGAGATGGGCGGGATCCAACCCGGTGACACCGTCGTGGTCTTCGGGGCCGGTCCGGTTGGCATAATGGCGGCCAGGTGCGCCTGGCTCTTCGGGGCGGGACGGGTCATAGTGATCGACTGCGTGGACTACCGTCTGGAGTTCGCGAGAAACTATGCTCCCTGCGAAGCCTACGACTTCAGGTCGTTGGAAGACCCGGTGGTCTTCATCAAACGGACCACCGAATCCCTGGGGGCCGACGTGTGCATCGATGCAGTGGGGGCCGAAGCCGCCGGCAGCGCGCTGCAGACGATCCTCGGCAGAAAGCTGCTAATGCAGGGAGGGTCGGCCACCGCGCTGCATTGGGCGATCAACTCCGTGAAGAAGGGCGGGATCGTCTCCATCGTTGGAGTGTACGGCCCGATCGACACCCTCGTTCCGATAGGGAACGTGGTGAACAAGGGCATCACCATCCGGGCGAACCAGGCCTCGGTGAAGCGGCTGCTGCCGCGGCTGATAGAGCACGTACAGAACGGCATCCTAGATCCGAAAGCACTGATCACCCACCGTATTCCCTTGGAGGATGTGTCGGATGCCTACCGGATTTTCTCAGCGAAGCTTGATGACTGCATCAAGCCGGTGCTGTTGCCGCCATCGGTCAGAACGTAGAAAGGAACGCCATGGACCACACATCTAAAGATCCCTCGCGGATCAAGGGATGGGGCGTAGACGCCGATCCAACGAACGATCCGACCTACCCGATGAAGAATCGCAACGATGGCGAGCACACGGGCTACGACTGGGAGCGTCCGCCGCAGCAGCCGATCGCCGTCGAGGTCCTCCATTCCAACGAGCGCCCGAACGTCACCTCCGTCTTCGGAACATCGACACCGCCCTCGGGACCCAGCGGCGTGCTCCGCCGTTTCGCTTTCAGGTACAGCGAATCCAGCTACGGACATTGGCTGCCCCTGATCGTGGCCGACCGGGTGGGCGTAGCGGAGGG
>CADCVI010000195.1 GCA_902806105.1 uncultured Rubrobacteraceae bacterium
GCAGCGCCTCGGCGAGTGCTGCTCCAACGGGCGGCGGCGGGGCCAGCGGCTCCGGATCCTCGGTCATCGCCGAGGGCCAGAAGTACCTCGGTACGCCCTACGTGCTCGGGGGCATGGAGAGCTGCAAGCCCTACGATATGATGGACTGCTCGTGCTTCACGATGACCGTCTACAGCGAGTTCGGCATAGCGCTCCCGGATTCGCCCGGCGGGCAGATGGGCTACGGCAGCCCGGTCCGCGGGGCCCCGATGGCCGGCGACCTCCTCTTCTGGAGCGAGGATGGCAGCGGTGTGATCACCCACGTCGGCATAGCCATGGGCGACGGGACCACCATCCACGCCTCTACCTACACCGGCAACGTCACCCAGGGGACGCCCATCGACGCGCTCCCCGGCTACGCGGGTGCCCGCCGGTTGCTGTAAGGCCAACCCCCAACTGGAGACCACGGAGGCCCCGGGAGACCGGGGCCTCTCCTTTTGCGCGGGAGGAGACGGTCTGCGGCGGATGCGAGTTCTGACACGGGACGTATCCTGGGCGGTGGTAACATTATTTCAAATGGATAGGGTGGTCTCGGAGAGGAACGGGTTGTGATGGGTTTTGCGTTGTTGCAGGCCATACCGGCGGGCATCGGGTTTATCGCGGCGGCGGTGGTGCTCATCTTCTTGGCCTCGGTGCTTATAAGCGCGATCAAGATAGTTTCGGAATACGAACGCGGCGTGATCTTTCGGCTCGGGCGCGTCCAGGGCGGCCCCAAGGGGCCAGGGCTCTTCATCCTGCTGCCGTTCGTGGACAGGATGGTCAAGATAGACCTTAGGACCGTCACGATGGACGTACCGCCCCAGGACGTCATAACCCGCGATAACGTGCCGGCCCGCGTTAACGCCGTCATCTACTTCAGGGTCGTCGACCCTAACAAGAGCGTCATCGAGGTCGAGAACCACGTGCTGGCCACCAGCCAGATCAGCCAGACCACCCTGCGCAGCGTACTCGGGCAGAGGGACCTCGACGATCTCCTCACCAACCGCGACGAGATAAACAGCGAGCTGCAGGACATCATCGACCAGCAGACGGACCCTTGGGGCATCAAGGTGAGCGTCGTCGAGGTCAAGGACGTAGAGATACCGCAGCAGATGCAGCGGGCGATGGCGAGGCAGGCCGAGAGCGAGCGCGAGCGGCGCGCCAAGATCATCGCCGCCGAGGGCGAGTACCAGGCCTCCGAGCGCCTCAGGCAGGCCGCCGACCGGCTCGAGAGCCCGACGGCGCTGCAGCTCAGGCTCTTCCAGACGATGGGCGAGATCGCCGTCAACCAGAACTCCACGATCATCCTGCCCATACCCCTCGACCTCTTCAAGCCCTTCCTGGAGGGCCAGGACAGCTCGGGCGAGAGGTCCCGGACGGCCCGGCTCGACGAAGAGGAGGCCAAGCGTCTCTACGAGGAGGCCGTCGAGAACGTCCCTTCCTCCAGGCAGGGCGACGGGACGGAGGAGGCCCCACGCGGCGACCAGCTCCCGTAGGCCGCCAACAAATCTGATCCACCCGCCCGGCACGGGTTAGCCGCCAAAACATCTGGGTAAGACACGTCTCGGAGTTGCAGATAGACGCTTCCGGCGAACCGTTCCGTGCTTGCGCGGGGGGTCCGGAAGACCGAGAGGTCCGATGGAGCGCGAGATCGCCGAAACCAAAAACGAGGAGGTCGGGGGGCTGGATCCCGTCTCCCTGACCCTGCCCAGCAGCGCCGAGTACGTGATGCTGGCCCGGCTGGTCGCCGGCCAGGTCGGGAGGCTCGCGGGCTTCGAGCCCGAGGACGTCTACGACCTCAAGCTCGCCGTGACGGAGGCGGTGACCAACGTGATCCGGCACGCCGCCGTCGACGCCTACGATGTCGAGTACCGCGTGATCGGGCAGACCGTCGAGGTCACGGTCACCGACAGGGGCGGCGGGTTCCGGCGCTCCGACCTTGCTGGCGAGCCCGACGAGCAGGGCGGCTTCGGCCTGACGGTCATAGAGAACCTGGTGGACGAGCTGGTCCTCGACTCCAAGGGCGATGGCACGCGCATGAAGATGGTCCGCCGCGCCAGCGGGCCGGGCGGCAGGGCAGGCTAGGGAGAAGACCGGGCGCCGGCCCTTCTCCGCCCCCACGGGCCGCCGCTTCCGGGGCGGTTGAATTTCCTCCGTTTTTTCGTATACAGTTATCCGCCAGGCCCCTGGCCCCGTATATATAGACGACCACTGAACAGAGGACTGCTCGTGCTGCAACGCGTAAACCCCGGTAACAAATCGCTGGCAGATTACCGCAGCATCATCCGCAGGGAGCTCTACGACGAGGTCGTGGAGCTGGGCAAGCGGCTGGACGGTGCGCGCGTGCTGCACGTAAGTGCCACGAGCTTCGGCGGCGGGGTGGCCGAGATCCTCTACACCCTCGTGCCCCTCATGCGCGACGTCGGCATCGAGACCGAGTGGGACATCATGTTCGGGGCCGAGCAGTTCTTCAACGTCACCAAGGGCTTCCACAACGCCCTCCAGGGCGCCGAGTACGAGCTTACCGTGGAAGGCAGGGCCATCTACGAGGAGTACAACCGCCAGTCGGCCGCGGCGATGGTCGAGAGCGGCGAGGAGTGGGACGTGGTGCTCGTCCACGACCCGCAGCCCGCCCTCATCAGGCACTTCGCCGAAGGGCTCTCGCCCCGGACCAAGTGGATCTGGCGCTGCCACATAGACACCTCGACCCCGAACCGGCAGGTGCTCGACTACCTCCTGCCGCACATCACCGGCTACGACGCCCAGATCTACACGATGGCCGAGTACACCCCGCCGGACGTGAGCCTGCCGGGCCTCACCCTCATCCCGCCGGCCATTGACCCGCTCAGCCCCAAGAATATGGCCCTCTCGACCGAGGACTCGCGCTACATCGTCAGCCAGTTCGGCGTAGACACCGAGCGGCCGTTCCTGACGCAGGTCTCGCGCTTCGACCCGTGGAAGGACCCTCTGGGCGTCATAGACGTCTACAGGGCCGTCAAGGAAGAGGTGCCCGGCATCCAGCTCGTCCTTATAGGCTCGATGGCCCACGACGACCCCGAGGGCTGGGACTACTGGAACAGGACCGTCAACTACGCCGACGGGGACAAGGACATCTTTCTGTTCTCGAACCTCACCAACGTCGGCGCCATCGAGGTCAACGCCTTCCAGTCCATAGCGGACGTCGTGATCCAGAAGTCTATCCGCGAGGGCTTCGGCCTCGTGGTCGCGGAGGCCCTCTGGAAGGCCCGGCCGATGGTCGCGAGCAGGGTCGGTGGCATCCCGATGCAGGTGGCCGCGGGCGGAGGCATCCTCGTCGACACCATCCCCGAGGCCGCCGAGGCGTGCGTCAAGATCCTCAAGGACCCGGAGTTCGCCCGCGCCATAGGGCGCCAGGGCAAAGAGCACGTCAGGGAGAACTTCCTGATGCCGCGCCAGCTTCGCGACAACCTCGCCCTCTACGCGAAGCTGATCGGGTCCTAGAAGCGGTTCGCGCAGCGAACCGCGCCGTCAGCTTTCAGCCGTCAGCTTTTTACTCCCGTGCTTGTATGATGGCCCCGGGGCGAGATGCTCCGTCTTTTGGAGGTCTCCGACGAAGGAACCAAGGCGCGCGACCGCAGGAGAAGCCGAAAGCGGAGCCCGAGGGGCGAATCGTGCCGCGACGGCCGAAGGGAGGAGCAACATGACGCAGGGTGAGCGTGGGCCGACCGTCGTCGTCTCGAACCGGGGGCCCGTGACGTTCTCCCGCGGGGAGGACGGGAGCCGGGACCACTCGCGGGGGGCCGGGGGGCTTGTTACGGCGCTCAACGCGGTGGTCCGGCGGGGCGATAGGGTCGTCTGGATCGCCTCCGCCCAGAGCGACGAGGACGCCGCGGTGGCGAAGGAGGCGGCCCCCTACGAGGTGGAGGACCTGCGCGTCGTCTTTGTCGAGCACGAAGAGGCCGCCTACGACCTCATGTACAACACCCTCGCGAACCCGCTGCTCTGGTTTGTCCAGCACGGCCTCTACGACCTGCCCCGCTCCCCCCGCCTTGGCGATGACACACGGGAGGCTTGGGAGGGTGGCTACGTCCCTGTGAACCGGAACTTCGCGAAGTCCGTGGCCGAGACCATAGGGGACGCGCCCTCGGCCACGATCCTGCTCCACGACTACCAGCTCTACATGGCACCGCTCTTCGTGCGCGAGGAGCTTGGCGAGGGGGCGGCGGACGCCTTCGTCTCGCTCTTCGTCCACATCCCCTGGCCCGAGCCGGACCTGTGGGGCGTCCTGCCCCACTACATCAGGCGGGGCATCCTGGAGAGCCTCCTCTCCGCCGACGTCGTAGCCTTCCACACGGGGGGCTACGCCCGCAACTTTATGGAGACCGCCGCCAGGGTCCTCGGCGCCGAGGCTGACGTGGATGGGGGCACCGTCCACTACGGGGGCCGCGAGGTGTGGGTGCGGGCCTACCCCATCTCCATAGACCCCGCGGAGTTCGAGGAGCTCGCCGCGAGCGAGGCCGTGCTTGAGCAGGAGGAGTTCGTGAAGGGACTCCCGGGCAAGCTCCTCTTGCGCGTGGACCGGACCGACCTCTCCAAGAACGTCGTCCGCGGCTTCGAGGCCTACGAACGGATGCTCGAGCGCCACCCCGAGACGAAGGAGCAGGTCACGTTCCTGGCCCAGCTCCAGCCCTCCCGCGGCGACATCCCCGAGTACGCGGCGTACATGGAGGCGGTCGGAAGGACAGCGGAGGAGATAAACGAGAAGCACGGCACAGAAGACTGGACCCCGATACAGCTCTTCATGATGGACAACTTCCCCCGCTCCGTCGCCGCGTACAAGAACTACGACGTCCTGCTCGTCAACGCCGTCCGCGACGGCATGAACCTCGTCGCCAAGGAGGCCGCCGTCGTGAACGAGAAGGGCGGCGTCCTCGTCCTCTCCGAGTACGCCGGCGCCCACGAGGAGCTTGGAGAGCACGCCCTGACAGTCAACCCCTACGACCTCGACGAGCAGGCCGACGCCATCCACGAGGCGCTGACCATGCCGGAAGACGAGCGCAAGAGGCGGGCGGACGCCCTCAGGGAGGCCGTCATGGCAAACACCATAGAGGACTGGGTCGAGGCGCAGATAAAAGATATCGAGGCCTACCGGGAGCGGCACGGGTAGGGAACCGTGCGTCTGTTCCTGCCGGCCCTGGCGGTGGTCGTCGGGCTCGCGAAGGCGCTGTTGCACAAGGCGTTCGGTAACAGTCCGTGGGGCGGTCCCTTCGTCTGGAAGCTACAGTTCGGACCTATGTTCACCGCCCACATGCTCTCCGCCGTCCTGGCGAGTCTGATCGTCTCTGGCGCACTGCTTCTGCTCGCAGAGCGTAAGCTTCGGGGAGGCTTCTTCACCCGTTGGGGAATCATGATGGTGGCGTTCTGCGCCGGTGGGGCGATCCTCGGAGTATCCCTGCACGCCTCGAGCATCCTGCTCGACTACAGGGAACCGATGCCCCAAGGTTTCGAAATACTCTACGACACTGCCATCCCGGCTGTGGCAGGAGGCATCCTCGGGTCTATCGGGAGGACGCATTTTGGCCTTCCACTGGCATGGCTGCTAGGAATGTTCGGGGACCGCATGGCCGCGCGGACGGGATCCCGGTAATAGTCGAGTCGGCGCGGTCGGCCCTAGTGCAGCGCCCGCAACACGTCGCCGACGCCTTCGACGCTGTCCACGACTATGTCGGCCTCGGAGACGATCTCGGGCGGGCCCTCGTCGCTGCGGACGCCGACGCGCAGGATCTCATCTAGCTCTCCTTCTTCGCGCAGCGAGACGAGCTCGCGGAAGGCGTCGAGGTCTGTAGTGTCGTCTCCGAGGAACATCGCCTTCTTCGGGC
>CADCVI010000196.1 GCA_902806105.1 uncultured Rubrobacteraceae bacterium
GAAGGGGTCCGCGCCGAGGCCGGGGACGGATGGGAAGAGGACCCGGCCGTCCTTCGGGGCCGCAACGCGACCCGCGCAGAGCACGGCCTCCCGCCCGTCGGCGAGGAGCCAAGACCACCCACCCATCCCGCCCCCGGGAAGCGCCCCCTCTGGCGCAGGCTCCTCGGCGGGTAGAAAGTACGGCGATGATCCACAGAAACTCCGTCACGCAGGAGGAGCTCGACGCCCAGTACAACCTGCGCGCCCTGATCCCGGAGTCCGCCACGCGGTACGAGGAGTTCTGCGAGAGCGAGAGCGAGAAGCTCCGAACCGAGCTCGACCACCGGCTCGACCTCCCCTTCGGCCCGACGCTCGCCGAGCACCTCGACGTGTACCCGGCGCCGGATACCCGCGGGGACGCGCCAATCCTCGTCTACGTACACGGCGGGTTCTGGGTCCTCAGGACGAGCAAGGAGTTCGGCTTCGTCGCCCGCGGCCCGGCCTCGAAGGGGGTGGCGACCGTCGTCACCAACTACGCCGTCGCCCCGGCGGTGAAGCTGGGCGAGATGGTGCGCCAGACCCGCGCGGCCGTCGCCTGGGCGTACAAGAACGCCGCGAGCTTCGGCGGCGACCCGGACCGCCTGCACGTCGTCGGCCACTCCGCCGGCGGCCACCTCGTGGCGACGCTCCTGATGACGGACTGGGAGGGCGAGTACGGCCTGCCACGCGACGTCATCAAGGGCGCGACCGCCATCAGCGGCCTCTACGACCTCTCGCCCTTCCCGTACACCTTCCTCCAGCCGAAGCTCGGGCTCACGGCCGACGAGGTGCTTGAGTACAGCCCGATCCTGCACGTCCCGGACGAGGCCCCGCCCCTCCTGCTCCCATACGGCGAGAGGGAGACCGAGGGTTTCAAGCAGCAGTCCGAGGACTTCCTGGCCGCGTGGAAGGCCAAGGGCCTCGACGGGACCGTGCTCCCCATCCCCGGCAAGGACCACTTCGACATACTGGACGGCTTCCTCGACGCCCGAAGCCCCCTGCTCTCCCCCATCCTCGAAAGGATGGACGTCCGGTAGAATCACGAGGTAAGCGATTCTCCCATCCCTGGAAGGCGGCGTAATGGCCATAGAAGTCAGCGGCGGGATAGTGGTGCGCGAGCGCGGTACGGTAGTCACCTACCGGCAGAAGTGCGATGAGTGCGGCTACACCTACGATTACGACAAGACCACCATCGTCCCCGCGTACTCGGTCCGCAGCGCCCGAAACTTCACCTGCCCCGAGTGCGGCCACTACCAGGAGGTGTCGATGCGTCATTACAACCCCGATCGGTAGTGATTGCGCCGTCCTCGCCGACGATTGCCCCGTCGTAAGTTTGTCGTGCCGACAGTGGCCGCAGGCGCCGTAGGTCCCGCCTGCGGCCACTGTCGCGTTCGGCACCGTGAGGACGGTTTGGTCCGTGCCGGCGGCGTTCACGTTGGGGGTGTAGGTGCCCGTGGGGACACCGGCGTAGAGGGGGCGGCGTTGGGGAACGCGAGGCCGCTCACGAGGGTTTCTCCGCCCGCAGGGACCGCGTCGACCGGGCCGGCGGCCGGTGATGCGTTGACGACGCGCACCCTGGCGTTGCCATTGGAGGTTGCCGAGAGGACGTCGCAGATGTTGGCGGTGAGCGAGCCGTCCGCAACCGGGCCTTCGGTTGCCACAGTGTAGGCGTTACCGGCGGCCAACTCGACGGGGGCGTCGATCACGGACGTGGTGGTGTCGACGGTAGCGTAGACGGTGACCTGCTGGGTGCCGTCCGGGAGTGGCAGGTAGTCGGAGACCGTGGTGTAGGGAACGTTGGCGAGCGCCGGCGTGCCATTGGCGTAGACGTCGGGGTTGGGCGCATCTGGTGAGAGATAGGCTACTCGAACCTGGATCTCTCCCGTCGCCTACGCGGCGAAGGCCGGGGCGGCGAGCGCGAGGGCCGTTGACATCGCTAGACCGAGGATCGTTACTCGGCGGATCCTGCTCGGAGCAGAAGTCCTCTGTGTTCGAGGGTTGTCGGTCTGCGCCGTCTTAACGGTCGAGACCTGCCCGAGTCTTGCTTATCACGGCCTTCGTGCGTCGGGCATCATCCCCTCGCGGTGGGCGTTCAAGCGGCACCCGGCATCGTCGGTGATCCCCCGAAGGCACCCCCCGCCAGGCGCGGGCTGAGGTGTATCCTGCGGTTGCGCACCTCGATCAGGCCCGCGCGCTGAAACTCGCTCATCACCTTGGAGACGGCCTCGCGGGTGGAGGCGATCATGCTCGCCAGGTCCTGGTGCGTCAGGCGCAATTCGATGACCGTGCCGGCGCCGTCGGCCTCCCCGAAGCGCTCGCCGAGGTTCTGGAGGAGCGCGGCGAGGCGCGCGGAGACCTCCCGCTGCAGAAGGCTGTCCATGACCTCCTCGGACTGCTTGAGGCGCTCGGAGAACGAGGCGAAGAGTTTCATGGCGAGGGCGGGGTCCCGCTTCACGATCTGGGCCATCATGTCCTTGCGCACCACGATCACGCGGGCGTCGGTCAGGGCGAGGGCGTAGGCGGTCTGCCACGACCCCTGCTGCAAGCTAAGCTCCCCGAAGACGTCGCCGTCCTTGAGGAGGGCGACCGTCGCCTCCTTGTAGTCGCCGTAGATCTTGTACAGCCGCACGGTCCCGGAGGCGACGAAATAGAGCTGCCCGTCGGGGTCGCCCGGGGCGAAGATGGTGTCCTTGGCCCCGTAGCGCCGCTCGGCCACCCGGATGCCCGCCCTCTCGAAGTCGCGCGGGGAGAGTCTCCGGTCGGCGGCGTCGCTGTCGAGGTAGTGCTTGATCATCTCTGTTTCTCTCCTCTCACACCGTTGGCCGTGAGACGGACCGATGCTCCGTGGCGGCCGGAGCATCGGATGCGGTCGTTGGTGTGCTTTCGTGCTTCCATCTAAGGACGAGTATGGACCGGACGCGTCAAGGCGCCATCGGATTTTCCGACTACGGGAGCCCTGGTGATTGTGCCTAGGGCATTAGTCCTACTTCCCCTGGCTGGCGCCGTCCCGGACGTTGTATAAAGTAGACGGCTGCGGGATCTCCGATTGATGGGTTGGTCGTCGAGGGGGAGGTAGCGAATGAGGGCGAACGGTGGACGATCCTGACAGGCTGCGTCTTTTCGAGAGGGCGGTAGCCGCCAGCACCAACTCCATCGTGATCACCGACGCCAGGCAACCCGACGGCCCGCTGGTGTACGTCAACCCCGCCTTCGAAAGGACCACCGGCTACGCCGCCGAGGAGGCCCTGGGCCACAACTGCCGCTTCTTGCAGGGCGAGGACCGGGACCAGCCGGGGCTCGCGGAGCTCAAGGCCGCGGTACGGGCGGGGCGCCATTGCACCGTGGTGCTCCGGAACTACCGCAAGGACGGGACGCTGTTTTACAACGAGCTAAGCGTCTACCCCGTGCGCGACGAGGGCGGCCACATGGCGAACTTTGTCGGGGTGCAGAACGACGTCACGGAGCGCATCCGGACCGAGGAGGCGCTGCGGGAGATCCGGCGGGCCGAGCGGCGCAGGATCGCCCGCGACCTTCACGATATCGTTCTCCAGGACCTCTCGGGCGCGCTGCAATCGCTGCGGCTCCTCCACCTGCGGGCCAAACGCTCGGACGCCGAGCTAGACCTCGCGGAGGAGCTCGAAGCCCTGGGACGCGCCTCCTCGGGGCTGCGCAGCGCCGTGTACGACCTCAGGCGCGAGAAGGAGCGTCCGTTCGTGGGATCGGTGGAATCGCTCGTCGCGTTGAACCGGCAGGCCACGCCCGAGCGCGAGATTCGCCTGACCGTCGCGGAGGACTTCCCCGAGGAGCTTTCCGGGGGCAGGAGCGTGGAGCTATTGCGCGTCGTGCAGGAAGCTCTGACGAACGCTCGGCGTCACTCCGGGGCGAGACGCGTCGAGGTGAAGCTGGGGGCGGAGGACGGTGAGATCCTCGTGGAGGTCGCCGACGACGGCCGGGGCTTCGATCCCCGCTCCATCCGAACGGGCGTGGGCCTCTCGGCGATGCGCGAGAGGGCCGAGGGCATGGGCGGGACGCTCGCGGTCCACGGCAGGCCCGGCGAAGGGACGGCGGTCGCGGTCAGGATCCCTCGTTGGGACGATACTCAAGCTCCTCCACGTCTACGACCCCTTCCCTGACCGCGTAGATCACCGCCTGGGTCCTGTCGAAGATGTGCAGCTTCCTGTAGATGTTCGAGGTGTGGTTGCACACGGTCTTCTCGGAGATGCCTAGATAACGGGCGATCTGACGGTCGCTCTTGCCCTGGGCCAGGGCCCTTATGACCTCGAGTTCCCTGTCGGTGAGGGGCGGAACCAGCCGCGAACCCTTGGGGCTCCTCTCGCGCTGGAAGGTGTTGAGCATCTTCTGCGCGAGGTCCGGGGCGATGATGGTGTCTCCGGCATACACCGTCCGAATGGCGCGCGCTACATCATCAAGGTCGGCGTCCTTGAGGATGTAGCCCTGCGCCCCGGCCTTTATGCCCTCGAAGACGTGCTCGTCGTCCTCGTGGGCCGTCAGGATCACGACGGCGGTTTGGGGCAGGAGGTCCCGGATCTCCCTGGTGGCGCTGATGCCGTCCTTCTTGGGCATCGAGATGTCCATGAGGACCACATCCGGCTCTTCCCTCCGGCACAGCTCGACGGCCTCCTCGCCGTCGTGAGCCACGCCCACCACCTCCGTCCCCGGCAACATGTCCACGAGGCCCGACAGCCCCTTGGCGAACAGCCGCTGGTCGTCCACGATCGCCACGCGGATGGTGCCCTCTTCCACTTCGCTCAAGTGCCTCGTATCCCTTCGTCGCCAGCGGCCAGCATAGCGCATGCCCTATCCATCGGATGCGTGGCCGGATCAACCGGCGAAACGCGAGTACCTTGCCCCCGAATCGTTGCCCATACGCGCTGCGAACTCATCGGTAATTTCTACGAACCACCGCAGGGTAATTCTGGCCAGTAAATACATCCTACCCCGGCGTATGCTCGATCCCGAACACCGCCCGAGGCTGCGGCGGGCGATCCCCGGCCTATGCGCTATTACTCCGATGCGGAGAAGGACCCTAGCAAGACCGGATGACCTTCTCATCCACGATACCCTAAGGAGCCTGACCCAGTTAGCCCGCCGGACGAAGGTTCGGCGAGTTGGAACACCGCTCAGAGCGGACAGCAGAGCTTCACCGCGACGCGTAGGAGGTCCCGCAATCCCTCGTGCCCACAAGAACCTGGGTGCGTTGATCCCTCAACTGCACCACCCCACAAACACTCGGCGTGTTCGGCGTCTCGGTGCCTTCTCTCCGGGTCGTTTCTACCTCTCAATCACCTGGAGAGCCGGTGCCGCAATGCTGAAGGCCACAGACACCCTGGACGAGCGAGCGCTGTAGAGGACCACAGCCGCGGTTCGTAGAAGGGCTGGGCGTAAGGCCCGCAGGTATTGCCGGGGACAAAGACCCCGGCAGCGGCGCCTCGTGGAGGTAGAGGAGACCGCTGCCGGGGCTAGCGAAAAAGATAAGCGGTGGACCGCAGTTAGCGGTCCACCGCAACAAGCTTTATGTTACGGACGCACGATGCCCAGGGGCTCGCCCGCATACTCCATCGGGGTGTGCGTAACGACGCCCTGCCACTCGTTGGCGTTGAGAAGCTGGCCGTTGCCCACGTACATGGTGGCCCAGTTCGGGTAGATCACGATGTCACCGGGCTGCAGGTCGCCGGGGGCTACGGGGGCGTACCGGCTCAG
>CADCVI010000197.1 GCA_902806105.1 uncultured Rubrobacteraceae bacterium
TGCGGGTGTAGCGCGGGTCGACGTGTATGACCGTGGCCCCCCGCATCCGCGCCTCCATCACCCACTGGAACCCGACGGGGTGGTTCTCGGCCATGTTCGAGCCGATGTCCACTATGCAGTCGGAGTTGGCGAGGTCCTGCTGGAAGGTGGTCGCCCCTCCCCTACCGAACGAGGTCCCGAGACCCGGGACCGTGGAGGAGTGTCATATCCGGGCCTGGTTCTCTATCTGGATCGCACCGGCGGCCGTGAAGAACTTCTTTATGAGGTAGTTCTCTTCGTTGTCCAGCGTGGCGCCGCCGAGGTGGGCGAAGCCCAGTGTTCGGTGGAGGTGGCGGCCCTCCTCGTCTTCGTCCTCCCACGTCTCCCCGCGGGTCTCTATGAGGCGGTCGGCGATCATGCCGACGGCGGTGTCGAGGTCCAACTCCTCCCACTCCCTGGAGTGGGGCCTGCGGTACTTGACCTTGTACTCGCGGATGGGGCTCTGGATAAAGTTGCGCGAGGCGGCCCCTTTCGGGCAGAGCCTGCCGCGCGAGATCGGGCTTTCCGGGTCGCCCTCTATCTGGGTGACCTCGCCGTCCTTCACGAAGATCCTCTGCCCGCACCCCACGGCGCAGTACGGGCAGACGGACTTCGTCACGTAGTCGGCTTCCGCCGTGCGCGGCTTGAGGTGCGCCTGGCGGGAGGATTGCGCCGCCTTGCCCAGCCCCAGCCGGTCACCGCCGCGCAACTGCCTGACTACCGACCAGGCCGGGATCAGATCTCGTATCCCCACGCGCCCTCCTTCCGCTCGAACCTTGCAACCCGTCGCCTCCGGGTCGGCTCTGGAGATGCCCGAGGGTCCGCCGCTTCGCCACGGTCGGGGCCTCGGTCCCTCCGAAGGCGCGGAGCCCGGCACGCCTCCCTTACATGGCCGGTGCCCACCTTTTACGCCGCAAACGCCTTTGAGGCGGCCGGCCCTCGGTGATCCCATTGTCTGAGGTTCCTGCGGTCTCCCTGTAAAGCCGGGGTTAAGAGACCGTAAGGATTCGAAGATACGTGAACCTACCCACATTGTTGACCCTGGGACGCCACGCCTCAATGCATCTTTCGGGCCATTGTCGGGCCGGCGGGCCCCCGTTTTCGCGCGTGCTCCGGCCCGGCGGTTCCCCTAGCCGGAGACCTCGGAGAGCTCGGCGTACTCGTCGTCCGAGAGTTCCAGCGAGGCCCCGGCGACGTTCTCTTCGAGGTGGGCGACCGAGGAGGTGCCCGGTATCGGGAGCATCACCGGCGAGCGGCGGAGCAGCCAGGCGAGGGCGACCTGTCCGGGGGTGGCCTCGTGGTTGGCGGCGATCTCGTCCACCGGGCCGCCCGGCCGGGAGAGGGAGCCGGAGGCGAGCGGGAACCACGGGATAAAGGCGATCCCGTCCGACTCGCACGCCTCCAGCACGTCTTCGGAGCCCCGGTCGGTGAGGTTGTAGCGGTTCTGCACGGAGACGATCGGGACTATCTGCTGCGCCTGCCGCAGCTCGTCCACCCCGACCTCGGAGAGCCCGACGTGGCGTACCTTGCCCTCGTCCCTGAGATCCGACATGGTGCCGAGCGACTCCTCGACCGGCACCTCGGGGTCTATGCGATGGAGTTGGTAGAGGTCTATCGTCTCCAGCTTCAGACGCCTCAGGCTGCCCTCGATGGCCTCCCTTATGTGCTCGGGGCGGCCGTTGGGCCTCCAGTCCCCTGGCCCGGGGCGCACGAGGCCGGCCTTCGTGGCGATCACCACGTCCTCCGGGTAGGGCGCGAGCGTCTCGCCGATGAGGCGCTCGGAGACGTCGGGACCGTAGGAGTCGGCGGTGTCTATGAGGTTTATGCCGAGCTCCAGGCAGCGCCTGAGGACCCTCTTGGCCTCCTCTGGGTCCTCCGGCTCGCCCCAGATGCCCTCGCCCGTGATCCTCATGGCCCCGTAGCCGAGGCGGTTCACCTCCAGGTCGCCGCCCAGCGCGAAGGTTCCTGCTCCGGCCGCGTCCTGCGTCGTGTTGCGCTCTGTCATCGTTTGCCTCCCTTTCGGTATCGGCGGTGGGCTCCGGGATAGCCGCCAGTGGCGCTTCGCGGCGACCCCGGCGGACGTACCCGCTGCCGCCTTCCGGCAATCCCGGCCGGGGACCCGCCCGCCCGGCGACCGGCTCGCGGGGGCCCCGCGGCGAAGGTACGGCGCGTGATCGTGGCGTCCCCGTTCTGCCCGGGAAGGTGTCCTACCCGCAATGGAATCCGGGTCCTTGGCCGCTACCGCGGGTGCATACCGCCGTCCACCGAGAAGGTCTGGGCCGTCACGTAGGGGTTCGTGACGAGGGCGTGGACCGCCCCGGCGACCTCCTCCGGCCGGCCGAGCCTGCCCACGGGTACCCGCCGCGCGAGCTCCGAGCGCGAGCCGGTGTCGCCCGGCAGCGTCTCCCCTCCCTCGATGAGGGCGGGTGCCACGGCGTTCACCGTCACGCCGTGCGGGGCGAGCGGGACGGCGAGAGCCCGCGCCAGGCCCACGAGGGCGGCCTTGGAGGCCGTGTAGTGCGGGCCGACGATGCCGCCGGTGAACGCCGCGACCGACGAGACGAGGACGACGCGGCCCCAGCCGCGCTCCCGCATGCCGGGGGTGAGCCTTCTGGCTAGCAGGAAGGCGGGCCTGAGGTTCACCTCCATGACCCGATCCCAGTCCTCGACCGTGACCTCCTCCAGGCCCTGCGGCGGCGCGATGCCGGCGTTGCTCACGAGCACGTCCACCGGACCGAGAGAATCCTCGGTCTCCCGGGCCAGCGCCTCCGAGACCTCCGGGTCTCCCACGTCGCCGCCCACGCAGATCGCCCTTCGGCCAAGGGACCTCACGCCTGCGGCCACCCTCTCGGCGGCCGCGCCGTCGGTCCCGTAGCCTACGGCCACGTCGGCCCCGGTCTCGGACAGGCGCCTGGCCACGGCAGCCCCGATGCCGCGGCTGGCGCCCGTGACCAACGCCACGCGTCCTTCAAGGTCCAAGCTCACCCCCGCGGGGCCATGGGACGGCCTCTGAGGAGGCGGCCCCTTGCCCATCCGGCTCCTAGCGGTTGACCGACTGCATCCCCGCTTCGGGGTAGCGCTCGCCGGCGGCCGCGCCCGCCGGGGCCGCCTCCGCGATGCGCCCGAGGTCCTCGTCTGTCAGCCGGACATCGAGCGCTCCGACGTTCTCCTCCAGGTACTTGCGGCGCTTGGTGCCGGGGATGGGGACGATGTCCTGCCCTTGCGCGAGCAGCCAGGCGAGGGCGAGCTGGCCCGGCGTCGCGCCCTTCTCGGAGGCGATCTCGCGCACCCTCTCCACGAGCTCTAGGTTCCTCTGGAAGTTCTCACCCTGGAAACGCGGCGAGCCGCGCCTGAAGTCGTCCTCTTCGAAGTCGTCGGGGCTCTGGATCTGGCCTGTAAGGAAGCCGCGCCCGAGCGGGCTGTAGGGTACGAAGCCGATCCCGAGCTCCCGGCAGGTCGGCAGTATCTCGTCCTCGACGTCCCGGCTCCACAGGCTGTACTCCGTCTGCAGCGCCGAGATCGGGTGCACGGCGTGCGCCTTGCGGATGGTCCCGGGGGCGGCCTCCGAGATCCCGAGGAAGCGCACCTTGCCCGCCTCGACGAGCTCCTTCATCGCCCCGAAAGTCTCCTCGACCGGGGTATCCGGGTCTACGCGGTGCTGGTAGTAGAGGTCTATGTGGTCGACCCCGAGGCGCCGAAGCGACGCGTCGCAGGCCTCCCTCACGTAGTCGGGGTCTCCGCTGATGCCTAGCCTCTCGCCGTTCTCCCCGCGCACGTTGCCGAATTTGGTGGCGAGCACCACGTCGTCCCGACGGCCCTCTATGGCCCTGCCGACGAGCCTCTCGTTCGTGAACGGGCCGTACATGTCGGCGGTGTCGAGAAACGTCACGCCGAGATCCAGGGCGCGGTGGATCGTGGCGGTCGCCTCATCCTCGTCGCCCGTGCCGTAGAACTCGCTCATCCCCATACACCCGAGACCGAGGGCCGAGACCTCGAGTCCCCCTCCGCCGAGCTTGCGCTTCTCCACGAATGCCTCCTTCTGAAATGGTTGCCGTATACGCGGCCTAGTTAGCCCAAACCGGGCCCCGGTAAACACCGAAGGCCCGGGCCACCGCCGCTTCGGGGACCCGTCCACGGGGCCACTTTTCGCCGGCAGGCCCCCGGTACCCGCTTCGAGCCTAGCGAGTACCCGGCCCGGCCGGTTGCGCGTACCGGCTACGCCCTTGGGGTGCTCGGGGGCGGCGCTGGACGGACGGACGTCTCGCGCTCGCGGACGGCCCCTCCCGGTGGCCCGCACGGGGCACCATCCGATCGATCTTCCATTTCGTGATCTTCCGGGAGAGTCGCCATGGGTGGCTTCCCCCGGTTCCGGTGCGTACCGGTCCGATCCCGTCTACACCCCGGCGAAGAAACGCGCCAGCTCTTCCCCGACCTTCCCAGGGTCGTCCTCCATCGGGATGTGGCGCGCGCCGGGGACGGCGACGAGGCGTGCGTTCGGCATCTCGCGCTCGAGACGCCTCGCGTACCCGACGGGCTGGAACTCGTCTTCCTCGCCCCAAAGAAGAAGCGTGGGCAGATCGAGTTCCTTGAGGGGCTCGACGAGGTCCTGCGTGTATCGGGCGTCGGCGGCGGCGGCCATCGCCGTCCACGAGCGCGTGCCGTCCTCGGTGCGCCACGGGGAGAGGTACTCTTCTTCCTCGGACGGGGAGAGTCGCCTGGCGAGCGCCTTGCGCATGGACCCCCGTCTCGCGTCCACCAGCTCTTCGGGGGTGATGCCCCGCGCGAGGTCCGGGTCGCGAAACCTGAGGACGGCGGGCACGGGCCAGGAGTCGTAGAGCACGCTGTTCACGAGCGCGAGCTTCGTGACCCGGCCCCGTCCGGAGACAGCGACGTGCTGGGCGACCGCCCCGCCGATGTCGTGCCCGGCGACGGCGAACTCCCCAAGCCCCATCGCGTCCGCGGCGCGCAGGACCAGCGAGGCCAGGGCGGGTACCGCGGCCTCCTCGGGTCCGAGCCGTCCGCCGGAGCGACCGAAGCCCGGGTAGTCGAGCGCGAAGACCTCGTTACCTTCGGCGATAGCGGGCACGACCGGCTGCCAGACGCGGCTCCAGAAGGTGCCGTGCAGGAGCAGCACGGGGGGTCCCTCGCCCGCGTGCAGGTAGCTGATCTCCCGTCCATCGAGTTCCAACGAGCGCCTGGAAACCCCGGTCATCCGTGCTCCTTCCGTCGGTGATATAGGCCCGCTTTTGGGTCCATCGAACGGAGGCGTGCGCGTTCTCCCGGGACGCCCGCGCGGGGTGCCCGTACGGGTGTCCGGTCGGGCGGACGGGGTCTCGTCGCGTCCCCGGAACCGCCGTCGCGCGCTCCGCCTCATCGCGCGCCTCCTCCACCCTAGCGGGCCTGGCTCCGCTCCAGGTAGGAGTAGGCGAGCCCCGTGGCCGTCGCGTAGACGGCGTGGTGCAGGAGATCCGTGGCCGTCGCCTTCCCGCCGTACCGGAAGACGGGCGCGGAGACGTTCAGGGCGGGGAGGATCACCTGCTCGGAGCCCCACACCAGCCCGAGGTGCGCCAGGGTCGCCGCCGGTCCCGAGAGCCCGGCCGAGTCGAGGAGACCCCGCACGCTCCCCCAGCCCGTGCCGTAGCCCCAGTGGACCAGGTTGGAGAACCGGGCCTCGGACTCCTCGTCGTTCGGCCGGACGTCCAGCACCTCCTCGGCGGCCT
>CADCVI010000198.1 GCA_902806105.1 uncultured Rubrobacteraceae bacterium
CTCTCGCCGGCAGCGTGTACGCCCTATTCCGCCCTGGCGAGAGTGTTGATCCCCGCGTGGGCTAGCTTGCGTCCGAACAGGACTCCGCTCTTCGGAACGCTGGTGAACCCAGCGCCCGATTTACTGCAACCGTACTGCAGCCCGCAGGGGAAACGTTTTCCGGTGCCTGTTTGAACTCGGCCTCGCCGATCCTCGCGGTCACTCCCGGTTCGACCCCGCCGGCGCGGTCGCGCCCTCGAAGATTTCGTGCGGGGCCGGAAATGCGGGAGCGTGGTCTTGTCGGCCTTCGGAGCTACAAGTATCTGCTGGCCCGAGGGGGCTTGCGGTGGCCTCCGCACCCGCCCGTAGCCCGCTGGGGACAGACTGCGTCACGGCAATCACCGCACAGGGGATGTATCACTGCCCTTGCGGTCCCGACGCTCTGTTGACGGCATGGGAGCCGTCCTCGGACCACTCTTCGATCAGCGTGATGAGGGCCGAGTGATCCCAGCCGCCTCTCCCCTTGGCCACCAGGGCACCGAACATCTGGTCCACGAGCGCCGTGACCGGGAGCGCCGCCCCGTGCTCCCTGCCTGCCGCAAGCGCTATGCCGAGGTCCTTGCGGTGGAACTTGGCCTTGCCGCCGGGCTCGAAGGTGCGGGAGAGGAGCTTCTCGGCCTTGACCTCGAGCACCTTGCTGGCGGCGAGGCCTCCGGAGAGCACCTCCACGAGCCTCTCTGGAGCCACCCCGGCCCTCGAGCCCAGGACCAGCGCCTCGGAGATCGCCTCTGTGACGAGGGCCACCACGACCTGGTTGCAGGCCTTCACGGTCTGGCCTGCCCCCGCTTCTCCCACGTGTACGACCGTCTCGCCCATGGCCCCGAAGAGGGGCCTCGCCCTCTCGAAATCGTCCTCTTCTCCGCCGACCATGATGGAGAGCGTTCCGTCCCTGGCCCCGACGTCCCCGCCGGAGACGGGTGCGTCGAGCATCCTCACGCCCCTGCCCCTGGCCGTGCTGTGCAGCTCCCGGGCGAGGGCGGGCGAGGAGGTGCTCATGTCGACGATGAGGGAGCCCTCCCTGGCGGTTTTGAGCAGGCCGCCATCCCCGGCGACGAGCTCCCCGACCTCGGGCGGCCCGGGGAGCATGGTGACGACCACGCTGCACGCCTCGGCGACCTCCCCCGGGGAGTCGGCGACATTGGCCCCGTGTTCCGCGAGCTCCTCCGCCTTCGCCCTGGTACGGTTGTGGACCACGAGGTCGTGGCCCGCCGCCAGGAGGTTCCTCGCCATGGCCGCCCCCATGATACCTAGGCCCACGAACCCCACCTTCTCCACCGTGCCGTCCCCTTCCGACGAGGCCCCTCCGCTGCGGGAAGGGTAGTACATCTGCCGGGTTCCGGTTCTAGTGGGAAAGACCTGGCACGGACGTCGCCTCGGAGGTCGCCCTCGGGTACGATGGGTGTTCGGGAAGCGTCGAACCAGCGAACTTGAAGAGGCCATAATGGTCGCCGAGGACACCCCGGTGCCCGAGACGCCGATAGGGTTGGAGCCGGGGGACCTAAACCGGGTTGAGATCCGGCGGGAGTGGCTGTGGATCGACATCCTGCTGCTGGACGAGAGGCCGGGAACGTCGGGTAGGAAATCGAGGGTAGGGTTGGCGGTTCTACAACGGGCCGCACGGGTCCGGCGAGGAGAGGCAGGAGCCCACCCTCGCCTGGTTGAGAGAAGGTTCGGTTCACGAGGGACCGAGCGAGCGTTCCCGAAAACGGAAGGAGGGAGCCGGTGCGTTTGAGCGTCATAACCGATGAGATCTCCCAAGACCTCGAGCATGCCCTCGGGATCTGCGAGGACCTGGGAGTCGAAACGGTCGAGCTGCGCGCCGTCGGCGGCGCGAACGTCGTCTCGCACGACCGGAGTAGCCTGGAGCGCATCAAGGGAGCCCTCGACGATGGCGGCTTCGGGGTGTGCGCGATCTCCTCGCCCTTCTTGAAGTGCCACCTCCGTGGCGGCGGGGGTCCGCAAGGCGACACGCACTTCGCCGGCCTCGCCTCTAGGGAGGAGCAGTGGGAGGTGCTGGAGCGCTCCCTCGAGGTAGCCCGCCTCCTCGGGGCGCCGCTGGTCCGCGCCTTCTCCTTCTGGCGTGTCGAGGATCCAAGGGAGGTGCGGGAGGAGGTGGCCGAGGTCCTGGCCGAAGCGGCAAGAAGGACTGAGGCGGCCGGTCTCAAGCTGGGGTTGGAGAACGAGCACACCTGCAACGTCGGCACCGGCGCCGAGGTGGGGTGGATGCTCGGGCGCGTCGCGGACCCATCGCTCGGCGTTATCTGGGACCCCGGCAACGAGGCCATGCTGGGCTCGATCCCGTTCCCCGAGGGCTACACTAGCGTCCGGGGCCGCGTGACACACGTCCATCTCAAGGACGTCGATGGGCAAGGTAGGTGGACGACGGTCGGGACGGGCACGATAGATTACCCTGGGCAGCTGCTAGCGCTGGCGGAGGACGGCTACGAGGGAGTGCTCTCGCTGGAGACGCACTACGAGACCCCGGACAGCGGTCCCGAAGGGGCGACGCGCGAATCGGTCGCCGCGCTCCGCGCCCTGTGCGAGCGGGCCGGGGTGGAGTTGAGACGGAGTTGAGACCTTGACCTCCGGGAGGTGGCCCGGGTGGACGAGATAGGCGTCGGCATCGTCGGCGCTGGGACGATCGGGGCCGTGCACGCCGCCGCGATCGGCGACCTCGAAGGCGCGCGGCTGGTGGCGGTCGGCGAGTCGCGCGGGAGGATGGGCCGCGAGCTCGCCGAGGCGCACGGGGCGGGATGGCACCCCGATCTCCAGGGGCTGCTCGCGCGCGAGGAAGTGGACGTCGTGCTCTTGTGTACGCCCTCGGGCCTGCACGCGGAGGGTGCGCTCGCGGCAACGCGGGCGGGCAAGCACGTGATCACGGAGAAGCCTATGGCAACGACCCTCGAGGACGCCGATCGCATGATCCGGGCCTGCCGGGAGGCCGGGGTTACCCTCTCGGTCATCTTCCAGTACCGCTTCAACAGGGACGCGTTGCGCCTCAAGCGCGCCGTCGAGGCCGGGCTCCTCGGCCGGCCCGTGCTGGCCAGCGCCTTCGTCCACTGGCACCGCACCGATGCCTACTACGGGGCCCGGGGCGGCTGGCGCGGCACCTGGGCGCTCGACGGCGGCGGGGCGCTCATGAACCAGAGCATCCACGCCGTAGACCTCCTCCAGTGGGTCCTCGGCCCCGTGGACAGCGTCTGCGGTTACGCCGACGCCCTCACGCACGAGATCGAGGCGGAGGACGCCGCGAGCGCCGCCGTGCGCTTCGCGAGCGGTGCCCTGGGCGTCATCCAGGGCACCACCTCCGCGCACGAGGACCGGCCGGCCCGGGTCGAGGTCGTGGGCAGCGAGGGCCGTGCCGTCCTGGAGGGACCGCGGCTCGCCGTCTGGGAACCGGTGCAAGAGCGGGAGGTGCTCTCCGCGCGCGAGCTCGCGTCCCTCCCCGAGACCGCCGAAGGCGAGCCCCTCGGGGGGGCGCACGGGCGGCAGCTGGGCGAGATCTTCGCGGCGCTGCGCGAGGGCCGAGAGCCCCCCGTGCCGGGCGAGGAGGCCCGCAAGGCGGTCGAGATCATCCTCGGCATCTACCGGTCCGCCGTGCGCGGGGAACAAGTGACCTTTCCCCTCGATCCCGTTGGTAGGTCGGCGGGGGGAGCCCCGTAACCTGACCGAAAGAGAGGTGAGATGCTACCTATGAGCGCTCTCTGGAAGCTGCACCCCGACCGCCTCTTCGTCGTCGGAGAGGCGGTCGCACGCGACAGGGCGCGCAAGCTCGCCCGCGGGCTCGCCGGGAGGGCTTACGGTCTCGGGCGCGAGCCCGTCCGGAGAACGTGAGAGAGGGGCAGGCCGTGAACGGTGGGGTGGAGAGCCTTTTCTCCCTCGAGGGCCGGGTCGCCGTCGTGACCGGTGCGACCGGGGTCCTCGGTGGGGCTATGGCGCGGGGGCTCGCGCGGGCCGGCGCCAGGGTCGGCGTGCTCGGCCGGCGCGAAGGCAGGGTGCAGGAGATGGCACGCGAGATCTCGGGTGCCGGTGGCGGGGCGATGGCCCTGCCGGCGGACGTCCTCGACGAGGGGCAGTTGCGGGGGGCCCGGGAAGCGGTGCTGGATCGGTGGGGCCGTCTGGATGTCCTCGTTAACGCCGCGGGCGGAAATGTACCCGGGGCCACCTTGGGCGGCGAGCAGACCATCTTCGACCTGCCGAGGGGGGCCTTCGCCGAGGTCTTCGACCTGAACCTGATCGGGACGCTGTTGCCTGTGCAGGTCTTCGGCGAGGCGATAGCGCGAGGCGGCGGGGGCTGCATCGTCAACGTCTCTTCCATGGCCGCCGGGAGGGCGATCACCCGGGTCGCCGGCTACTCGGCGGCGAAGGCGGCCGTGGAGAACCTCACCCGCTGGTTGGCCGTGGACCTCGCTGGGCGCTACGGGGGCGGCATGAGGGTCAACGCCCTCGCCCCCGGCTTCTTTATAGGGGAGCAGAACCGGGCGATGCTCCTCGAGGAAGACGGGAGCCTGACCGACCGGGGCCGTACCATCGTCGAGCACACGCCGGCCGGGCGCTTCGGGAACCCGGAAGAGCTCGTCGGCACGGCCATCTGGCTCTGCTCCCCGGCCGCGAGCTTCGTCAACGGGGCGGTGATACCCGTGGACGGCGGCTTCGGTGCTTTCAGCGGGGTGTGACGCGCCAGCGGGGTGTGACGCGCCAGCGGATCGACGCCGGCACAGTTACCTAGCCAGCGTGTGGTTATTTAGAGCGCATTGCAAAACCCCGGTGAGCGGATGCTACGCTGCGGGTCATGGGAAGAGAACTGGTGCCGGACGAGCTGTGGGAAGCGATCGAGCCGCTACTGCCTCCCGAGCCGCCGAAACCGAAAGGCGGCAGGCCTCGCGTGGACGATCGGGCGGCCTTGGCCGGCATAGTCTTCGTCCTCAAGAGCGGCATCCCCTGGGAGATGCTCCCCAAGGAGATGGGCTGCGGGTCGGGGAGCACGTGCTGGCGGAGGCTGCGCGACTGGCAGGAGGCGGGCGTGTGGCGCCGGCTGCACCGGGTCCTGCTCGACCGCCTCGGCGAGGCCGACCGCATCGACTGGTCGAGGGCGTCCTTGGACTCGGCGAGCGTGCCGGCAAAAAGGGGGGCGAAAGGGTCGGCAAGAACCCGACGGATCGCGGCAAGCCGGGCTCGAAGCGCCACCTTGTTTCGGACCGAAGGGGCGTCCCGCTCGCGGTAGCGCTCACCGCGGCCAACGTCCACGACTCGAAGGCCTTCGAGGGCTTGGTGGACGCCATCGAGCCGATCAAGCGACCGGCGGGCAGGCCGGGGCGCCCGCGCAAGCGTCCGGAGAAGCTGCACGCGGACAAGGGCTACGACTTCCCCCGCTGCCGCGAGGCGCTCCGAAGGCGCGGCATCAAGGGGCGCATCGCACGGCGCGGCGTCGACTCCAGCGAGAAGCTCGGTCGTCATCGTTGGGTCGTGGAGCGCACGCTGGCCTGGCTTGCGCGGTACCGAAGGCTCTCGGTGCGCTACGAGCGGCGCGCGGACATCCACGAAGCCTTCCTCCATCTCGGCTGCTCGCTCATATGCCTCAACTACCTACCGTGAGGTTTTGCAATGCGCTCTAAGCCGGATTCAGCTTAGGTAAAGGGATCTTCCGGTGGGCCTGCCTGGACTCGAACCAG
>CADCVI010000199.1 GCA_902806105.1 uncultured Rubrobacteraceae bacterium
AGCCGTCGGCCGCGCCGGTAACGACGCCCTCGAACAGCCCGAGCACGCAGCGCAGGCCCTCGACCCGGTCGAGCGCGGCCACGAAGTGCATCTCGGAGGTGCCGGGGTTGGCGAAGCAGACCTCGACCCCGGCACCGGTCAACGTCCTGGCCAGGCTCTCCGCACCGTTCATCTCCCGTCCCTCCCTCTCGCGTTTGCGGGGCAAGCATACCAACGTCCGCGGGACCCACGCCACAACGGAGCCCGCGACGGGCACGACCGCATCCCCCAACACGGGCCGGCACTTCCAGCCCGAGCCAACGCCCGGGGGCAGATCAACCGCGGCGCGAACCCCGGAGGACCCGGCAGAGGTCCGCGAGGCGCTCCTCTGCCCAGAAGCGCTTCCCCTTCCCGGCCGAGACGAAGGCGACGTGGCCGCCGTGGGGAGGCGTGGCCTTCGCGACGTAAGGGTTGTCCGTGGCTTCCTGTCGCAGGAGTGGTTCGCAGGGGACGAGGGGGTCGTCCCTGGCGTGGACGATGAGGGTCGGCACCCGTATGCGCGGGACGAGGGGGAGGGCGCTCGAGCGGGCGTAGTAGTCGTCGGCGTCAGCGAAGCCGCCGTGCGGGGCCGTGTACAGCTCGTCGAAGTCCCGCACCGTGCGCAGCCGGTCGAGCCCCGTGGTGCCGTAGAGCCCGGGGTAGAGCCTCTTCTTGCGCTCGACGAGCCGGCGCAGGCCTCGCACGAAGTTCCACTGGTAAGGCCGGTTCGAGGGCCTCCCGAGGTTCCTTACCGTCTCCAGAAGGTCCACTGCGGGCGAGACGGCGTACACGCCCAGGAGCGCCGCGGGGGCATCCGCTCCCATCTCTCCGGCCATCTTCAGGGCGAGGTTCCCGCCCATCGAGAAGCCGGCGACGAGGAGGCGTGGGAGGCCGTCGCGCCCCACGAGCTCGCGCACCACGGCGGCGAGGTCTCCGGACATGCCGCTGTGGTAGAGCGTGGGCGTCAGGCCCTCCGTCCCGCCACAGTTGCGCTGGTTGAGGCGGACCACGTTCGCGCCGGCCAGGTGGGCCAGGCGCGCGGCGCCGAGGACGTAGGGGGCGTCGGCGCTCCCGCCGAGCCCGTGCACGAGCAACACGGTGAGGCGGTCGGCCCGGTCCTCGTGCCAGCGGCACCGAGCAAGCAGACGCACCCCTGGCTCGACCTCGAACAGGCGTGCCTCGTCCGGAGGGATGCGGTGGGTTCGTGGCCAGGCCCAGCGGGCGAGCGTCTGGGCGTGGCCGTTGGCGAGCAGGGGGTGCGGCCGGAACGGCTCCGCCGCGAGGAGGCGAACGGCCTCGCGCACCCGGTCTCCCGCGTCTCCCCCGGTCTCTCCCGCACCGCCCCTCATGTGGTCACGAGCGATGCGGACCCGCAGGCATGGTTCGTCCTCGTACGATTCCCGAAGCGGCCCGCCGGCCGGACGCGGGTCATGCCGGGCACCGGGCGCGGGTCCACGCGGGGGCGTTCGCCGGGCCTGACCGTGGCAGGCAGCACGGAACGCCTTCTCTGGATCAGTCGAGCCAGATGGGGTTGGTCCACGCCCGCCGGCCCGCCGCGTCCATGACCGTCACCCTGAAGTAGGATCCCGCAAAGGAGGCCAGCGACAGCTCACACTCCCGTACGTCCTCGCCGAGCGCCCGCGCCCTAGCCGTGCCGCGACCGCCCAGGAATACACCGCGCGCCGGCGAGCACCTCACGACCACGCTCTCCTGCCCCACCTCTACCGCTTCGATCTCGGGCCCCTGGCTCGAGTAGTAGTGGCCCCTCTTGAGCGCGGCGAGGATCTCCCCGGCCTCCAGCGCCTCGGAGCGCACCTCCACCCACCCCCCGAAGGCGTCGGGCGCGCCCTCGCGCAGATGGGCGTCGTCGGCCGCGTAGGCGTCGACGCGCCGGCCCTCGGCGAGGAGCGCGTCGGCCAGGTACCAGCCGTCCGAGCGGTCGTTGTCCTCCAGGGTGCTGTGGTTGTAGACCTCCACCGCGTGGGCCGCGCCCGCGAGGCTTTCGGCGTCGGCCGGGGTAAGCCCGTACCATGCGGGGTGGGCGATGCCCACGAAGGCCCCGGCCTCCGCCGCCCGGCGCGCGAGTTCGGGGCCCCGCTCGTCGGGGCGCGTCGGAGAGAAGTCAGGGGGCAGGCCGACGGCGAGGATGTGCCAGTCTTCGCCCAGCAGCGTCTCGGGGGCGTGCAGCTCCGCCCCCAGAAGCGTGACGAAGCCCTCCCCGCGATAGGGGCGGGTATCCGTGACGGGGAAGCCGTACTCCCCCAGGAAGTGGTCGGTGATCGCGAGAAAGTCGTAGCCAGCCTCGCGGTAGAGGCTAGCAAGTTCCTCGGGCGGCAGGGTCCCGTCCGAGATGTCGGAGTGGGCGTGGAGGTTCCCCTTGTAGAAGCGTCCGGGCTTGTCGAAGGGCAGGTTCTTCACGGGGGTCCAAGCTACCATCCCCGGCCCGCAACTTCACGAGGGGGCGCCCGCAACCCTTCGAGTCGGCCGTTTTGATCGCCCGTTCCCTGACTGGTGAAGGCCGGCGCCCCGGCCCTGACACCGACCCGGATCCCGTAGTTGACGGACGCGTGAAACGGACCCCCGGCCTCGAACCTCAGCCGGTTCAGCGAAGTGTCTGGCCTCGGCGTCCTGCCGTATCCGTGCCGGCGTCTCCGGGGACCGTGCGCCGCTTTGCGTGTTGGATCTACTCCGGCGTCGCTATCTTGCCCTGCTTCTTCGCCTTCTCCCAGGCCGCCTGCAGCGCAGCCACCTGCTCCTGGGGGGTCCTGCTACCGCCCAAAACCTCCTGGAAGCCGGCGAACATCACGTCGTTGAAGTTCGCAGGGGTCAGGACGTCGAGGTTGTAGCCGAACGCCCCCGCCTCCGTGGACTCGGAGAGGTCGTCGAGGACCGACTTGAACAGATCCGGCACGTCGAGGCCTTCGGTATCGACCGGCCGGGCGGGGATGTTGTTGAAGGTCTCCAGGGACTTGCGAACGGTCTCCTCCTGCAGCAGGTAGTCGATGAACTGTATCGCCCCCTCGGGGTTCGTGGCGTCCTTGGAGACGAACAGCGCGTCGCCGAGCCCGGCCGGCGGCGCTATCCCCGAGCCGTTGATGGAGGGGAACGTGAAGAAGCCTACCTCGAAGTCCTGGACCGTCTCGGCTATCGTCGGCACGAGCCAGGTGCCCGTGGGAAGCATGGCGGCCTCGCCCGAGTAGAAGAGCGCGTTTGCGTCGTCGTAGGTGACGGCGTTGACCCCCTCGGGGTAGTAGCCTTTCTCGACAAAGTCCTTGAAGAGCAGCTCGACGACCTCGACGACCTCGGGGGTGTCCCACCGGCCGTCCCCGAAGAGGATGTTGTCCAGCCCCTCCCTGCCGAGCACGTTGCTCACCCCGATGCTGAAGATGTGCCCGGCGGGCCACTGCTCCTGGTCCCCGAAGCCTAGAGGCGTCTTTCCCTGCGCCTTGACATCGTCGGCGATGGCCTGCAAGTCTTCCATGGTCTTCGGCGCCTCGGGGACGAGGCTCTTGTTGTAGTAGACGACGATCTCCTCGACCTGGATCGGGACCCCGTAGACCTTGCCGCCGTAGGTGGCCCGCATCTTTGCCCAGTCGAAGATGTCCCAACGGTTGTCCTTGTAGGCCCCCTCCAGCGGCCTGATGAGCCCGACGTCGGCCAGCACCCCCCCGAAGCCCGGCCCCGTGCCGTAGGTAAAAACGTCGGGGGGCTGGTCGCCCTGCAGCCTGGTCTTGAGGGTGGTGCGCAGGTCGTCGCCCGGTATGGCCTCGCGCTCCAGGGAATACTTCGGGTACTTCTCGTTGAACCCGTCGACGTGCAGCTCTATGTAGCCCTTCTCCTGGCTTGTCGTCTCGGCCGTGGAAGTGTAGAACCTGACGACCTCGCCACCGCCCTGGGACCCGCCGCCGCAGCCCGCGGATCCGAGGAGCGTCGCCCCCGCGAGCCCCGCGCCCCCCAGCCTCAAGAAGTCCCGCCGACTAACCTTCCGTCTCGTCCTGCGCATGCTCTCCTCTCTCCTCTCGCTCTCCTGAACCACACCAGCACCGCGTCGGAGCCCCACCGGCCCACCCTCGTCCACGGTATCCCTTCCGCCGCCAGCACGCCGGTGCCACCGGCCGCCCCCCGATTCCGCCCGGCCGTCTTCGGCGAACAGCCCCGCGCCCGGCAAGGAGTCGCCCTCGCATCATCACCCCCCGCACCCCTGCTCCTCTCCCATATGACCCGCAAATTTTTGAACCAAGTCGCCCCTGAGCGGTCGCACGCGCACGGCTTCGCACTCCGCGCGTCCCTCCTCGCAGACGAGCGCGACGGCGCCGCCCGTCAGCGGCCGATCTTCGTCCCTGACTTCGAAGACCTCCTCCCCGTCGATGCCCGCGCGCAGGCGGTTGCCCTGGACCTCGAGGCGCAGGTCGTAGGTGACGTCGAAACGCCAGGGGAAGTCCGCCTCGGCGAGCACCGCGTCGCCGTCGAGCGCCTTGACGAGCCGGGCCTTGCCACCCCTGCACAGGAGCAGCGCGTAGTAGCGGCGCATGCCCTGCACCCTGGCCCCGATCCCCGCCGACTCGACCATGTGCGGCCGGACCGGGGCGCCTACCTCGTAGTCGGTCCACTCGCGCGAGCCCTGGACGAGCAACCCCGTGCCCGAGTTCTGGACCAAGCGGTACGGCTCCGGCGAGTGCTCGTCGAAGCGGTCGACCCCGTTCACCCAGGCCCGCCGCCACATCGTTCCTCCGTCGGCCGGCCGCGTCAGTGTCACGTCTGGGGCCCCGTCCCACGCTACGTAGTCGAGGTACACGGACCCGCTCGCCCCATCGTCGGCGGCCAACTCGACCCCGACCCTGGCGATGGGCCGCCCCCCCGCGTCGCCGACACGCCACTCGAAAACGTGGGCCGAGCCAGGCTCGAGGACGGCCTCGGGGCCATGGAGGACGCGCAACGCGTCGTCCGCGCCGTACACGCCGACGAAGAGCCTGCAGGTTACCGCCGCGCCGTTGTCGTCGTCCGCGACGACCCTTGCCCGGACGTCTTGCCCGGGGTGGAGCGTCGGGGAGGCCAGGAGGCGGTAGTCCGGCATCTCCACGGCTTCAGGTGGGATGAAGGTCGGCGTCGATACCCTGGCGGGGTGGCCGGGGGCGAGGTGCCCGTAGCGGATGGCGAGGCTGCGGGTCCCGAGCTCACTGTGTCCCAGGACGTTCTCCACAGTCGCGACGCCCCGGGAGACCGGGTCTCCGTCAGGCTGGAAGCCCTGGACGGAGCCTGGCAGCTCGAAGTGAAAGCGGGCCCCGTCTTTGGGTGCGACCGGCTCCCTTCCGGAGAGGGCTAGCCCGACGTTCACGAGGTTGTGGGCCTCGGTCGCGGCGTCGGTTATGGCCCTGCCGCCGTCCGCGGTGGGCAGGTACATCCGGTCGGCGACGGGCCCGCGCCAGTCGGGTCCCGCGTCAATGGCGGGGAGGCCGTTCTTGATGCCGAGGAGGCACCCGACGTTGCCGGAGTTGCAGTCCGTGTCCCAGCCGCAGGTGTTGACGATCATCAGCGACCTCTGGAAATCGTCCTCGCCGTGGAGGAGGGCGTGGATGATCAGGGCGTGGTTCGGGACCATGTGGCAGTTGCCGCCGAACTTGTCGTAGCCGTAGCTGGCCTCGATGAGGTCGCGGGTCTTG
>CADCVI010000200.1 GCA_902806105.1 uncultured Rubrobacteraceae bacterium
CTCTTCGGTGAGCCGGAGGCGGCCTCCCAATTCGAAGGTTACCGGGAAGACACCCGGGGCGTGCGGGACCTTGCGGTCTGCACCCACGGCCGCCACGACGCCTGCTGCGGCAAGTTCGGGTATCCGATCTACGAGATGTTGCGCCGCGAGCACGCGGAGCCGGGAAAGCTACGGGTCTGGCGGGCGAGCCACCTCGGCGGCCACCGCTTCGCCCCGACCCTCGTAGACTATCCCGAGGGCCGCTACTGGGGCCGCCTGGAACCATGGGCCGTCGAGAAGCTCGTTTCGAGGGACGGCCCGTTCCCGGAGATGGGGCGTTTTCACAGGGGCTGGAGCGGCCTGGAGAGCCGGTTCGAGCAGATCGCCGAGGGGGAGATCCTGGCGCGCGAGGGCTGGCGCTGGACGGGGTACCTCAAGGAGGGCCGGCTACTCGCCGTTGACGAGGACGAGCGAAGGGCCGAGGTCCGCATCGAGTACGTGAGCCCGGACGGCGTCGTCTCGGGCTCCTACGCGGCGGTAGTGGAAGAGAGCGGGAACGTCCTCACCCAGGTCGACTCCGGCCCCAAACCCCTGCAGGAATCCAGACAGTACCGCGTGAACCGGCTGGAGCATTCCCCCGCGTAGCCCCTGAACCGTCCGAATCAGGTTCCCTGCTCGAAAATTTTGGTCCCTGATCGGGCCGTTCTGCCGCTGCGGGGACGAGCCTTGCGACGCCTCCGTGCAGGGAGCTTCGGCTTGACCGAACAATGTTGTTTCTGTTATAAGGCCGATGGAAAGTAAGAGGAGACACGAACAGGATGGGGATCTCGTTCAAGGTAGCTCTCAATCGGGGACGTCCGCAACGTAACTTTGCCGGACGGTCCGGGGCCACGCGTCTCCACCTATTTTCCTATATATGCGAGCAATCGTATTAATGTAATAGTCGTAGCGGGTGATCCCCAGGGAGACGGGAGGAGGAGTTCACGTGCTGGTAGAGGGGCAGGGACAAGAGGTTCAGGGTAAGGGTCAGGCCAAGAGGCACAAGCGTTTCGAGGCACTGGAGAAGCGGGACGTCAATCAGGACGGTTTCGTAAAAGAGTGGCCCGAGGTAGGTCTCATCGCGATGGGCAGCCCGGAGGACCCATCGCCGAGCATCAAGATAGAGGACGGCGTGATCGTCGAGATGGACGGCGTCGCCCGCGAGGACTTCGACCTCGTCGACGACTTCGTGGCGAGGACGGCCATAGACAACTCCATCGCCGAGGAGATGATGGCCCTCGACGCCGTCGAGATCGCCCGCAAGCTCGTGGACATAAACGTGCCTCGGGCGGACGTCTTGAGGATCTTCACGGGCCTGACGCCCGCCAAGATCGCGGCCGTCATGGACGAGATGAACGTAGTCGAGATGATGATGGGCCTGCAGAAGATGCGGGCGCGCAGGACTCCGGCGAACCAGGGCCACGTCACAAACGTGCGCGACAACCCGGTCCTGATGGCCGCCGACGCCGCCGAGGCCGGGATGTACGGCTTCGCCGAGCTAGAAACCACCGTCGGCATGATCCGCTACGCCCCCTTCAACGCCCTGGCGCTGCTCGTCGGCGGCCAGACCGGGCGCGGCGGGATCATCACCCAGGACGCCGTCGAGGAGGCGATGGAGCTACAGCTCGGCCTGCGCGGGCTGACGACCTACGCCGAGACCGTCTCCGTGTACGGCACCGAGGACGCGTTCCGCGACGGCGACGATACGCCGTGGTCCAAGGCGTTGCTCGCCTCGGCCTATGCCTCGCGCGGCATCAAGATGCGGTTCACCTCGGGTACCGGCGCGGAGGTGCAGCTCGCGTCCGCCCAGGGCAAGTCCATGCTGTACCTGGAGATCAAGTGCGTCATGCTGAGCAAGGGCGTCGGCGTCCAGGGCCTGCAGAACGGCTCGATAAGCTGCATAGGCGTGCCGGCGGCGGTACCGGGCGGCATCCGGGCCGTGCTGGCCGAGAACCTCGTTACGACGTGCCTGGATCTCGAGGTCGCGTCCGGCAACGATCAGTCGTTCTCCCACTCGCCGTTCCGGCGTACGGCGCGCACGCTGATGCAGATGCTGCCGGGGACCGACCTTATCTTCTCCGGCTACAGCACCGTCCCGAACTACGACAACATGTTCGCAGGGTCCAACTTCGACTGCGACGACAACGACGACTACCTCATCATCGCGCGCGACCTGAAGACGGACGGCGGCATCGTCCCGGTCGACGAGCAGGAGGTGATAGCGGCCCGCAACAAGGCGGCGCAGGCTCTCAGGGCCGTTTTCGAGGAGCTCGACCTGCCGCGCATCACGGACGAGGAGATCGAGGCGGCGACCTACGCCCACGGCAGCAAGGACATGCCCGATCGCGACACGGTCCAGGACACCAAGGCGGCAACGAAGATGATGGAGCGTGGCGTCACCGGGCTCGACGTCGTCAAGGCCCTGGGCAAGCGCGGGTTCAACGACGTCGCCAGCAACGTCCTGGAGATGCAGAAGCAGCGTGTCTCCGGCGACTACCTGCACACTTCGGCCATCCTGAGCCCGGACTTCAAGGTCCTCTCGGCGGTCAACGACGTTAACGACTACGAGGGGCCCGGCACGGGTTACCGCCTGCAAGGCGAGCGCTGGCAGAAGATTTCCGACATCCGCCAGGCTCTCGGCCCAGACGACATTTAGGACAAGGAGCCAGAAGCATGTCCGAAGCGGCAGCAACTCAGCAGGTCGTGAAGGAAATGGAGTTCGAAGAGCAGGGCGAGGCAAAACGCGGCTCCGCGCCCGACGAGGTAGTCATCGCGATCTCCCCCGCGTTCGGGGATCAGATGCACATGCAGACGCTCACGCAGATACCCCATGCCGCCATTCTGCGCGAGCTTTTCGCGGGTCTCGAAGAGGAAGGCGTAAAGGGGCGCGTGGTCCGCGTCTGGCGCTCCGCCGACCTGGCGGCCATCGGTTTCGACGGCGCCAAGCTGAGCGGCTCGGGGATCTCCATCAGCATCCAGTCGCGCGGGACCACCCTTATTCACCAGCGCGACCTCGTCCCGCTGGCGCCGATGGAGCTGTTCCCGCAGGCGCCGAGCATCGACCTGCCAACCTACCGGCACATCGCCAGGAACGCGGCGCAGTACGCCAAGGGCGACTCGCCCTCGCCGGTCCCACAGGTCAACGACCCGATGGCCCGTCCCAAGTGGCAGGCCATCTCCTCCGTGTTCCACATCCGAGAGACCGAGTTCGTGAAGCCGGACGAGAAGCCGGTCGAGCTCGGCGTAAACTTCAAAGGGAGATAGATCTACGTGGCCGAGAAGCTTCACTACAAGGAAGATTATCCCCTCTCCGAGAAACGTCCGGACCTTGTGCGGACGGTAAAAGACAGGCCCCTCGACCAGATCACCCTGGAGGCGGTGATGAACGGCGAGGTCGAGGCTGACGAGATCCGGGTCACCCCGCAGATTCTGGAGTACCAGGCCCAGATCGCCGAGAGCATCGGCCGCCCCCAGCTTGCCGGCAACCTGCGACGGGCCGCCGAGCTGACCAGGGTGCCCGACGAGCGCATCCTGGAGATCTACAACGCCATGCGCCCGAACATGTCCACGAAGGACGAGCTTTCCGCCATCGCGGACGAGCTCGAGAACGAGTACGAGGCGAAGATCAACGCGGACCTCGTCCGGGAAGCGGCCGACGTGTACGAGAGGCGCGGCCGTCTGAGGCGGCCGGACGAAGACGAGTCGGATGCGCAGCTTAGAGAGATAAGCGACGACTGAGTGGCTAGCAAAGACGGAGGAACGAGCAGCGGACGGCCCGGCGTAGCGCCCGGGCCGTCGCAGCGAGTCGCTCCATGAGCATTATCGTCGGCGTAGACATAGGCAACTCGACCACCGAGGCGGCCATCGCAAGGATTCGGGAAGACGGCTCCCCCGAGTTCCTGTCCTCCGGCACCACCATGACGACCGGCATCAAGGGTACCGTGGAGAACATCCCCGGCGTCGTCGAGGTGCTGGAGGAGGCGACGGAGGCGGCCGGCATCGGCATATCGGACCTCGACCTCGTGTTGCTGAACGAGGCGACCCCGGTCATCGGCGACGTCGCGATGGAGACGGTCACCGAGACCATCGTCACCGAGTCCTCGATGGTGGGCCACAACCCCAGCTCTCCGGGCGGGAAGGGCATCGGCGTCGGCCGGACGGTCCACATCCGCGACCTGGAGGATGGGAAAGCCGAGGCGCCGGACGAGCCGGTAATAGTCGTGGTCCCGCAAGAGTACGACTTCGAGGTGGCGGCCGGGATCATCGGGCGCGCCCTGGAGGCGGGGGTAGAGGTACGGGCCGGCATCGTGCAGGGAAACGACGGCGTCCTGATTTCTAACCGCCTCCCCTCCCCCTTGCCGTTCGTGGACGAGGTAGCGCACGTGGACAAGGTGCCGCTGAACATGCTGGCGGCCGTCGAGGTGGCGCCGCAGGGGCAGGGGGTGCGACAGCTCAGCAACCCGTACGGGATCGCCACGCTGTTCTCGCTCTCCCCCGAGGAGACGGGGCACGTGATCCCGATCTCCAAGGCGCTCGTCGGGCTCCGCTCGGCGGTCGTGATCCGCACTCCGGCCGGGGACGTGCAGAGCAAGCAGATCCCCGCGGGCTCCATCAGGTTTATCGGGGAGAACCAGAGCCTCACCGTCGAGCTGGAGCACGGCGCCGACGCGATCATGGAGACCCTGGCCCGGGCCCAGCCCCTCTCGGACGTCAGGGGCGAGTCGGGGACGAACGTCGGGGGCATGATCGAGAACGTCCGCCAGACGATGGCCGACGTGACCGAGAAGCCGCTGTCCGAGGTGAACATCCACGACGTCCTGGCGGTTGACTGCCTCGTGCCGCAGCAGGTGGTGGGCGGGGTCGCCGACGAGTTCTCCATCGAGAGCGCGACGGGGCTCGCGATCATGGTCGACACCGACCGGCTGCTCATGGAGCGGGTCGCCGATACGCTCTCCGAGAAGATCGGCGTCCAGGTCGAGCTGGGTGGGGTCGAGGCGAACACGGCGATCATGGGAGCCCTGACCACGCCGGGGATCGACGTGCCGGTGGCGATCATCGACGGCGGGGCGGGCTCGACGGACGGCGCCGAGCTCCAGAAGGGGAAGCCCGTGGAGCACGTCCACCTCGCGGGGGCCGGGAACATGGTGACCCTCCTCATAAAGAACGAGCTCGGCCTGGATCGCTTCGACGTGGCCGAGCAGATCAAGATCCACCCGCTCGCCAAGGTCGAGAGCCTCTTCCACATCCGCCACGAGGACAACGGGGTGCAGTTTTTCGAGGACCCGCTCGAAGCGAACCTCTTCGCCCGCGTCGTCCTGGTGACGGACAACGGCCTCGTCCCCATAGACACGAAGCACACGCTGGATCGCATCAGGACGGTGCGCCAGGAGGCGAAGCGCAAGGTGCTGTTACGCAACAGCCTCAGGGTCCTGCGCCACATCTCCCCATCCGGCAACATCCGCTTCCTGAACTTCGTCGCCATCGTCGGCCGCCTCGGGCTCGACTTCGAGCTGCCGCAGATGCTGATGAACGAGCTGAGCAACTTCGGCATCGTCGTCGGCGTCGCCAACGTGCGCGGGGAGCTCGGCCCGACGAACGCGGTCGCCACGGGCCTCATCATCAACTACTGCC
Source organism: uncultured Rubrobacteraceae bacterium (assembly GCA_902806105.1). The sequence continues at coordinate 5,650 of CADCVI010000200.1, forward strand.
AGCGGCAGGATACCTCCGAGTGACGCCGGAAGGCCCCGAGAAACCGACGATCCACGTGAGCCTGGGCCGCGACGTGGACGAGAGCTTCTACAAGTGGATCTCCGTCGGCGCCGAGGAAGAGGGTATCCCCTGCCGCCTCACGCCCGCCGAAGAGGCCGACGCCGTCGCCCTCGCCTACGAAGCCGCCGGAAACTCGCGCCTGGGCGTCGGCGTGGGCGTGGCCTCGGGACGGGTAGCCGTCCACGAGCGTCACATGCCCGCCGCCCACCCCGTGGTCGCGAACTCGTTGGACGACGACGCCAAGCAAGCCTGCCGAACGGCCGGCTCGAACGCGGCGCGGCTCGTTATAGGCGTGCCCCTCCAGGTCGAGGAATCCTGACCGCGAACGGCCCCGTACGATGCAGTAGCGTCCCGAAGCGCGAAGATGGGAGACGCACCGAGCCTCCGCCTCCGAGCAGCTTCCGGAGAGACGGGTGAGCGGGCCCCGGCCGGGGCAGAGCGTCGGGGCGTGGTCGAGGGCGGGAGAGCCCCTCGGCCGGGCGGCGCCCCCGCGGGAGGCCGAAGGGAAGCTTGAAGGTTACGCCTACCTCTCGGTGAGCCGGGGCACGGGGGAGCACGGGACGCGCTTCACGCTCCACGCCTTCGACGGGGGCTACCGGGTCCTCGTGGAGAGCTGGGGAGACGGGGAGGATCGGGCGGTCTGGCTGGCGCCGGCGGACGAGGAGGAAGAGTCGTACATCGGCCTCTTCTCGGAGGAGGAGGTCCGCGAGAGGTTCCCCTACCTGCTCGCCGCCCTCGAGATGCCCGACGGGGTCGAGATTCGCGAGGGCGGTGCGTGAAGGGGCAGGGGGAGTAACGTGACCGGGTGCGTCTTGCGGGCTAGTCGGGGGTTGGTACCGTTAACGGCGCGGTTCGGAGCCGTCGCTCGCCAAGGTAACTTCGAGCATCTTGCGTTCGGGGATAGCTCCCGCCACAGGCAGAACCGTAGGTCTCTGGACGCGTCGCGAGGTGGCGCGTGAGCGGTGGCGTGCGTAGCCGTACGTCGCGGGACCGGGCGGCGGGATGGGGGGAGGGGGTCGGAAGGTGCTTCGGCACGTTCGGAGAGCTCCTGCAAGGAACGCTGCCGGACCGGGGGCGAGGGTTCCTGGTTACCCTGCCGATCTCCCGGTACTCCACAGCCCGTTTCGCCGTCTCCTCCGGGTCCCGTGAGGTACGCGTCCACCCCTCGGGCAAGGAGAAGTCGAGGCGGCTGGCGGAGAAGCTGGTCCGCGTGCTGTCGCCGGGGCACGGCGGCTCCCTGCACATCCGGAGCGAGCTGCCGACGGGCAAGGGCTGCGGGAGCTCTTCGGCCGACATGGTCGCCACGGCGAGGGCCGTCCAGTCGGCCCTGGGAGCCGCCGTCTCTCGTGCCTTTCTGGCGCGGGAGATGGTCAGCATAGAGCCCTCGGACGGCGTGATGTACCCGGGGATCGTCTCCTTCTACCACCGCGAGGGGAGGCTCAGGCGTTTCCTGGGGGGCCTGCCCTCCCTCACCGTCGTCGGCCTCGACGAGGGCGGGCGGGTGGACACCGTCGAGTTCAACCAGCGGCCTGGCTCGTCTGACCGGGCTCGAAGCGCGGAGTACGAGTTCCTGCTGACGGGTATGGAGCGGGCCGTCGCGCGGGGCGACCTCAGGACGGTCGGTGAGATCTCCACGCGCAGCGCCATCCTGAACCAGGAGCTTCTACCGAAGACCCACCTCGAACCCTTGCTGGAGATGAGCCGCCGGTACGGCGCGCTCGGCGTGGTGGCGGCCCACAGCGGCACCTACCTCGGCCTGCTCCTCGCCCCCTGGTCCTCCGGCAACCCCGAAACCGTGGCGGCCGTCGCGGCCGAGCTTTCACGTTACGGGATGGGCGTCAGCGTCCACCGTACCCCCGATTTCCGGAACCCGTAGAAACACTGGACGCCTCCCTCCGACGTCCGTCGAATACAACGCCGAGTCTCCCTCCAGGAACTCGACCCTGGCGGACGTCCGGCAGCGTCGAGTCGTTCCGGGTTGTGAGACTGCCAGAAGAAGTTCGAGGCACGGCCCGCTCAGGTGACGGCACGGGGTGGAACCATGCGCCGGGGCAACCTCTCCGGTGAAGGATAGACCGGGTTCTGATCCGACCCCTCTGTTACGGATAGTTCGAGCGGTCCGGATTCCGGCCGTCGTGGGAGGTGCGGGGATAGGGTCGGGTCCTCGGGCTAGGTTGGTTGGACGCGGGGATGGGGCCGGGGTTCGTCTCCCGTTCGCTGCGGATTCTGCACGGTCCGGCGTGGTATAACGGCTTCTCTGTATGGACGGAATCCTGGATTTCATTCGCTCCGTTCCGGACTCGCCGCAAGGCCTGCTCGACTTCGTGACGTCCCTGCTTCTCGCGCACGGCTACCTCGTCATCTTCGTGGGGGCGGCGCTGGACAACTTCGGCCTCCCGGCCTCCGGTGACATCGTGCTCTTCGCCGGCGGTTTCTTCGCGCACTCCGGCCAGGCCGCCCTTCCCCTGGTGATGCTCGCCGGCTTTCTCGGTGCCCTCTGCTCGGACAACTCCGTGTACTGGATCGGGCGCTACGGCGGACGCCCGCTCATCACGCGCATCCTCAAGATCCGTCTCCTCTCCTTCATGCTCGACACGAAGAGCCTCGGCAAGGTCGAGAGCTACTTCGAGGAGCACGGCGGCAAGACGGTCTTCGTCGGGAGATTCGGCCCGGGGCTCCGCAGCATGACGCCCCTCTTCGCCGGGGTCAGCCGCATGAAGTACACCCAGTTTCTCCCCTACAACCTCGCGGCGGTCACCCTCTGGTCGATCGCCTACACCATGGTCGGCTACGTCTTCGGCAAGTACTGGAACGAGCTCCTCGGCATCGCCCAGAACATCGGCTACGGCCTCGTCGGCCTCGTCGCCCTCACCGTCCTGTTCTACGTCCTGCGCCGCCGCCGCAAGAACGCGAAGAAAGCGTTGGCCGCAGGAGAGATCACGACACCCACGGACGAGCCCGAGGATAAGGTCCGGGCCTCGCGCGAGAGGGAGTAGGGGAAGCGTGGACAACACGGACGAAGAACGCCGGATGCTCACATCCGCGGGCTGGGAGCCCCGGGAGCGCGAGGACGGCGAGACGGTCTGGAAGAACCCGGCGAACGAGCTCTTCTACCCGCAGGGCCAGGCGGCGGCCATGGTGCGTGAAGGGGCCGACCCGGAGGGCCCCCAACCGGGCATCAAGGACTAGCAGCCCGCGCTACCCCTTCGCATCGTCCGGCCCCGCTCCGCGAGGCAAACGTCTCAGAGGATAAGCATCAGGTCGAGAGCACCGAACGCCCCGGCCCCCAGGATCAGGGCCCACGAGAAGACGGAGCCGAACCTGTTCTCCGGCAAGTTCCTGAGGAACACGTGAAGGGCCAGATGAACGACGAAGAACACGTCTAGCACGACTATCAGCACGGAACCCGCCTCTCCGCCACCGAGGAGCCCCCAGAGCAGCAGCGCGTAGAGCGGGACGTGGAGCAACACGAACGTACGATACCCCACCTCCTCGTCCATCCCGGAGAGGCCCGGAAGCATCCTCCACTCCTTCAGCCTCACCGCGTCCATCTCGTGGGCCAGCAGACAGCAGAAACCCAGCAGGAAAAACACATGGTCCGGCACATCCCCTCCTGTCCTACACCAGCGTCCCTCGAACCCTCCGTGTTGCTGCACGGATTCCAGTCACCTTCTGGGGCCTTGTTCCAGCGTTAGGCCCGACCGCTCTCGCTTGCGGCCGGTTCTGCACCCCTCGTGAGAAGCTCATCCGCCAGCTCGACGCCGCGCTCTATGGTCTCCCCGGCGACCCGGAGCTTCCCCTGTTCCAGGCCGGACTGGGCTCGCCGGTAGAGTTCGAATACCTCCGCGATGCGCGGGTCGTCGACCGGCCGCGGGTAGAGCGCTATGACCCTCGCCGAGAGGGCCTGCATCCTGGATTGCACGAACGACGAGAACGCCCTGCTCCTCCGGCGCTCCTCCACCCGGCGGTAGAAAACCACGGACGCGAGCAACGAGGACAGGGGCCAGGCCAGCAACAGGACCCCTCCGGTACCGTCGGCTACGACGCCCAGCACCATGAGCGCCAGGACGACAGCCACTCCGAGGTGGGTGGTCCCCGAGAACAGCGCCAGGGGCAGCGCGGCCTCGCAGCCCCCCCCAACGCCCGTCTCCCGATACCGCAAGGTCCCCCCACCCGACCGGACCTCTACCTCCGCCCCCAGCAACCCCTTCCCCGCCAGAGCACCCTCCACCTTCTGACCTCCCGAACCCCATCCAGCCCCTGCCATTACTCAGGCTCACGCAACATACCTACAACGATACTTACACCGTATGTTTACGGCGTAAGGTTAAAGGCGTTGGTGTAAGCTGTCAAGATGTTTTTCGGCACGCAGCAGAGGATCGGGGGCGACGGATGGGTGAGGTAGGGCGGCGGCTGTTGAGTCGGCGTCGCATTCTGGAGGCTGCTATCGAGCTCGTGGATCGCGAGGGTCTCGGGGCGTTGAGCATGCGCAGGCTCGGGCGGGAGTTGGGGGTCGAGGCGATGTCGCTCTACAACCACGTGCCGAACAAGGAGGCCCTGCTCGGCGGGATGGTGGAGGTCTTGGTCGGGGGGCTGGAGGCTCCGGCGGAGGGTATCGGGAGCTGGGAGGAGCAGGTCGGGGGGGCGTTCCGGTCTTATCTGAAGCTTGCGCGGGCGCATCCGGAGGTCTTCCAGCTTTTCGTCACGCGTCCCCTTCGTACCGATGAGACGTTGAGGGTCTTCGAGGTCCTGCGCGGGGCAGGTCTTGACGTGGTGCCGGCGCTCCGCGCCTTCCGGGCGCTATCGAGCTACACGATAGGGTACGCGCTGGCGGAGATACGGGGCTTCCCGCTGGAGCTAGACGGGGGAATCAGGGCGATGGAGCTCGCGCCGCCCCTGAAGGAGGTCGACCGCGACGCGCAGTTCGAGTACGGGCTCGACCTCATACTCTCCGGGCTGCGCCAGAAGCTCGACCATCAAGAGGAGAAGGGTGACCAGACCCGCCGCCGGAGGCGAGGACCCGACCACCGCTAAACGATGGCCCCGCTTGCTCGACTGTGCCTTGTAGCCCCGACTCCGGAAGGAGAGCTAACATCGGGGACCGCACCCTCACCGTCGTCGAGCGGGCGTACCCCCTCGCGATGCACCGGAGACGCCCCCCTCGGCTCGTAGTTGCCCACCAGCATTCTGCTCCAAAGCACGGTGTGGCAGCGAGAGAAGATTGCCACCCCGTCGAAGGCCGTGAGACCAGAGGCTTTGGTTCCACGGCCTGGAAGGGCAACAAGGGAGCGTACGCATGGCGAGCCGGGAGCTTTCGTCAACCCGACTTCTTCCTGCTCGTACTCGGGGAGGATGGAAGGGTGCTTGCGTTCGGCGACGCGGCCCGTGATCCCTCCGCTCGGCGGGGGACCCTACCGCAGCCCCCGGACCTTTGCCTGCGTCCTTTTGTTGCCCGTGGCCTATCCCCCGTCCAAGACTTTGCGGAACACGACCAGGTCGTCGCCCAACGTCCAGTAGTCGCGGATGCGCGCCTCCTCCTCGTAGCCGCACCCGGCGTAGAAGGCGCGAGTGCGGTCGTACTGCGGCAGCGCGGAGGTCTCGACCAGCAGCAGCCGCTGGGCGCATGCCCGCAGGTTCTCCTCGACGCTCCGGAGCATCGCCGCCCCGCGCCCCCGTCCCTGATGGGCGGGCCGCACGGCGATCATCGTGAGGTCCCAGACCCGATCGGCGGCGGGCTCGGGCTGGTAGTACGCGACGCCGAGCGTGCCGCCCTCGTCGTCGATCACGCAGACGTGGCCGTCGTCCTTTTTGCCGTCGAAGTAGTCGGCCAGCATGCCCTCCACGAGCCAGGCGTCGTCGGCGGAGAACATCCCGGCCGCGACGACCAGGTCGATCACCGCCGCCGAATCCTCGCGTGTCGCCGGTCGGATCAAGGGGCCTCCTCCAGTGGTGTCCATCTACGAGGTCGACGCGTGTCGTCGCCGCGTAAGCTACAAGCTTATCAGCGCCGTCGCCGCTGGTCGGCCCATGCGTCCCGGACTTTACGACGAGGTTTCACCTGATCACCCTCAGGGCCCCCGGTTCGATTCGGAAGGACATCGGCAGGCTGCCCCAGACCTCGCCGTCGATCTGCACCGGGACGCGCGCGCCGCGAGCGGCGGGGGACTTTGCGAGGACGCCTTGGGAGTTGAAGGACCTCATGGCGCGGTCCAGCGGGCTCTTCGCGAGGATGCGGGCCAGGATGTCGGGGCGCATGAGGAGGCCGACCTTCTCGATCAGGACGACCTCGAGACCGCCGCTGGTCAGGGAGACGTCCTCGGCCATCTCGAACTCTCCCCCGTAGTAGCGGCCGTTCGCGACGACGGCGAACTCGGCCACGCGGGTCGTGTCCCCGTCGACTACCTGGATGTTCGGCGGGGCACCCTGGAGGTAGACCTTGAGCGCGACGAGCGGGAAGGCGAGCGACCTCAGGTAGCGCTTGAGGCGCGGGGGCACCTGACGGACGACGTCGGCATCGAAGCCGATCCCGGCCATGCAGGCGAAACGCCTCTCGATCCCCTCGCCGTCGGTCGCCACCCCGACGTCCATCCGGACGGCGGTGCCGGTCAGGATCCTCTCGCATGCGTCCTCCGGCTTCATAGGCAGCCCGAGCTCCCGGGCCAGGACGTTCGCCGTACCGAGCGGCAGGATGCCTAGAGTAGCTTCTTCGGAGAGGCCGTTGACTACCTCGTTCACCGTGCCGTCGCCCCCGGCGGCGATGACGAGCATGTCCCCGGCCGCGGTGGCAAGCTCGGTGGCATGGTCCGGTCGCTCGGTGTTGAGGACCTCTACCTCCAGGCCGCCGCCGCGCAGGGTCTCGGCGAAGCGTTCGAGGTAGCCCTCGTCCCCCGCGCTCCCGGAGTTTGGATTGCCAATGATTACCGCCCTGGTTGCCATGCCACGAGCCCCCTCCTTCTCGGATATCGCCAGGTCGTGACGAAACCACCCGTCCTACTCCTATCGCGTATCTCCGGCGAGATGCCAAGTGTAGCCGGTTCTCGCCAGGCGAAGGGCGTCGAGAGCCCCCGGGAAGCGCCCGCCGGCAATCATTCGAACGGCGACTGTCGCCCGAAGACGCGAAAGACGGGAGACCGGCAGCCGTCAGAGACGACCGCACAGCATCCCGTCCGTTACCGCGTCTCCGACCGGGCACTCATCCTCCTCTAGGGGGACGCGGCCACGGTTCTACGGCACGCAGCTCTGCTCTACTGCTGGGTGAGGCCCTGGTTCTCGGCCTCTTGCTGAGCCGCGCCCTGGGCCTCCTCGGCGACCTTCTGGACCTTCTGCTGGGCCTCCTGGGCCTTCTCCTGGGCCTTCCCCACGACGTTGTCCCGGGCTTCGCCCATCACCTCGTGCTCCTTGCGGGTTTCGGGGATGGCGAGCCCGACGGCCGCGCCGAACCCGACGGCCAGGGCGCCTGTGGCCAGGGGGTTCTCACGCAGCATCCGCCGCAACCCGCCACCGGCACGGCGAGCCTGGTACTTTGTCCGGTCGGCCAGCCGCTCCGCCCGATCCTGGGTCCGGTTGGCGATCTCGCCCGTCTTGTCGCGGACCTGAGCAGCGGTCTCCCCTACTTTCTCCCGAGCCTGGCCCGCGGTCTCCCCTACCTTCTCCCGGGCATGGTCCGCAGACTCCCCGACCCTCTCCCGGGTCCGCTCCAGAGCCTCCCGGCCCCCGGAGGTGCCGCTCGCTTCCCGATCGTCGTAGCGGGGCGGGTAGTCGTAGGACGCGGGGGGATAATCGTAGTCGTAGTACGGCCTGCGGAGGACACGCGGCTGCTGCTGCCTCTTCCGCCTGGCGCTCACGAGCAGCCAGCCGAGACCTATCCCGGTCAGGGCCGCAGGCAAGGGGTTCTCCCTGATGGTCTCCGTTATGCCGTTACCGGCTTCTTCTACCTTGCCCACCGTGGCGTCACGGACCCGGTCTTTCGCCTGCTCCTTCAAGTTCTCCGGCGAGAGCCTCTGTTGGATGGCGTTCGCCGTCTCGCTCATGTTGGCCCTGGTCCGCTCTATCTCGATCCGGGTCACCTCTACCTCGTCGTCCGTCGCGTCGTCGCGAAGGCGTTCAGCGTCGGGGCTGAGCGTATCGGGACGGAAGGCATCCGTGGCGGGGTCGAACCCCGAATCCCCCGCGAAGGGGCGAGAGTCGCGGCCTCCGTCCAGCGGATCCCGCCGGTCCAAGGGGTCTCGCCCTATCTCGTCTGGTCTTTCGCCCATTGCCCATCCTCCTTGAGTGTCTCCATCGTTTGTCGGGGCGCGAAGTCTTCCCGCTTGAGCGCGTCGAGCCCCCTCTTCACCAGCCCGTAGCCCACGACGGCCGCCACGAGCCCGACCAGAATGGCCGCGACCCAAAGGGGCATAACCGCGTTCAGCAGGGCTATTACCCCGGCGAGAATCGCCAAGAGCCCCGCGTAAGCCAGGGCACCCCCGGCGGCTAGAATGCCGGCGTGCTTGCCGGCCCGAGATGCTTTCTGGCTCATCTCGGCCTTGGCGAGCGTCAACTCGTGGCGCACCAGCGTAGAAGTCTCCTGCGCCAGCTCCGCAAAGAGCTCCCCTATCGAGCGTTCGTCCCTACCCTGCATCGTCCCCTCCTAGTACCCTCGGGGGTACACGGTCGGCCCCCCGGGAGGCTCGCTCAGGGGCGGCGCGGTCGCCGGGTAGTCACCCTCGAAACCACCCGGGGGTAGGGCCGCGGCGGGCTCGTGGGCCCCGTAAGAGACGTCCGCCCCGTTCAGCGCGGTGCCGGTAGCCTCGTAGCTTGCCCCCGCGGAGCCCCCCTGTTCCTCGGACGAACTCTTGAGGAAGCGGCTAGCGAGGAATCCCAGGGCTGCAGCGCCGCCGAGGAAGAGGGCCGGCTTCCTTCTGGCGAAACCACGAACCTCGCCGAGCATCTCGTCGACCTCCGTCTCGCGAAGGTAACCGGAGAACCGCTCTACCTGGTCCGTGGCCCTGTCTACGTACTGGGCGCTCGGCCCCTGGCCCTGGTTGCGCAGCTGATGCGCGGTCTCCCTGAGCGCCGTCTGTACGGGCGCTATCCTCTGGGCGGCCTGGTGCTTCTGGTTGGCGAGCTGAACCTTGATCTGCTCGCCGCCCTGGCTCGCGAGCTTGCTCGCCTGCTCCCGGGCCTGGCCCGCGAGCTGCTGTCCCTGCTGCTTCGCCTGCTCCGTGGCCCCGCCGGTGCCCCCGAACTGCCCGGTCGTGCCTCCTGGTTCTCTCTCCACCGTCGTTCTCCTTCCGATCTCTTCCTACGACTCACGGACCCGTAAGCCCGCCTCTCCCGCTCCCAAGGCCGCGTCAGAAGGGGAGCAAGGCAAGATTCACGAGGACGGTGAGGCCCACGCTCAGGGCCACGCTGATGACCACCCAGAGCAGGCATCCGCCCGGAACCCTTATCACCGCGATCCGCCTCCCTGCTTCAAGCTCGACGTCTCACCTCCCGCGATCCCGAAACGATGGTGGGGCCGGAATCCCAAAGACCCCGACCCCGTCCGTGCTTCAAGACCGGTGCGAACCACTACTAATCCTGCGGGTTCCGGGAGCCGGCCTTCGCCAGCCCGCGGCTGATCATGTACCCGACCGTCAGGTAGGTGACGAACCTCCACGCATCCACCGTGTTGAAGCCGTCCGCACCGCCATCCGTCAGCGCCGCCGCGATGAGCACGCCGGCTACCGCTACGACATAGGCGATAAGCTCGGTGGTCTTGTAGGAAGACTTCGTCTCGGTCGTCCCCCGAATCTCACCCCTGCGAACCTGCGACGCCCCGGAATTGCCTGCTGCCCTGGTGGTCACACGACCCCTTTCGTCTACGGTCCACCCATCATGGATAGCTACCCTAGCGACCATCATCCTAGGTTAAAATAAAGTATAGTCAACTAAAATAAGGTCTAGAGCTTCAAAATACATCAAAAGGTGTAACGAGTGCCTCGGTGGTGTACCTTTCGGTGCGATCGAAGCGTGGCGGACGCCGTGAACGAGGAGGTTCTCGTGGTATCGACGGAGAAGGGGCGTGGGATCGAGCTTCTAGGTGCGGAGGACGTGGCGGAGCTTCTGGGAGTAAAGGAGTCGACGGTGTGGCGCTGGTGCCGGGAGGGGAGCCTGCCGTGCTTGAAGGTTGGCAAGCACTGGCGCGTGAGGCGCTCGGCTCTGGAGGACTTTCTGAGGGAGAAGGAGCGTTCGGCGACGCTCGTGGGGCAGTTGGGGTCTTTCCTGCGGGTGCCGGACAACGTGCTCGCCGTCGCCCAGGATCTCGACCTGCTGCACCGCCTGGACGCGGCGTTCTTCAGCGTCGGCGAGGCTCGCGACGGCCTGCTGGTGAAGTTCTACGGCGGCGAGAACAGCTCGCCGGACGATCTGACCTCCCGGTTCGAGGAGAACGGTTTCGAGGCCGGGCGCCTGCTGCGGGAGGGACGCTTCCTCATGAGGCCCGAGGAAGACCCGCTTGGGGGCCGGAAAGACCAGCTCGGCCAGCTTGTCGAGGAGGGGGTCGGCGAGGGGCGCGTCGTGTGGGCCTCGTTCGACTGGGTGAGGCAGGTGGATCTGGAGGGCGCTCTCAAGCAGCAGGAGAGGCTCGCCGAGCTCGTCGGCGCCCGGCAGCTCGTCGTCAAGACAGCGGCGCTGGAGGAGGCGATCGGGGAGTGGTCGCCGTCCGAGTTCTCGCGGGCGCAGTCCGCGCACTCGGGGACAATCCTCGCCTCGGGGTCCGCACTCTCCCTCAGCCGCGCGACGCCGATGCCCTCCTCCTGAGGTTCGAAGGGTAGCCCAAGGGAATCGCTTCGGTTGACCCGCGGATCGCGTCCGTATCATCGTCCTCGAAGTTCGTACCGCGCTTCCGGGGCTACAAGGAGATCAAACCTCGCCTCGCCCCCTCGCCCATGGCCTCGGTCCTGCTGGAGACGCCGAGCTTCGCGTAGAGGGAGGAGACGTGGAACTTGACGGTGTGCTCGCTTATGCGTAGCTCGCGCGCGATCATCTTGTTCGACAGCCCCCTTCCGAGGGCCTCCAGTACCTCCCTCTCCCGCCCGGTAAGGGGCTCGACGAGCTCCTCGACGGCGGCGACGCGGGTTTCTTCGAGCAGCTTGTCCGCGAGGGCGGCCGGCAGGACGACGAGGCCGTGGCCCACGGCGACGACCGCCGCCGCGAGCTCCTCCGGCGGCGCCTCGGGCGCCAGGATGCCCCACGCCCTCAGGGGCGCGTCGCGCAGGGCGGCAGGTCCGGTCTCGTCCTCGGAGATCAGGAGCAGCGCGGGCTCCCCCTCGTCGGCGAGGACGGCATCCTCCAAAAGCTCCTCCCCCGCCACGAGGACGACGTCGGTCCTCGCCGGCACCGGGCCGGTGAGGGCGTCCGCCTCGCCTATCACCTCCACGCCGGTCCCCTCGACCGAGGCGAGCATCGAGCGCAGCCCCGCCCGGGCCATCGAGGTCGGGGCCACGACGAGCACCCTCGTGACGCCGAGGCTCAAGCCGCGCGCCCCGGCGCCCTCAGATCCACGCCGACCACGAGCGCCTCGCCGCCGCGCAGGATGCGCAGCCTTACGCTCTCGCCGGACCGGGCGAGGGCGTGCGAGAGGTCGGAGGCGCCGCCGAACGTCGTGGTATCGCCCTCCGTCCCGAGCAGCACGTCCCCGACGATAACGCCGGCCCTTTCGGCGGGGCCACCACCCTCCACGAGGGCGACTACCAGGCCGGCAGCACCTCCGGTGCCGGCCGGTACCACGCCGATCCCGAGGCGGGGCCGGACGGTGCCAGAAGCAGATACCCAGTCCTTCGCGACGTTGCTCGGGATGGAGAACGCGAAGCCGCCCGAGACCATCGCGTTTATGCCGACCACCTCGCCGCGCGCGTTCAGGAGAGGGCCGCCGGAGTTGCCGGGGGCAAGGGAAACGTCCGAGATGAGGTGGCTCGCCCCGCCGCGTCCGGCTTCGCGGGCCAGCCCGCTCACGATGCCGACCGTCGCGACCCCGGGTCGCCCCCAGGGGTGTCCGACCGCGAAGACCAGCTCTCCGACGCGCAGGCCCGCCGAGTCCCCGACGGTGGCGGGCACGAGGTCCGCGGGGGCGTCCTTGAGGCGCAGGAGCGCCAGGTCAAGCCCGCCGTCGTGCTTGAGCACCTCGGCGTCGAAGGCTCGGCCGTCCGGCAGGGTCACGCGCGGGCCGGGGCGTCCCCTCCCCCGGCGCCGCCAAGGGCCCCGGCGTCCGCCGGAGACGACGTGGTCGTTCGTCAGGACGAGGGCGTCGCCCGGCCAGATCACGCCGGCCCCGGCCCCGCGCCTCCCGGTCGAGACCTCGACGACGCTGCCGCGCGCCTCCTCGACCAGCCCCTCGGCGGCGCTCGAAGCCGCCCCTATGCCCGGGGCCATGCTACGACGCCTCCTTGCCGCGCTCGGCGACGGTGAGACGCACCGTCGTGAGTTCGCCGCCCCGCACCAGCCTCACCGGCACCTCGTCGCCCACCCTCTCGCCCGCAAGAAGCGTCAGGAGGTCCTCGGTATCCTCGACCGGCTGGCCGTCCAGAGTTGCGAGGATGTCCCCGATCAGGAACCCGGCGCGCGACGCGGGGCTCCCGTCCTCGATCCCCACGATCAGGAGCCCGCCCCGCTGCGTGAGGCCGACCCTCTGGGCGTCGGGCAGGCGGACCGGCTGGCTCAGGACCCCGAGGTAGCCGCGCCTCGTGGACCCCCTCTCGGCGAGCAACCCCGCGACCCGCCACGCGAGGTCGGCCGGAACGGCGAACATGGCCCCCTTGCCGAAGGCCGTCGTCAGGATGCCGAGGACGCCGCCGCGCGCATCCACCAGGGCCCCGCCCGAGAGGCCGAGAAACGGGGTAGCATCCGTCTGCACGTAACGCTCCAGCCGCGCGCCGCGTCCCATCCTCATGGGCCCGCCGGCGGCGCTCACTATGCCGAAGGAGGCCCGGATACCCTCGCCGCGCGCGGGCCTGCCGACGGCCAGCGAGAGCTGCCCGATCCTGGCCTCCCCCTCCGCCGCTCGCGCGGCCTCGGCTCCGAGCCCCTCGACGCGTAGGACCGCCAGATCCGTCGCGGGGTCCCGCCCGAGCAGGCGCGCCTCGTGCTTCGTGCCGTCCGCGAGACCGACGGAGATGTCCTCGTCGCGCTCCACGGAGTGGCTCGCCGTCAGCACCAGGCCGTCGGCGTAGACCACCCCGCTCGCCGACCTGCGTCTCCTCCCGTAAACCCTGACCAGCGAGGGGGCTACCCTCTCCACGGCGTCCGCCAGACCCTCCGACAAAGTACCCAGCATATTTTCCTCGCGCTCCATCATCTTCTCCCGGCTCGTTTACCTGGGGAGATCGTAGCGCCGGGTGAGGGGCTGGGCATCGCCCTTTCGGCTAGTTCATGCCCCGGAAGAACGGCTAGCTTCGTGCCGAATCCTCAGATCCAACCACAGCGGGGCAGCGAGGAGAAACTACCGCGCCCCGAAGTCCCGTTGGCGCAAGGGGGCGACGAAAATTGGTACCCGAGGTCCCATCCTGCCCCGCGAGGACGGGGCGTCCGACCTTCCGGGCCGCGCAGGTCTCCGAGAGCGTCCCCCCTCGACGGCGGCGTGGCGGGGTCCGTTCGGGTCACCCTATCGGGTAGCGGCTCACCTGGCCGAGCAGGTAGCGTAGGACCCGTATGGCGCCGTCCTTGCTGAGCGGCTCGTTCCAGTTGCCGCACTTCGGGGATTGGACGCAGGCCGGGCATCCGCGCTTGCACGGGCAGCGGGCGAGGACGCTCAGGGTGTCACGGGTGATCTCCTCGAAGGTCTCGTAGCCGCGCTCGGAGATGCCGACACCGCCGGGGTAGCCGTCGTAGACGAAGATCGTGGGCCGGCGCGTGGCCCGGTGGACGGCGACGGAGAGGCCGCCGATGTCCCCCCGGTCGCACATCGCGAAGAGGGGCAGAAGTCCTATTACCGCGTGTTCGGCGGCGTGCAGGGAGCCGAGGAACTCTACGAAGCTGGTGCGTCCCTCGCCGCCGTTGCCCTGCGGGCCGGTCATCGGCGGTGGCGGGAGCGGAGGCATGGGCGGGAGGGTAACCCAGAGTCCGCGCGTCTCGAAGTCGGTGGGCGGCAGATCGAGCGGGAAGACGCCCATCTCGCGGCCGTCCGAGACCTGTATCTTCTTGTAGAGGGTGACGACGTCGGTGGTGCGGACGCGGCCCCAGTGGAGCTTCGAGCCGTTGGCGAGGTCGCGAGAGCTCATCTCTTCCAGGATCTCGACGTCCGTCTCCACCCGGACCCTGGTGTAGTAGCGGTTCGGGACCAGGCGGACCTGCGCTGTGTGCGCGGGGAGGTTCAGGTCCTCGACCTCGTAGGCGCGGCCCCGGTGCAGGTAGGTAGCTCCGGGGTGGAGCTCCATCGGGGCGCGGCGCGACTCGACGGAGCCTATTACCTCCCCCTCCCCGTCCGCGACGAGGACGGACCCTGCGTCGGCAGACCTGAGCGAGATGTTCCACGCCGGCCTGTCGTCGCCCGCGTAGTGGAGCCTCCCCCCGCTTCTGACGAGCTTCCCGGACTGCGCCAGGTCTTCGGTGACGCCGTCGAAGCCGAACCCGAAGTAGCGGTCGTCCGTTGCGTCGAGCGGCGACTCGTGCGCCGCCGCCAGGAGGTGCGGACCCAGGACGTAGGGGTTCTCCAGCGTGAGCCTCGCGGCCTCGACGCGCCTGCCGAGGACCTTCTCCGGGTTCTCGTAGAGGTACTGATCCAGGGAGTCGCGACCCGCGATGTACACGGCGAGCGACGGCTCCTTGCCGCGCCCGGCCCGGCCCCACTGCTGCCATATCGAGGCGACGCTCCCCGGGTAGCCGCAGCAGACCACGGCGTCCAGGGCTCCGACGTCAACCCCGAGCTCCAGCGCGTTCGTCGAGACGACGCCGAGGAGGTCCCCGCTGAAGAGCCGCCCCTCGATCTCCCGGCGCTCGCGAACCGTGTAGCCCGCCCGGTACGGCGAGACGCGCCGCGCGAGGGACGGCCCGAGACGGTCGGCGGCGTAGCGGTAGATAAGCTCGGCGGACTTGCGGCTCTTGGCGAAGGCTATCGTGCGGACCCCCTGCGCCACGAGCTTCGAGAAGACGAACGCCGCCTCCGTGAGCATGCTTCGCCGGTCGCCCTTCTCTTCGTCCTTCAGGGGCGGGTTCCTGAACACGACGCGCCTGGGCCCCGACGAGGCCCCGTCGTTGTCCACGAGCGAGAACGGCAGGCCGGTGAGAACCTCGGCGAGCTCCAACGGGTTGGCGATGGTCGCGCTCGTGAGGACGAACCTCGGGTCGGCGCCGTGGAGCTCCGCGACGCGCCTCAAACGTCGCATCACGGCGGCGACGTGGGAGCCGAAGACGCCGCGCAGGAGGTGGGCCTCGTCGACGGCGATGATCTTGAGGTTGCGAAAAAAGTCCGACCAGGGCCCCTCGTGGCTCGGGAGGAGGCCGACGCTCAGCATATCCGGGTTCGTCAGGATGACGTTCGCGCGGCGCCGGATCTCCGAACGGAGCGCCTTCGGCGTGTCGCGGTCGTAGGTCGCCGGGTAGACGCCCCGGAGGTTGAGCTTCTGGATCTTCTGGAGCTGGTCCTGCGCGAGCGCCTTCGTCGGGTACAAAAAAAGCGCCCTGTTCCTCGCGCTCTCGAGGGCGTTCTCGAAAGCGGGGATCTTGTAGCAGAGCGACTTGCCGCTCGCCGTCGCCGTCGCCACGATGACGTTCTCCCCGGCACGCACCCGCTCGTAAGCCTCGAGCTGGTGCGAGTAGAGCCTCCCCGCCCCCATCGACCCCAGCGCGCGCTGGAGCTCCCGGGGAAACTCCGGGGCCTTGACGAGCTTCGCCGGATGTGGGGCCAGGGTCGCGACCGTCTCGCCTATGGAGTCGACCGTGCGTCGGGAGAGGCCCGCGAGGGAGGAGTTTGCGGGGCCTTCGCCCGCGACGCTTCCCCCGGCGCTAGATCTCACGCCGTCCGGCGAACGCGCGTCCGAGCGTGACCTCGTCTGCGTACTCCAGGTCGCCGCCGACGGGCAGCCCGCTCGCGAGCGCCGTCACCCGGACCGGCTTCTCCTTGAGCTCCCCGGCGATAAACAGGGCGGTCGCCTCGCCCGTGGTGTTCGGGTTCGTGGCGACGACTATCTCCTTCGTCCCCTCCGCGCCGACCCGCTCTACAAGCTCGGCGATGCGGAGATCCTCGGGCTCTATCCCGTCGAGCGGCGAGAGCGAGCCGCCAAGGACGTGGTAGAGGCCCCTGTACTCGCCCGTCCGCTCTATCGGGCCAATGTCGTACGGGTCCTCGACCACGCAGATCACGGCCGGATCACGCCGCGGGTCGCGGCAGATGTCGCACTCATCCTCTTCCGTGAGGTTGAAGCAGCGCCGGCACGGCTTTATGCGCTCCTTCACCTCGCGCAGGGCCTCGGCGAGGGCCTTCGCGTCGTCCGGCCGCCCGCGCACGACGTGGAAAGCTATCCTCTGGGCGCTCTTTGGCCCGATAGAGGGGAGCTTCGAGAGTTCGGTAATGAGGCGCTCGACCGGCCTCGCGTAGTACGCCAAAAGGCCTTTAGAGCCCCGGCATGTTGATCCCGAGGTCCCCGAGACCGCCCGTGATCCCACCGAGACGCTTGGAAGCCATCTCCTGGGCGCTGTTCAAGGACTCGTTTACGGCGGCGAGCACCATGTCCTGGAGCATCTCGACGTCCTCGGGGTCGAGGACCTCGGGGTTTATCTCCAGCGAGACAAGCTCCAGGCCCCCGGTCATCGTCGCCTTGACCGCCCCGCCCCCGGCGCTCGCCGTGACGGTCTCGCGGGCAAGCTCCTCCTGGGCCTGCTGCATCTCCTGCTGCATCTTCTGGACCTGCTGCATCATCTTGTTGACGTTCTGCCTCGGTGACAAACCGACTCTCCTCCCAGGGCGCCGAAGACTATCCTCAGGGGCTCCGTCCGGGCCGGCGCCGCGACCACGGAGAGGCCGAGGTGATTGTACACTTCGCGCCGCGCTTCTCCCCCGAGGGCGTCGAGGTCGCCCCCGGCCACCCCCTCGTAGCGCCTCAGCAGGGCCTCCCCCTCGGCCTCGGCGTCCCTGGCCCTCCGCAGGCGCGCCTCGGCCTCGCCGAGCGCCCTTTCGGCCTCCTCCCGGACGGCCTTCAGGGAGTCGAGGGAGGCGCGGAGCTCCTCGAGGGTCATGGCGTCCGCCCGGTACATCTCCTGGTTCTTCGCCCTCTTCCTTTCGCACTCGGCGATCACCCCGGCGAGCTTCTTCGCCTCCGCGCCCGGGTCGCCCGTCAGCCGCTTCTGGCCCTCCCGGTACGCCCGGAGCATCGCCCTCAGCCGCTCGGGGTCGAGGAGGATCCCCCTAACCGCCGCCCACACCTCCCCCTAGATCTCGTCGGCGTTCGGCGTCCTGCC
>CADCVI010000201.1 GCA_902806105.1 uncultured Rubrobacteraceae bacterium
GGAGCCGCCTTCGCGCTGGGGGCCGAAGGAGAGGACGCTGCTTCTGCGTGCCGTCCTCAACCGCTACCAAGCCGCCTTATCGCGTCGACAACCTCCGTGGGGGAGGCGATCTTTGGCAAGACCTCGTCCGCGCCGGCATCGGTCGCCCTTTTCAGGTTCGTCGGGTCGAGGCTGTTGCTCAGGATCAGCAACGCCGCCCCGGAGGCTACCCGGCGGAGCTCCCGGATCAAGTCGACGCCATCGCCGTCGGGTAGCCCGAGGTCCATTACCGCCACGTCGAACCCGACCGACGCGGCGTGGCGACGGGCCCCGTCGAGAGATCCGGCCTGGGCTACCACCTCGAGGTCCGGCTCCAGGTCCACCAACATGGCGATGGCGCGGCGGAAGGCGGCGTGATCCTCGACCAGCATGACGCGAACCGGCCGTGCGAAACCTTCCGTCATCTCACTGCCTCCCACTCCTCGATCCGCGGCATCTCCCGAGCGGCCGCTCCGCTTTCTCGGTCACGAGCGGGGCATCGGGACCCGAAGCCGCACCGTCGTGCCGGTCCCCGGTTCGCTGTGGACCTCCAGCTCTCCGCCCAGCAAGGCGGCCCGCTCCCGCATGCTCTGCGATCCCACCCCGGTGAGAGTACCCGGTCCGAAGCCCCTGCCGTCGTCGGCTACCTCGACGACCAGGCTCTCTCCTTCGGACCTCAGGGTTACCAGTACGTTGCGGGCACCGGAGTGGCGCCGGACGTTGGTAAGCGCCTCCTGCACCACGCGCAACAACTCCGCCGCTGCCTCCCCGAGCCGTGTCTCGGGGAATCCTTCTTCCACCTCTAGCCTTATCTCGTGGTCTCGGGCCATCGCGCGGTTCTTTTCCACCAGGGACTCCAGCAACCTGGGAAACGCCTGGTCCAGTTCGTCTGCAAGGCGCAGATCGTACACGGCGACGCGCAGATCCTGGGAGGCGCTTCGGATGGTGTCGACCTCTTCCTGGAGCTCGCCTTCGAGGGCCGTGCCCCGGGCGTTACGCTTCGTAATCTCCAGCGCCATCGCGGCGTAGGAGAGGTCTTGCAGGACCCCGTCGTGCAGGTCCCGGGCTATGCGCTGGCGCTCGGTCTCCCTCATCTCCTGCACGGCGGTCTCTATCCGCTTGCGTTCCGTGATGTCGCGAGCGATGGTCGAGGCTCCGACTACGTTGCCCGCCGAGTCCCTGATGGGGGATATGCTCAACGAGATGTTCATCCTCCTGCCGTCGCGGGCGACGCGCACCGTCTCGAAGTGCTCTATCTTCTCCCCGCGCCTGATCTTCTCGAGGATGCCCGGTATCTCGTCGGGGCGCTCGGGCGGGACCAGCATGGTGATGGGCCGCCCCACGGCCTCCTCGGCGGAGTAGCCGTAGATTCTCGCCGCGGCTCTGTTCCAGTTGGTGATGATGCCCTCCAGCGTCTTCCCGATTATGGCGTCGTCCGAGGACTCCACGATGGCGGCGAGGCGGGCGCGCTCCTGCTCGGCGCGCATCTGTTCGGTTATGTCGCGCATGATGCTGACCGTCATGCGGGCCCTGCCAGACGCGCCGAAGACGGGCGTCGCGCTGACCAGCGACCACCGCTCCTCGCCGGTTTCTACGGCGCGGAAGCGCAAGACCTCCTCGACTTCCTCCCCCCGCAGGGCCTTGCGGCCCGGCAACCGCTCCAGGGGGAAAGGATTGCCCTCCGCGTCCAGAAGCTCGAACAAGCTCAGCCTTTCTTCAACGGGTGCTTCGACGAACGCCCTCACCGATGGGTAGCCGGACATCCTGGCCGCCGCCTCGTTGGCGTAGAAGATGCGCCCGCTCGCATCCTGGGCGATGATGCCGTCCGCAACGCCCTTGAGGATGACCTCCAGCTGGTCCCTGGAGCCCCGCAGTTCCTCCTGCACCCACGCACGCTCGGCGATCTCCTTCTGGGCCTGCTCGTAGAGCCAGGCGTTGTCTACCGCGATCGCCGCGCGCCGGGCAAGCTCCTGTGCCAGTTGGAGATCCGCCTCCCCGTAGCGCCTCCCCGACTCCGCCGAAATCAGCGAGATGGCTCCCAGGGTGCGGCCTCGCGCCACGAGTGGTACCACCATGTAGGAGCGGAACCCCAGCATCCTGAGAAACTCGCGATGCTCCTCGTCGCGGGCGGCCTCCTCGAAAAGGTGCTCGGGTATCTCCGGCACCATGTCCGGCTCGCCGGTCCTCAGCACGTGGCGCACGCCTCGGGGGGCGTTGGGGTCCGGCGGGTAACGCTCCTGCAGCTCGTATGCAAGCTCGACCTTCGCGGGATCCGGATGCTCCACCGCCAGCCGCTCGAGAGATCCCTTCTCCGTGAGGATGTCCACGACGCACCAGTCGGCCAGGGTGGGCACCGCGAGGCGTGCCACGCTGGAGAGCGTTCCCCGGTAGTCCAGCGACGAGGAGAGTATCTCGCTGGCTTCGGTCAAGAAGCTCTGCGCCTCCTCCGCTCGCTTGCGCACGGTGATGTCTTCGATGGCCCCGATAAAGTACTCCGGGCCTCCCGAGGAATCGCGCACCAGCGAGACCGCCAGGTTTGCCCAGATCAGGGCGCCGTCTTTGCGGAAGTAGCGCTTCTCCATGGAGTATGACCCGGTCTCGCCAGCCAGCACCCGGCGGACCTGCTCCAGGTCGGCTTCCTGGTCCACCGGATGCGCGAGGTCCTGCAAGGTAAGCCCCAGCATCTCCTCCCGGGCGTAGCCGAAGATTTTGCAGAGCTTGTCGTTGACCCTGAGCAGGCCGCCATCGACGGAGACGTGCGCGACGCCGACGGCGGCCTGCTCGAAGGTGGCCCGAAAACGTTCTTCGCTCTCCCTCAGCTCGGACAAGGTGGCTTCCAGCTGCGCGGTGCGCTCCATCACCCGCCCCTCGAGCTCCTCGCTCAGACGCCTTACCTCTTCCTCCACCCGGACCCTGTCGGTTACGTCGCGGTGGTTGAAGACCAAGCCCTCCACCGACGGATCTTCGAGCAGGTTGACGGCAAACCCCTCGAGGTGGCGCCAGGAGCCGTCCTTGTGCAGCACGCGGGTCTCCACCGCCGCGGGATGAACCCCCGGTTTGGACAGGAGAGCCTCGAGCTCCCTGAAGGCCTTTTCCGCGTCATCGGGATGAACGTATTGCGCCGAGTTCGTGCCGAGCATCTCCTCGGGCGCGTAACCCAACACCCGCTCCACCGAGGGGCTCACGTAGCGTATCGTTCCGTCCGGGCCGGTGACCATGACGATATCCAGCGCGTTCTCGACGAGGGCGTGGAACCGCCTCTCGCCGTCCGACCGCGCTCCTTCGGCCCGGGCTTGATTATCGGAGGCTATCTTCTCTCCTCAAGATCGTCATCGAACTTCCGGTGCAAGCTCGGGCTAATTCTAAACCAGCCTCATAGCCAGATAGCGGGGTTCGAGCTGTCCCGGTGGCCCCAACCTCCAGATCCTCACCAACCCATCTGCGCGGATACGGTACGTGAGAGCTACGACAGCGGAAGCTCCACCTCCGGCCTATCTTCGGTCGATGTCGACCGGAAACCCAGCCTGGGGGGTACATCGAGTACCGTAGCATCGAAACCGCTGCTGCCGACGAAGGCGCTCCCCGTCTGGCACGGTCTTGGCGCCCGTTGGCACGTGCGGCTCGTCGGGCGTTGCCTGCAAGAGGACGGGATTTCGAGAACGCCCTCAGTCCCCGGCGTATGTTCTCGGACCCGCTCTACGCCGTCATCGGCAAGAGCACGTCTACCACGTAGAAAGGAAGCTGGACCATGGCGAAGAACAAAAAGGACTATGAGGAGAAGTACACCGATCCCGAGCTCCGGGAGAAGCTGAAAGAGGAGATCAAGGGCTCCGACAAGGGCGGCAAGCCGGGGCAGTGGTCGGCCCGCAAGTCCCAGCTGCTCACGCAGGAGTACGAGAAGCAGGGCGGCGGCTACAAGGGCGAGAAGGACGACTCTCAGAAGCACCTGGAGCAGTGGACGGAGGAGCAGTGGCAGACGAAGGAGGGCAGCGCCAACGCCCGCCACGACGACGGCGAGACCAGCCGATACCTCCCGAAAGAAGCCTGGGAGAACCTGAGCGAGGGGGAGAAGGAAGAGACCGAGCGCAAGAAGCGCGAGGGCTCCAGGCAGGGCAAACAGCACGTCGGCAACACGGCCGAGGCGAAGGAGGCCCGCGCCGGCGCGCATGAGGAGGCGCCCGTCGAGGGCTACGACGAGCTGAGCGTGGACGGGGCCAAGGAGAAGCTCGAGGGCCTCTCGCAGAAGGATCTTACGAAGGCTCGTTCCTACGAGAAGGAGCACAAGGCTCGCAAGACCCTGCTGGGCTGGCTCGACGGGAAGATCGAGGATTAGCGCCGTGGGACCCCGCCGAGACGAAAAACCCGCGCAAGGGATGCCCGAAACTACCCCATAGAGGCCGAGGCGTGCGCCTGTCCGGCGACAGCCGGTAGGCATCGGGCGCCCCGGAGCAGGTCGCGTGGAGCCCGCGGTTCTCGACGGATGAAGGGAAGAAGACGCGCGTGATGGGCCGGTACCGTTGAGCGAGATGTAGGAGTCCGAGGGCTCCTGCTTCGCCGCCCGTCTCCGGCAGAACCTCCACGTCTCGAGCGAAGGCCGGCGGTCCGCGGTTGTGCTGCTGCCTGCGCCTCTATCCCGCGTCCTGAACCCGGCGTTTCCCGGGCGCCTGTAGAATAGCCCGGGTGAAGATCTACGGCCTCGATTTCACCAGCACGCCGAGCTTGCGGAAGCCCCTGATCCTGGTGGGATGCACGCTCGGGGGTGACGTCCTGCGGGTGGAGAGCTCCGAGGTCCTCACGGGCTTCGAGGAGCTTCGGGCCTTCCTGATGGATGGCGGGCCCTGGGTCTGCGGGATGGATTTCCCCTTCGGCCAGCCGCGCAGCCTCGTCGAGGCGCTCGGATGGCCGCAGTCTTGGGAGGGGTACGTCGGCAAGGTCTCCCGCTTGTCGAAGGACGAGTTCGAGGGCGCCATAAAGGAGGACATGGCGACGAGGCCCCCGGGGTCCAAGTTCCGCTACAGGCTCGCGGACCGGCGCTCCGGTTCGACGAGCGCGATGAGGCTCTTCCGGGTTCCGGTCGGGAAGATGTTCTACCGGGGGGCGCCGCTCCTGCTCGCCTCCGGCGTGAGCGTCGAGCCCTGCCGTCCCACGGGGGCCGGGCGCGTAGCGGTCGAAGCTTATCCCGCCGTGGTCGCGCGCCGTTTCCTGGGGAAGAGAAGCTACAAGAGCGACGAGCGCAAAAAGCAATCGGCCGCTCACACGGAGGCCCGCGAGGAGATTGTCGAGGGGCTCGGGTCCGGGGTGCTCCGGGAGGCCTACGGGTTCGCCGTCGAGGCAGACGCGGCGTGGCGCGAGAAGCTCGTCACGGACCCGATGGCGGACGAGCTCGACTCCCTGTTGTGCGCTGTGCAGGCGGCGTGGGCCTACACGAAGAAGGACGA
>CADCVI010000202.1 GCA_902806105.1 uncultured Rubrobacteraceae bacterium
GGACTACATGTACGAGGAGGGTAACATCGGTCACCGCTCCTCTTCGTAAGCGGTCGTCCGCTCGGAGCACTGGGTGTAACCCTTGGTAGCCGAGCGCGTCCGCCCTCTTCTCCCTTCTGGACCCGCTTCTGCCTGTCGATCTATGACGAGTCAAGCTGCACCCCCTCACTCTCTGCGGAAGCATCCACGCCTCGAAGGCTGCGACACTGGTCTCCGATTCTCAAGAGGCATCCACCCGGGTGTGCGGAAGGGTTCTACGCTGTTCCCCATGTATCGAATCTCATGCGAAGCCCGTGAGTAAGCTAGGCCCCTACGTCCCGATAGCTTTTCTTCCTTCGCTCCGGTTGTCCCTCAACCTGGTGGAGTTTAGGATGCGCTACGCTGGGAAATGCTGACGAAGCAGCAAGGACCTACTCTAGAAAGACGGAAGTGCTCGTACCCAAGCCGAGGAAAGAAGCCCAGCCCCCAAAACGCAATGGCGTAGTCCACACGATAAGGGCCCCTTACCTGGGAACAATCTCTCTCCCCGTACTCTCAGAGGTGGCCAAGGGCGGGCCGTCCGACAATCGGGGGGCACCACGGCAGTTGAGTCTTCCGGTTTACGGCAATTACTGTGGGCTCGGCCATGG
Source organism: uncultured Rubrobacteraceae bacterium (assembly GCA_902806105.1). The sequence continues at coordinate 630 of CADCVI010000202.1, forward strand.
CGATCCGACCGGGAACACGCCGCCCATTGATGCGGTCGATGCCGTCTGCCGGGAGCACGATCTGTGCTACGCGCTCCTCGGCGACTTCGACAGTCGATGCGACCAAGACTTCATCGAATGCATGCCAAGAGCCATAGCGAGCACCCCGTCTCCGGCGGGAAAAAATGCGGGGTTCTTGTCACTGCTATATTTCTCGTTAGCCGAACGGAACCTCGCACTTGGCGAAACCCTGTTCAAAAGAACTAATTTGGAACGCCGAGAAGGCTAGTCTTCTCAGAGACTCGAACATTCCGAAAAGCCCGGCGCCACCTAGTTATTTGGATTGTTCACCCGAGCATGCGGAAGGACCTTCTGCGAACTTCGGTCTGACGGTGTTCTCGGAAGTCGGCATGGCTCCGATCGTATGCCGACTATCTATTCTATCTAAAAGGTAGAGAGGGTTCATCTTGTATATAAGAAGCCGATCCTTGCCCGGTATCGGGATGGTTGCCGGCAGGATCACGGGCGCTACGGTTTGCGGAACACCATCCCCACCCAACCGTCCTGCGAGCGTCGCTCCTCCAATCCCAAGCCCGCCGCGCGCACGGCGTCGGCGGCCACCTCGGCGCGCGCCGCGACCGAGCCGCTTGTGACGAGGACGCCGCCGCGCCGCACGGTTGCGGCTAGGTCCGGGGCCAACTCGACCAGCACGTTGGGGAAGATGTTCGCGGCCACCACGTCGTAAGGTGGAGCAGCGGACGCGACGCCGCCCCGGCCCACCTCGACCGCGTCGACCAGGCCGTTGAGCGAGACGGTCTCTCGGGCTACGGCCACGGCGGCCGCGTCGATGTCCAGCGCCAGCACCTCGCCGGCCCCCAGTTTGGCGGCGGCCACTGCCAGGATGCCAGACCCCGTGCCCAGGTCCAGCACCCGATCGCCCGGCCGGACGTACTCTTCCAGCAAGACCAGCGCTAGCTGCGTCGCCGGGTGCCGCCCGGTGCCGAACACGCCCCGCGCGGAGCCGTCGCCCGCGGGCAGCTCCACGACCAGGTGGGCATCCGAAGCTTTGTACGCTTCGCCCGCTGGTTTGATGACGATCGTGCGGCCGACGCGCAGAGGTATAGCGTCGTCCCACGTTTCGTGGTAGGTCACGGGAAAATCATGGGGGCCCATCAGCAAAGAAGCAAAGCAGTGGCCGGTCGCCCGGCCGATCTGCTCCTTCTGCCCCGGGGTGAGGGCGACCTCGACGACGAACGGACCGCCGCCCCGTCCTCCGGACGGCCTGGGCTCGAGCAGCTGCCTGACGGCGGAGCGCGAGACGGGCAAGGATTCGCTGCCGGCCTTCGCCGCGACGCCCGAGAAGCGTTTTAGTTGCGCCGGGGGCACGCTTACTGAGTGCAGGATCATGCCCGTCCGCCGAAAGTAGTGCACTTTCTGCGTCGGCGTCAGGCGGATCTCGATCGCGTCACTGGAGGGTTTATTGGTCACCGAGTTTGGCCCTTTCTTGGATCGACTCCCACAAACCTCTAGCAGGTACGGCTCACAAGGCATCATATGCCGTGCGCGACGCGTCGGGAAGTGGAGAGTCTCCTCTCCTTATTGACTGGAGAGCGGAAGGGTCGTTATCCGAAGTCGGCGCGGGCTGGCGTGGGGAGGATCATGCCCCTACTGGGTAAACACCGCACCCGGAGGCCCATGGACAGCGAGGAGGGACGCATCGTATCCAGGACTCACCACCGACCAACAACGGCATTCCGGAAGGGCCGCCAGCCCGTCAGGACGTCGCCGTGCTGCTCGACGTCTCGGAACTCGAAATCGACAAGATCCACCTGATCGTCAGGGACCTCAGATCCCATGCCTCCGTGCTCCCGGAACTCGTGAGCCTCGTCGAGATCGGCGTGGACGCCGATCTCGACGAGGTAGAGCACAGGATAAAGGGGGTTAGGGCCAAGGTGTTCCTGAAGGTCCGCCTGTACAACGCGCGCCATGCTCGTCCACTCCCTGGACACCGTGGCGGAGCACGTGGAGATACTCGAGGGCCTCACCAGGACGAGCTGTTGACGGGAACGCGGGGTAACGCGGTGAGGGCAACAGAGAACGTCCTAGGGGACTTGGATGTGTGCGGCACGGTCGACGGGGCGCTCAAAGGCTGGCTGGAGGCCGTCCAGGACACCCTCCGGGAGGTCTTAAGCCAGGCCGGGGGCAAACCCAAGCGGCGGGAGGCGCCGGTCCGGCCTTCCACCAGGGGGCCATCTTCCTCCGCGGGCGAGCCGTCATCGGAAGTCCCACAGAAGGAGAAGCAGGGGTAGGTAGAGGTTCCTACGCTACGAAAGGCTGGAGGGCACGGTTACTCTTACGAGGGTCCCCAACCTCCGCCCCCAGAAGCCAAAACCCCCCCACCAGGGTGTAACGATCTTGGCCTTCTCGTGCGTCCAACGCTACAAAGACAACCCGCGAATGGAGGGCGATATGTCGGAAAAAGTCATAGGCAAGGCCAAGGAAGCCTACGGCGCCTTGGCGGGCGACGAGGCCAAGAAGGCCGAGGGCCGCGCCCTGCAAAGGAAGGCCGAAGCGGAGGCCGAGGTCGAGCAAAGGGAGAGGACCAGGCAAGCCGAGGCCGAAGCCAAGAAGGCCGAGCGCCAACGAGACGAGCAAGAGCGCAAGGACAAGGGGGCCTTGGGCGGCCTCACGGACACCCTGAGTGGCCTCTAGGGTATGGCAGACAAGGCCACGGTCCACGTCCTCTCGCACACCGACGGGTGGGCTGTGGTGCGCGAGGGCAACGACAGGGCCACCTCCGTACATGCCACCCAGGCGGAGGCGGCCAAGGCCGGGCGGAAGATCGCCCGCGAGGACGAAACCGAGTTCTTGCTCCACGCCAGGGACGGGCGCGTCCGGGACCGCAGCGACTACGGCGGGGGCCACGCCCCTCCCTCTGCGCCGCCTGAGGACGCTCCGGCCCCTCCCGCGGCTAGCGTGGTGGGCGCGGCTACCCGGGCGACGGGCGGGGTGGTCGGCCTGGCCACCGGGGTCGTTGGCGGGGCGCTCGAGGGGCCCGGGCCAGCGGCTACCGGCGTAGGCCAAGGCAGCAAGGCGTCACACGAAGAGGGAAGAACCGGCGACACCAACGAGGAGGCGGGTGGCTTGGTCTACGAGGAGCGCTACGCGGATTACGAGGTCCACGACCGGGCCGGCGATAGGCTCGGCCATGTGGACTTCCTGTTCCTCGACGAGGACGACCGCCCGGAGTACCTGGGGGTAAAGATGGGCCTGCTGGGCACCCGCTCGACGCTCATCCCCTGGGCGGCGGTAGCGCGCGCGGACGAGGAAGGAAGGTACCTAGAGGTCGCCGTGGACAAGGAGACGGCCGCCAGCGGCCCCGCCTTCGCGGACGGCCAGGAGATCACGCCGGAGCTGGAGCGCCAGGTCCGCGACCACTACGGGCTCGAGCAGGCGGCCGAGGATCGCGGCGCCTTCGGCGATTACCACACGGGCGCCGAGCAGACCGGCACGAACGCCGGCCCCGGCGACCTCGGCGCGGCCACGGACGAGGCCGCGACCGGCGGGTCGCGCGAGCGCCGCGACGAGGGAGAGGCTTCGGGCCGGACAGGAAGCCATCCCGCGGCTAAGGGCGAGATCCGGGTGCAGCGCTTGGAGGAGGAGCTTGTCGCCGGGACCCGCGAGCGCGAGGCGGGGGCCATGAGGATCCGCAAGCGCGTGCGCACGGAGCGCGAGAGGGTGGAGGTGCCCGTCAGGCGCGAGGAGGTGCGCGTCGAGAGGGTCCCGGTCTCGGAGGGGGCGCCGGGGGCCGAGATAGGGGAGGAAGAGGTCGTCGTGCCGGTGACCGAGACCGAGGTCTCGGTCTCGAAGAGGGCCGTGGTCAAGGAGGAGATCCGTATCCGCAAGGACGTGGTGGAAGAGACCGAGGTCGTCGAGGAGGACGTGAGGCGCGAGGAGATAGACGTGGTGGACGAGACCGACCGAAGAAGGGAAGGATAGGTTATGTCCAAGAGGAGCAGCCAGGACAAGGCCGAGGGGGCCATCGACAAGGTCGCGGGCCGCGCCAAGGAGGCCGGCGGCTCGCTCACCGGCGACAGGGACAAGAAGGCCGAGGGGCGCGCCGACCAGGACAAGGGCACCCTCAAGAAGAAGAAGGGCGCCGTCAAGGACCTACTGAAGTAGCCGTAAGCCAATAGCGGACGCGGCCGGGGCTGTAAGCCACGCCCCGGCCCGCGGACCCTGCGCCGGTTCTCTCTACCCTCTCCTACTGGCCGCCCTGCACCTTCTGCAGGACCTCGTCGGCGCTGTTGAAGTTCTCCGTACCCGAGTCCCTTATCTGCTGGACCAGCTCCTGGGGGGCGTTGTTGCCCTCCGCGTTGGAGGCGACCTCCTCCTTGCCCGCGGGGAAGTTCACCCCCTGCAGGTAGCCCTGAAGTTGCCCGAGGTCTAGGTTTCCCAGGTCGCCCAGGTTGCCGAGTCCCATACCGTTGTTCCTCCTTCGTGGCGTGCGCGGCTTGCGTGGGGGTCTCTACCCGCTACGCCCGAGGCCAAAAAGCTCGCACGGCTGACCACGACTCATTCCTTTTCTCTTGTGCTTCCGAGTGCGTGGAATCGGGGTTCGCGGAAGTTGGCCCCGGTCCTGTGGCGCGTGGCGTGCTTGTGTACAGGCAGGGAGTCATTGCTGATGCTACGGTTTGCGGAACACCATCCCGACCCAACCATCCTGCGAGCTCCGCTCCTTTAATTCCAAGCCTGCCACGCAAACCGCGTCGATGGCCTGCTCGGCCCGCGCCACCGAGCCGCTGGCGACGAGGACGCCCCCACCCCGCACGGCCGCGG
>CADCVI010000203.1 GCA_902806105.1 uncultured Rubrobacteraceae bacterium
GCCTCGGTGGTAGGGGCGGCGGCGTGGGAGGTCCTGTTCGACGAACTCGACCCCTCGAAGGTCGACGTCGACGCCTGCTTCCCGGACCCCGAGAAGATGGAGCCCACCGTGCGGGAGGCCTTCGGCAGCGTGGATCCCACCGGTACCGTCGCCGAGGAGTGCTGGAGCGACTACTCCAAGAAGCTGGAGCGCTGGAGGGAGAACCGCAGGGTCTTCGAGGCTTTCCTGGAGGGCTGGCCGAGGCACCGGGGCGAGCTGAAGGAGATGGTCGTCTCTCCGGAGCGCCTCGCCGGCGCTCTCGGCGCGGCCGGGGCCCCCGTGCGCTTCTCTGAGCTCACGCCCCCGGTCTCCGCGGAGGTCGGCCGCTGGGCGATCCAGAACTGCCACCTCATGCGCAACCGCTTCACGATAGCGGACCTGCTCTTCTTCCTGGGCTGGTGGGACGACGCCTTCGTGGAGAAGCTACTGGAGCGCGCGCGTTCCGTGGGAGGGGGACTTTGAGCGACGATTCGCCAGGGCCGCTCCGCTACGCGAGACGCGCGCAACAGAGAGGGATAAAGCGCGCTACGGGCGGAGGCCGCGAACTCGATGCGTGGGTGAGAGAAGAGGGGGTGGAGAACCGGCCCGCTCGGATGGTTGCGGCGGGTCGACGAGGTGAACGTGGCAAAGCAGCGAAGAAAACGTCAGCAACACACAGGAGGTAGATCGAGTGGCTCATGTTGGAGATTTGGTAGCGGAGATGCTCGCCCGGTACGGGGTGGAGCAGGTCTTCGGGCAGCCGGGCGGGCAGACGGCCGCCCTCTACGACGGCATCGCGAGGCGCTCGCCCCGCATCCGGCACATGCTGGTGCGCGACGAGCGGAGCGCGGCGTACGCGGCGGACGCCTACGCCCGGCTGACGGGCAAGCCCGGCGTCTGTGACGTCACCGTCGGTCCCGGTACGACGAAGCTGACAGACGGCTTCGTCGAGTCCTTGAACGCCTCGATCCCGGTGATAGCCATCGTCGGCGAGCTGCCGAGCGACTGGGAGCCGTTGCGGGACAAGGGCGTGGCCTCCCAGGGGTTCGACCAGATCAGCTTCCTCAAGAGCATCACGAAGGCGACGTGGACGGCCTCTAGCCAGAGGTCGCTGCCGCAGCTTATCCGCTCGGCCTTCCGCACGGCGACCTCCGGGCGTCCCGGCCCGGTGGCGCTCGTCATCCCGCACGACGTGATGGACGCCGAGTGGGACGGGGACGAGACCGTCCTGGAGATAGACGACCGCTACACGCAGGCGCCCGCTTACCGTCCCGTCCCGTCCCCGGATGCCATCCAGGAGGCGGCGGATCTTCTGGGCCGGGTCCGGAGGCCGGTTATCGTCGCCGGCGGCGGCGTGCTCGGCTCCCGGGCCGCCGACGAGCTTACCCGGCTGGCCGAGACCGTGGACGCCGCGGTCGTCACGACCTTTACGGGGAAGGGCTCGATCGCCGAGACGGGTCCCCACTCGGGCGGGGTCCTGAACCCCCTCGGGGGGCTGACGGCCAACCGGGTCGTCAAGCGGGCGGACATGGTCTTCTGGTGCGGGAGCAAGGTCAGCCAGAACACCAGCGTCAACTGGACGATACCGAGCCCCGATCAGGCGACGATACACCTGGACATAGACCCGGCCGAGCCCGGCCGCACGTTCCGCCCGACCGTCGCGCTCAACGGAGACGTAAAGGGGACGCTCTCGGCCCTGCTAGATCGCGTCGAGCCGCAGGATCACTCGGATTGGCTGGATGAGGTGGCGAGCATCAAGGAGGAGGAGGCGGCCACGATCCGCGAGGAGGAGGCCTCCGATGCCGTGCCGCTCGCCCCGCAGCGCGTCATGCGCGAGCTGAACGCGAGGCTCGACGCGAACGACGTCGTCATCAGCGACGCCAGCTTCTCTGCGGGCTGGATCTCCGCCTACCTCACTGTGAAGGAGGCGGGGCGTAACTGGATCTTCGCCCGCGGTCAGGGGGGCCTGGGCTACTCCTGCCCCGCGGCGCTCGGGGCCGCCGTGGTGCGGCCAGAGAACCGCGTGGTGACCATCAGCGGCGACGGGGGCTTCTACTACGCCATCGGCGAGCTCGCAACACAGGCCCAGAACAATCTGAAGGTCATAAACGTGGTCCTAAACAACGGCATACTCGGCTGGCTCCAGATGTGGGAGGAGATCTTCTACAAGGTGCGCCAGTCCGTCGACCTCGAGACGAAGGAGAGCCAGCCCGATTTCGCGGCGGCCGGCGCCGCCATGGGCTGCCTCGGCATCAAGGTCGAGCGGCCCGAGGACCTCGACGACGCCCTCGATCGCGCCTTCGCCGCCGACGGGCCGGTGGTTCTGGACGTTCGTATAGACCCCAGGGCGACACCCCTTCACAGCTTCCGGCGCCGCCTCGCCGAAGGGGCCGAGGGCAAGTCCTTCGACCGGCCCGGCGCGACCTACGAGCTGCGCCCCTGGAACAGGTCCGCGGAGGCCGCCCCCGTCCAACAGGAGGGGGTGGTCGCGGAGTAGGGGAGGCTCGGGGCGCCGGCCGGGATTGGCCGGCGCCCCGGCTGCGACGGTGGAGGAAACGGGAGCCGGAACGTCGGCTCCGGGTGCAGCGTGGGGGGCAGGACGGCCTCGTCGCCTACTTCGGGCGGGTCGAGCCTGCGAACCCCGGGTATCGCTGTACCGGCGGTGACGGAGAGCCGGTCCGAATGGAGATCGGCTGGGGAAAGGAACGGGAGAATGACGGAGAACAGCAGGGCTGTGGTGGTTACGGTGGATGCGGGGTCGGGGAGCTGTCGGGCCCTGGCGTGGGACGCGAGCGGGCGCATGCTCGGGCTCTCCCAGCAGGAGTGGACCTACAGGGCCTCGGAGTACCCGGGCGGGATGGACTTCGACACCGAGGACGGCTGGCGGCGGGCGACCGAGTGCATCAAGAGCGCGCTCTCCCAGGCCGGGGTGGGACCCGAGGACGTCAAGGCGGTCACGGCCACCAGCATGCGTGAGGGCTTCGTCGTCTACGACGAAAACGGGCAGGAGATCTGGGCCGTCCCCAACGCGGACGCCCGGGCCCAGAAGGAGGCCAGGGAGCTTATAAGCGAGGGCCTCGCCGAGCCTATCTACAACCGCGGCGGAGACTGGACCTCCATCGCCGCCTCCGCCAGGCTCCGCTGGATAAAGGCGAACGCGCCGGACATCTGGAAACGGGCGCGCCACATGACGATGCTCGGCGACTGGGTCTTGCAGAAGCTCTCCGGCGAGTACGTCACCGACCCGTCGCTCGGCTCCTCCTCGGGCCTCTTCGACCTGAAGACGCGCGACTGGTCCGCCGAGACGGCAGAGGAGCTTGGAATCGCGCACCTCCTGCCGCGCGTCGCCGAGTCGGGGACCGTGGTCGGGACGGTTAGCAGAAAGGCCGCGGAGGAGACGGGCCTCAGGGAGGGGACCCCGGTCGTCGCGGGCGGCGCCGACACGCAGCTCGGCCTCCTCGGGGGCGGGGTCGTGGAGGCAAACCAGTTCGGCGTGGTCGGCGGTACGTTCTGGCTCACCGCCGGGATCGCCGACAGCGCGCTGATCGACCCCGGTATCCGGCTCAGGACCCTCTGCCACGTGGTCCCCGACCGCTGGATGATCGAGGGCGTGGGCTTCGTGCACGGCCTCTCGACCCGCTACGTCCGCGACGGGCTCCTGCGCGCCGCCAACCCGGACATCTCCACCGAGACGGGTTACGACAAGCTCGACGAGATGGCCGCGCAGTGCCCCCCCGGCTCCAACGGCGTCTCCTACTTCGCATCCAACGTCATGAACGCCAGGTCGTGGAAGCACGCCCCGCCGTCCATAGTGGGCCTCAGCCCCTTCAGCATCGACGAGACCGGCCTCGGGGCCATCTTCCGCGCCGTGATGGAGGAGGGCGCCTACGGGGCGCGGGGACACATGGAGATCCTCGAAGAGGTCTACGGGCGAAAGGTGGACGAGATCACCTTCGTCGGCGGCCCCTCGCGCAGCCGGTTCTGGTCCCAGCTTCTGGCGGACGTGCTGGGCGCGCGGGTGCGGGTCCCGGACGTCCTGGAGGCGACCTGCCTCGGCGCGGCGCTCTGCGCCCTCGTCGGCGCCGGCGAGTACTCCAACCTCGCCGAGGCGGCGAGTGTCACGGTCACCACCGCCAGCGAGTACGAGCCGAACCGCCAGAACACGGAGGCCTACGACGAGCTCTACCCGCGCTGGCGCGCCCTCAACGACCATATGATCGCCGCCGCCGACAAGGGCCTCGCGTCGCACATGTGGACGGGCGCGGGGGCCGGGGGCCAGGAGTCTGAGGAACTGGACGAGGCCACTGCCGCGAGCGAGGTGCCCGGCTAGAGGCCGCGCGGCGGGCCTACCGCCCCCAAGAGCCAGGGCCGCGACACGAGCAACGCAGGCAGGCGAGACGGCGCGCAACGGGGACCAGGCATCTCGTCTGCCCCCGTTGCGGCATACAGCGGGTCTCCGGGAAGACGCCGAAGGCCCGCTTTCATCGTCCCTAGATCAGCCAGCACGGACCAGGACCCATCAGGAGGCGCATCTCATGCCGGGACGCATACCGGAGGACATACACGAACACGACTTCGACCTCATAGTAGTGGGCGCCGGGATCAACGGCGCCGGGATCGCCCGGGACGCGGCGATGCGGGGCCTGGACGTCCTGCTGCTGGACAAGGGGGACATCTCAAGCGGCACGTCGAGCTGGTCCAGCAGGCTCATCCACGGTGGCTTGCGCTACCTGGAGTATTACGAGTTCGGTCTGGTGCGCGAGTCCCTCGCGGAACGCGAGAAGCTCCTGCGCGCGGCCCCTCACCTCGTCAAGCCGATGCCGTTCGTCATACCGATCTACGAGCACAACAAGCGGGGGCCGCGGATGGTCCGGCTCGGCATGGTCGCCTTCGACCTGCTCTCCTTCGACAAGAGCGTGTCCCACCACAGGATGCTCGGCCGCGAAGAGGCGTTGCGAATGGTCCCCGGGTTGAGCCCCGAGGGCCTGAAGGCCGCCGCCCTCTACTACGACTGCCAGGTCGAGTACGCCGAGCGCCTGGTGGTCGAGAACGTTCTCTCCGCCCGCGAGCACGGCGCTCTGGTGCGCACCTACGCAAGGGTGGACGGCTTCGTCATGGAGGACGGGAACGTCCGGGGCGTCGAGTTCACCGACGTTCTGTCCGGCCGCCGCCACACGGCCCGGGCCGCCGTCACCATAAACGCCGGCGGTGCCTGGGTAGACCGGGTGCTCGACGGTCTGAACGGACGCGCAGAACGCATGATGGGCGGCACCAAGGGGACGCACCTCGTCGTCGATCCGTTCCCCGGCGCCCCGAAAGAGGTTCTGTACTACGAGGCTGCCTCGGACAACCGACCGATCCTGGTCATCCCATGGAACGGTCGGTACCTGATCGGGACCACCGACATCCGCTACGAGGGGGACCTGGACCTGGTGGTCGGCGACGAGGAGGAGATAGCGTACCTCCTGCAGGAGACCAACGCGCTCATCCCCGAGGCGAACCTGAGGCGCGATGACGTCCTGTACACGTACTCGGGGGTGCGGCCGTTGCCCTACAAGGCGGAGGGGGCCGAGGGCAGCGTCACCCGCAGCCACGTGATCCACGACCACGCCGAACACGAGCCGAACATAGGCGGCCTGATCTCCATCGTCGGCGGCAAGCTGACCACCTATCGCAACCTCTCGCGAGAGACGGTGAACGCCGTGTACGAGAAGCTCGGCACCGAGGACCCCGGGTGCAGGACGGACAAGGTCCCCCTCCCCGGCGGTCGAACCACGGATTTCGCGAGCTTTGCCGCCGGTTTCAAGCTGACGAGCGGCCTGACCGACGACCTCGCCGAGCGGCTCCTGAAGCTCTACGGAACCCGCGCCCCCGATGTCCTCGCCGAGGCCGGGGACGACCCCTCGCTCCGCGTCCCGCTCGCCGCGACCTTTACGGCCGAGACCGGCATCATAGGGGCGGAGGTTCTCTACGCTCTCCGGCGCGAGATGGCGCAGACCCTGAGCGACGTTCTGCTCCGCCGTTCGCTGGTCGCGTACGGGCCGGAGGTCGGCCTGGACGTGGACCGTGCCGCGGCGGCGGTCGCGGTCAAGCACCTGGGCTGGAGCGAGGAGAGGGCCGAACGCGAGGTTGCGCAGTACCGGGAGTACATCGAGAGGTACACGCCGCGCGCTCTCGCCAACGTTTGAGCGACACGCCAAGGTGGGGACGCCCACCCGCATGAAGGCGCAAGGTGGGGGGGACGGCGGCCCGGAGCCTCGCCGATCGAGGCGAGCCGTAACCTCACGGCCGGGCAACCCCTCCCGGGGGACGCGGAAACCCGGGGTACAAACTGACGAAAGGCGGAAGCCGAAGTGACGAACCATAACCTGGATCCCGCGCCACCCTTCTCAGCGTTGATCTTCGACTGCGACGGTACGCTGGTCGATACCCAGAACGCCCACCATCGGGCGCTGAGCGAGACGCTCGCCGCGAAGGGCATAGCCCTGGACGACGATTGGTATCTGGCCCGTACCGGCACCTCGATCAGGGAGCTGCTCGCCGAACTCAGGTCCACCGGCAACCATGAGTTCGACCCGGCGGACGTGATGCTGGACAGGGAGCGCCGTTACGTCGAGCTGGCCGAGACCGTCACCGAGATCGAGGCGGTTGCAGAAGTCGTCAGGACCTACCGGTCACGTGTCCCGCTGGCAGTCGCCTCGGGGGGAACCCGCGCGGTCGTCGAACCGACCCTCCGAAACGTCGGGCTCCTCGACCTTTTCGACGTCGTGGTCACGTACGACGACGTCGAGCGCGGCAAGCCATCCCCGGATCTGTTTCTCCTGGCGGCCGAGCGCCTGGGCAGCCCCCCGAACGACTGCATCGTTTACGAAGACACGGACGAGGGTGTCCAGGCGGCCCAACGCGCGGGCATGCGCGTCATAGACGTTCGGGCAGCCGTAAACCCGGCCTGACGAGAGAGTCTGAACCCCACGGCTCCTCATCGACGAAGGAGGAGATCCCCGGACAGGTCTCGCGCCAGGAGGACGCCGCCCGACCGCTTCGCCCGACGCGCCACGTTATGGCCCCAAGTGGCGCCCTGGGCGAACGACGCGATCACGAGCAAGCTGCCGGGCAGACTTCGCCGTGTAATGGCCGCTTACTCCGGGTCTGGCGTCTCCGGGTGGCCGGCGGGGGTGGGTTCGTGCTAGCCCTCGCGCTCCCCGGGCCGGGCCTCGTGGCTCATATCTGGGGCGCCGGTGAAGCCCTCGGGGCCGTCCTTCGAGAGCCGCTCGGGCTCCTGGACGCCGGCCAGGGCGAAGTCCATGGCCTCCTCGTCCGCCGGGTCTGGGAGTTCGAGGCGGGAGGCGAGCGTCCCGTCGAGGTCTTCATCGCTCATCCCGCGCACCTCCTCGTTCATCTGCTTCATCTCCGGCTCCGCGATGTCAGCGATGCCGAGGTCGTTGATCATCAGGGCCATCAGCTTGCGTTCTTTTGTCGCGCGATCCGCCATGTTTTCCTCGATCCTATAGTTGGAGACGCACAGCTCCCGTGGCGTCTGAGTCTACAACGCGACCCTTACCACCGGTGCGGCGAGGTTTCACGAACGGTGGGATATAACTAGCGGCGGCCCCACAGGAGGGGGCTTCGCACACGACCGAAAGCACTACGATCCGGGGGCGCGGCTTGAGAAAGATGCTCACCATCCTGCTGATCCTCGGCCTGCTGAACTCCTGCGGCGGCGCCGGTCCCGCTGCCCCCGAAGACGCTTCTCGCAACGGCGCGGCGGCGGACGAGGCTCCCTCCACGATGGACGAGACGACCGGCGAGACCACCGCACGGTCCCCGGCCACGGTCGCCGAGCCCGAGACTACGCAGGAGCCGCCGCCTGAGGAGCCCGCGGTCCAGGCGACCGCCAGTACGCCGGATACGCCCGCGGTCGGCGGCAACGGCATGGTCAGCTCCGCCCACCCGCTCGCCACCGAGGCCGGCCTCGAGGTCCTCGCCGATGGTGGGAACGCCTTCGATGCGGCCGTCGCGGTCGCGGCGGCCCTCAACGTCGTCGAGCCGATGATGAGCGGGGCCGCCGGTTACGGCGCGCTCGTCGTCTACGACGCGGAGAAGGGCCAGACCCGTTACCTCGACGCCGGGAGCCGCTTCCCCGCGTCGACCGACCCGACCGTCTTCCGCTCGACGACGCCGGGCTACGAGGCGAACCGCTGCGGGGCGCCCGCCGTCTCCGCACCCGCCAACGTCGACGCCTGGGAGAAGCTCTCCGAGGAGTACGGGGAGCTGGAGTGGGACCGTCTCTTCGAGCCCGCCATACGCTACGCGGAGGGCGGCTTCGCCATAGACCGGGTGACCGCCGGTTGGATCGGCTCGGAGTTCCCCGCCTTCCCCGAGAACGCCCGCGCCATCTACGGCCGCGACGGTCTCCCGCTCACGACCGGCGAGACCCTCGTCCAGACCGACCTCGCGGGCTCCCTCCGGCTCATCTCGCGCGAGGGTGCCGATGCCATACACGGCGGCCCCCTCGGAGAGGCGATGGCCTCCTCCGTGCAGGAGGGCGGCGGCTTCCTGACCCTCGAAGATACCCGCGAGAACCGCGCCGAGTGGCTCGACACCGTAAGCATCCCCTACAAGGGCAACGAGGTGATCACGGCCTCGCCGCCATCCACCTCGTGGGGCATGCTCCTGCGGCTCGGGGTAATGAGCCGCTTCGGGCTCACCCCTGCCGACCACAACACCTCCGACTACCTCCACGCCCTCACCGAGGCCTCCAAGCAGGGCGGACAGGTCGCTCGCGAATACGCCGCAGACCCGCCCTTCGACCTCCTGCTCTCGGAGGACTACTGGGCCGAGCAGGTCGCGAACATGAGCCCCTACTACGCGAGCCCCTACGAGCCCTTCACGAGCGTCGATTCCGCCGCTTCCTGCTCCCCGACGGGCTACACGCCCACCGGACCCGCCAACGACGCGCAGGCGAACTCCCAGGGCTACACCACCCACTACGTCGTCGCCGACGGCGAGGGGAACGTCGTCAGCTCCACCCAGACGCTCGGCAACGTCTTCGGGAGCAAGGTCATGCCCGAGGGGACGGGCCTCTGGCTCAACGACGCGACCGCCTGGAGCCGCTTCGAGCCCGTCGGGAACGTCTTCGACGTCTATCCCGGCCGCAAGAGCCTCTACGCCCTGTGCCCCGTGATCGTGCTGCGAGACGGACGTCCCACCATCGCCCTAGGCACCCCCGGCGGGCGCACCATCCCCCAGACCACCACCCAGATGCTGACCAACATGGTCGAGTTCGACATGGACGTCCAGGACGCCGTCGCCGCCCCGAGGACGAGCTTCGTGATCCCGGACATCCTCGCCGTCGAGGAGGGGATAAGCCAGCCCGTCCGCGACGACCTCCTCGCCCGCGGCCACAACGTCCGCCCCGCGACCTCCGCCCTCGGCAACGCCCACGCCCTGGCCATCGAATACGACGACGAGGGCAACCCGACCCGCTTCACCGGCGGCGCCGATCCGCGCGGCGTCGGCTCCGCGGCGGGCTACTGACCCGCGCCACATCCCTTGTAGCTCTGGTACCGGCAGGGGTAGCCGTCCGTAGGGCGTGAGCCCCTGCCGGGTAGATGAACGGTGCATGGGGTAGCGTGTGGGAACTTGGCGTTAGAAAGGTGCCCGGCGGCTTGGAGGGGGATTCCACAAAGGTTTCGCACTCTGCGGGCCACCGGGCTCATCAATCGTACATGCGTGGCACATGCGGGGCAATACCTGTATAGCCCCAGGGATCAGGAGGAGCGGACGCCCGGGGCCCCGATCTCGGCTCGCAGGGTCTCGACCTCTTCCGTGATCCCGGCGAGGGAGACCCTCGCCTCCGTCATGCGCGAGTGCTCGGTGCGCACGAAGCGCGTGTAGGGGGCGATCGCCTCGCGCATCCGTTCGACAGAGCGCGCAAGCTCCGTGTCGAACTGCCGCCGGACAACCTCGACGAGCCGCTCGCGCAGGGCCTCGGTCTCGCGCGCGAACTCCGCGCGCGCCTTGCGGCGCCTGTTCGGCAGCACGAAGAGCCCGTAGCCGCCGAGTATCGCCACGGCGATGAGCCCGGTCACGTCGAGGAAGCGGGTGGTGAACAGGGTGACCACGAGCGCCCCGATGCCGAGAGCGCCCGCCCCTGAGACGGCAGTCTGGGCGACGGCGGTTTGTATGGAGAGCGCGAGCTCGGCGGACTCGCGCTCCCGGTCGTAGCGGCGGACGACGTCTTGAGCGTTACGACCGACGGACTGCAGAAGCTGGTTGCGGTTGTACTCGAAGTTGTCCCCGACGTCGCCGATGATGTGCTCGTCGTAGCGGGCCTGGCGGCGGCGGTTCACGTAGTCGACGACGCTCCGCCACTGCTTGAGGTTCCGGTCGACCATCCAGTCGATAAGCTCCTGCACGCGCTCGTCGATGAGAGCCTCGGTGTCCGAGACTACCTCGTCCTTGAAGCGTTCCCGCACCTTCTCCTGCCTGAGCAGCTCCCGCACGTTCATCAGCCGGATGTTCTCCTCCAGCCACGCGTCGCCCCGCTCGCTCATCCTGAGGACGATGTTCTCCATCTCGGCGAGGCGCGCCTCGAAGTCGCGCTGCATGTCGTCTGTGTACGCGTCGAGCTGGGATTCCACGTTCTCGGACATCTTGAAGTCGTCCTCCAGAAGCTCCAGCCGCTCGTTTATCGTGAGCCCGTAGCGCCTGACGAGCTCCTCGACGACGCCCAGGGGACTCTCCAGCTTCAGCCGCAGGCGGCCCTCCTCGTCCAGGAGCCCCCGGACGTAGCCCTCGAGCTCCCCGAAGCCGCTCGCGCTCAACAGCGCTTCCGATTCCAGGCTCCCGAGGCCCGGAGCCTTCGCCTTGCGCGCGAGGTACGCGGAGACGAAGAAGATGGGCGGCTTCAGGCCGAGCATCGAGCGGACGCCCTCTTCCACGAAGGATCTCACCTGCTCGCGGTCCTCGTCGCCCCGGAGCAGGTCTACCTTGTTGACGACCAGCACGATCTTCTTGCCCCAGTCGCGGATAAGCTCCAGGTAGCCGCGCTCGGACTCGGTGAACGGCCTGTCCGCCGAGGTGACGAACAGGACGAGGTCCGAGCGGGGGACGAAGCTGCGGCTTAGCTCCTCGTGGTGGCGGATGATGGCGTTCGTGCCGGGCGTGTCCACGATGGCGACCTCGCGCAGGAAGTCGTTCGGGTAGCCCCTCTCCAGGACCCCCTCCCGGCGCTCGCGCTCCTCCGGCTGCTCCGCGTAGCGCAGCACGGTGATACGGTCAGTCGTCGGCGTGACGCCCTCCGTGGAGATCTCCGCCCCGAGCAGCGCGTTGACGAACGCGCTCTTCCCCGCGTTGAACTCCCCGACCACGACGAGCAGGAAGAGCTCCCCGAGGTCGTCGAGCTTCTGCCGCACGAGCCCCGCGTCCTCCCGGGGCGCGCCGAACCCATCCAGGAACCCGACGACGCCCTCCAGGAGCGCCTTCTCGCGCTCCGCCAGCTTCTTCCAATGCTCGTCGAGGATCCGCACCCTGCCCCACGCTCCCGTCTAATTTTGACCGCGCACATTCTACTCTTTACCCCGAACCGCCCGCCGGGCCCTCACCGTTCCTCGTATCCCGGACGGATCGATAGCGTGTGCGGCGGAATACCCCTGGCCGTCTCCTCACTCCTATGATGCTTGAGGGGCAAAAGCACTGTGGTACCCTATTTCGCTAGTGAAAGAGGCAGTCGAAGAGCCGGTGGTGAAGAGGAAGCTGCTCCTGCGGGGCTACGCCGTGCCCTCGATCCCGGTTCCCTCCCGAAGGACGGCGGCGACGATCGTCGGGCTCCTCGTTGCGGGCTTCGCGCTCTTTCTCTACCTCAGGACGCTCGCCCCGACGGTGCTCTATTACGCCCGGCCCACGCTCCTGGATTCCGCGATGTTCCAGGCACAGCTTACTACGCTCGGGATCACGCACCCCACAGGCTACCCAACCTACACGATGATCGGGCACCTGTTCACGTACCTGCCCATAGGGGACCCTGCTTACAGGATCAACCTCTTCTCGGCGGTCATGGGCGGCGCGGCGATCCTGACGCTCTACGCGCTCGCCCTCAGGCTGACCGGAAGCATCCTCGGGGCCGGGCTGGGCGCCCTCGCGTTCGCCGTCGGGGACACCTTCTGGAGCCAGGCGATTATCGCCGAGGTCTACACCCTGAACGTCCTGTTTATCTGCTCCGTCCTGCTCCTGCTCGTCCTGTGGAGGGATACGAGGCGGGAGCGCTATCTCCTCGGTGCATGCTTCCTCATGGGCCTCTCCCTGACCCACCACCTCACCAGCGGCCTGCTCCTGCCGGGGGCCGCGATCTTCGTCTTCGCCGTGGAAAGGAAGACGTTCCTCAGGTGGAGGACCGTCTTAAAGGGGGCGGGGCTCTTCCTCGTCGGGCTCCTTCCTTACCTTTACCTGCCCATACGCGCCTCCATGAACCCGCCGATGAATGAGGCGGACCCGACGACGCCCGCGCGGTTCTGGGAGCTCGTCAACGGGGGGGCGCTTACCGGTGTCTTCGGGACTTTCGGTCCCGACCTGATCCCCCTGAGGCTCTCCTTCTTCGGTGGCTACATGGGCGACGAGTTCAGCGTGGTACTGCTCTTTGTTGCGATGTTCGGGACCGTGGTCGCGGTCGTGAAGGACCGGGCGGCGGCGGCGATGCTCGGCTTCCTCTTCCTAACCTGGCTCGCCTACGCCATCGAGTACGAGATCTTCGACTTCTTCCTGTACTTCATACCGTCGTACCTGATCCTGGCCCTCTTCATGGCCTTCGGCGTGGCCGCGATCTTCGACGGCGTCCGCAAGCTGACCGCCTCCTCAACGCCGGCCCTGCGAGGGGCTGCCCTCGTCCTCCTCTTCTCGCCTCTCTTCTACTTCGCGCTCGCGGACATCCGCAGCGATTACCGTAAGGTCGACCGCAGCGGGGATTTCGAAGGGCGCGAGATTATAGAAGACGTCGCCGCGAACGCCCTGCCGAACGCCACGATCCTGCACCACCGGAGCACGCTCTGGTACATGGTCCTCGTCGAGGAGCGCCGCCGCGACCTCACCCTGGTCAGCCCCTGGTACCCCTCCTGGCACCGCTACACCGACCTCGTCTGGCCCGACGACATAGACCGCACCACCGCGGCCCTCCGCTGGAGCACCAACGACTACACCGGCCTCGGCGCCGCCGAAGAGGCCGCCGAGAGGAACCGCCCCGTCTACATCCTCGACCAGCCGAGCGCAGGACCCCAGAGCTTCTACGACGCCGGATGGCAGACCATCAAGGTCGAGGGCGACCTCTTCGAGCTCGTCCCCCCCGGCCGTGAGCCCTTCACTTCGATCGAGGAGCAGCAGGACGGCTGATCTCCGAAGGACTCCGAGACGCCGGTGCGCTGCTCCGTCTAGGGAATAGAAACCAGCTTCCCGTAGGTCTTGCGGCTCCCGAGCAGGCCGAGGGCTTCGGGTATCTCCTCGAAGGGAACGGTTTGGTAGATCAAGGGGTCTATGTTTCCCTCCTCGTAGAGGCGGACGAGGGCCTCGTGGTTCGCGGCGACCAGTTGCGGCATGACCCTGTTGTAGAGGCCCCAGTGGAGGCCGACGACGGAGTAGTTCTTGACGAGGGCGTGGTTGGCCGGGGCCTCGGGGATCTTGCCGGAGGCGAAGCCGACGACGAGGATGCGGCCCTCGAAGGCCACGCACTTTCGGGAGCGGTCGAAGACCTCGCCGCCGACCGGGTCGAAGATCACATCCGCCCCGCGCCCGCCGGTCGCCTCCTTCACGGCGTCGACGAAGTCTGCCTCGCGGTAGTCCAGCGAGACCTCGGCCCCGAGCTCCTCGCAGACCCTGACCTTCTCGGCCCCGCCCGACGTTGCGATCACGCGCGCCCCCGCGGCCCTCGCTACTTGTATCGCCGCCGAGCCCACGCCCCCGGCCCCCGCATGGACCAGCACGGTCTCACCCTCTCTGAGGCCCGCCCTGCGGTGCAGGCCCGTGTACGCCGTCTGGTAGACGATGTGCATTGCCGCCGCCTTCTCGTAGGGCATGGCGTCCGGGATGGGGAAGACGCCGCCCTCGGCCGGGGCGATTACCTTCTCGGAGAAGCCGCCTCTTGGGAGCGGCGGGGTGGCGAGGACCCTGGTCCCCGGTTGGATCGCGACGCCGCTCCCGGTCTCGACCACCGTTCCGGCGACCTCCGCACCGGGGGTGAAGGGCGGGTCGGGCCGCTCCTGGTACTTGCCCTGGCAGAGAAGGATGTCGAAGAAGTTGAGCGCCGCCGCCTCGACCTCGACGAGAACCTCGCCGGGACCCGGCTTCGGCTCGTCGACCTCTTCGAGTTTCAGGGCATCCTTCGGGTCTCCGGGTTCGTGTACCCTCCAGGCTTTCATGCTCCGCTCCTCCCCTGTAGACGGACGAGATTCGAGCTTAACACCGCGCGCGGCGTGTTACCGGTCCTACTTCTGGCGCGTCCCACAGAGGGCTGATAAGCTCCCGGGCGTACTTCTGCGGACACGTTTTCGGGAGGATTTCAGGATGCTCAGGGTAAGGGACGCCATGACCAGGGAGGTCTTCACCGTAGGGCCGGAGGCCGGGGCCGGCGAGGCGTGGGGCCTGTGCCGGGAGCACGGCATCCGGCACCTGCCGGTCGTCGAGGGCGGGAAGGTAGTCGGCATCATCTCGGACAGGGATCTCAGGGACATCAGCCCGCCGCGGGACACCCAGGATCAGGAGAACGCTCTGGGCTACGCGCGCGTCCGGGAGATCATGACGACCGACGTAGTCACGACGCATCCCCTCGACACCATCGAGCATGCGGCGCGCGTGATCCAGGATCATGGCTTCAACTGCCTGCCGGTCGTCGCCGACGGCGAGCTTGCCGGCATCATCACGTCGTCCGACCTCGTGCGGATGCTCGTCGAGATGATCGGTGCCGGGGCCGAGGGCAGCTGGATCGAGGTCGAGGTCCCGAACGAGCCGGGGACCCTCGCCGGGATCACGGACGAGCTCCGGAACCGCCACGTGAATATCGCCGGGATCTTCCTTGCCCCCGCCGCCCGCGAGGCTTTCCGCACGATCGTCCTGCGCCTCGAAACCACGGACCCGTCGAGCATCGCAACGACCCTCGAAGGCGCAGGCTACACCGTCACCACCACGGAATCCTCGGCACCCGCCAACCGCAACCTGGAACGCCGGTAAAGGACGGGGGCGGGCCGGTAGCGAACTACCGGCCCGCCCCCGCTCATCCCTAGGAGAAGACGCCCTCGCCAGCACCTGGCTTGAGCTTGCCCTCCCCGTCCAGGTAGTCGCGCCAGGAGCGCTTCGGGCTGTAGCCGAGCATCTTCTCGGCCTTGGCGATCGAGATCCCCCCGGCGTCTTCGCGGGACAGGGGGGTCCTTACCTCCACCGCGTCTCCGTAGTACTGCTTCACGATCTCCTCGAACGGCCGCCCGCCCGCGTTGTCGGGCGAGGCTATGTAGAAGACCTCGTGGCCCGGCAGGTCGGACTCTGCGGCCAGGGTTATAGCGTCGGCGAGGTCGTAAACGTCTATGTAGCTCCAGAAGTTCGGGGAGAGGACGGACGCGTCCCTCACCTGGGGACCGAGGTTGCGCTCGTAGTTCCCCTCGTGCTGCACCCACGAGGGGCGGATGGAGATGCAGCGGATGTCGCTCCTCCGTATGGCCCCGTCCATGAGCTGCTCGCTGAAGTGCTTGGCGGTCGCGTACGGGTCCTGCGGCTTTATGGGGTGCTCCTCGTCCACCGGCACGTAGTCCGGCAGGAACTCGCGCTCGGGGAAGAAGAAGCCCGGAACCGTCTCGCTGGAGATGTTCACGTAACGGGGGACGCCGAAGCGGATCGCCGCCTCCAGGGTGTTGAAGACGCCCATCAGGTTGTTCTGGAAGACTACGTGCGGCGGGTTGTGGGTCGGCTCCGGGAGCGCCGCCGCGTGGACTACGGCGTCCATCCCGCTGACTACGGCGTATGCGTCGCCCGCGTCCGTCATGTCGGCCTGTATGTACTCGGGGTCGGTCGCCTCCGGCCTCTCGAAGACCGGGGGGATGAGGTCCGTCGCCCTGACCTCGTGCCCCTTCTTCTGCAGCGCCGCCACCGCCGCCCTGCCAACCTTCCCCGCTGAGCCCGTTACCAGTACGCGCATACCTCTGTCCCCTTCCTTCCGTGGTCGGGGCGATCGTACAACATCTCCGGAAGGCCGGAGGGGCGATGGAGATCGGTACGAGGAAACGCCGCGAAGGCGCGGGCCTCCGAGACGCCGCAGACCATCGGGAGGACCGCTGACGGCGCGCGGTTTCGTAGCCTGGAGTGGGGGGTAGCCTTAACGCATGCGAGTAGTGATCTTGGGTGCCACGGGTAATGTCGGAACGAGCGTGCTGCGCGCGCTCTCGGATGAGGATCGGGTCGAGTCCGTCCTCGGCGTGGCCCGGCGCAGGCCGGGGCTTCGCATGAACAAGGTCGAGTGGGCGACGGCGGACATTTCCAAGGACGATCTCGTCCCGATCGTACGGGGGGCGGACGCGGTAGTGCTCGTCGCGTGGCTCATCCAGCCCTCGCGGGACCTGAACAAGCTGTGGATGGTGAACGTCGAGGGGAGCATGCGGGCGGCCAGGGCCGTGGCGGAGGCCGGGGTCCCGTCGCTCGTCTACGCCTCCTCCGTGGGGACGTACTCCCCGGGGCCGAAGGACCGGCGGGTGGACGAGAGCTGGCCGACGGGCGGTATCCCGACCTCGTACTACGCGCGCCAGAAGGCCGAGGTGGAGCGCAGGCTGGACCGTTTCGAGGCCGACCACCCGGAGGTGCGCGTCGTCAGGATGCGCCAGGGGCTCACCTTCAAGAGCGAGGCGGCCGAGGGCCAGCGGCGCCTCTTCGCGGGGCCGTACTTTCCGGGGAGCATCGCCCGTTCCGAGCTTATAAACCTCGTCCCGGCGATCCGGGGCCTGCGCGGTCAGGTGGTCCACTCCTTCGACGTGGGGGAGGCTTACCGGCTCGCGCTCCTGAACGAGGACGCCCGCGGGGCCTACAACCTCGCGACGGAGCCCGTCGTGGACCCCGAGGAGCTCTCGCGCATCTTCGGTGCCCGGCAGTTGCCGGTGCCCGCGGGGCTCGCCCGCGCCGCCGCCCGCGTAAGCTGGCAGCTCAGGCTCCAGCCGGTGCCGGAGGGATGGCTGGATCTCGCGCTCAACGTCCCGATCATGGATACCACCCGCGCCCGGACGGAGCTCGGCTGGACCCCCCGGTACGACGCGGGGGAGACGCTGCTCGACGAGTTGAAGGGCCTGAGGGAGGGTGCCGGGCTCGATACGCCGCCCCTCTCCCCGAAGACGAGCGGCCCCTTCAGGATCCGGGAGATACTCACCGGCGTGGGGAGGAGAGAGCCATGAAGGCCGTCGTGTGGCACGGCAAGGAAGACGTCCGGGTAGACACCGTCCCCGACCCGATCATCCAGCAGCCGACGGACGCGATCGTCAGGATAACCTCGACCGCGATCTGCGGCTCCGACCTCCACCTCTACAGCAAGCTCGGACCGATCATGCGCGAGGGCGACATCATCGGTCACGAGCCGATGGGGATCGTCGAGGAGGTCGGTCGGGACGTCGAGCACATCAAGCCCGGCGACAGGGTGGTGGTCCCGTTCAACATCTCGTGCGGTCACTGCTACTTCTGCGACCAGGATCTCTACTCGCAGTGCGAGACCACGCGCGACACCGGCAAGATCGCCCGAAACATCAACCTGCTGGGGCGCGGGCGCGGCGCGAGCCTCTTCGGGTACACGCACGCCTACGGGGCCGTCCCCGGCGGGCAGGCCGAGTACCTGCGGGTGCCCCAGGCCCACTTCGGGCCCATCAAAGTCCCCGAGGAGGCCGAAGGTGCCCCCGACGAGAGGTTCCTGTACCTCTCCGACGTGCTGCCGACAAGCTGGCAGGCCGTCGCCTACGCTGACGTGCCGCGGGGCGGGACGGTCGCCGTGTGGGGCCTCGGCCCCATCGGGCAGATGTGCGCCAGGATCGCGCTGCACCAGGGCGCGGGCAGGGTTATAGGCGTGGACAACGTCCCCGAGCGGCTCACCCTCGCGGCGAAGTACGGCGTCGAGACCGTGGACTACTCGGCGGTCGAGGACCCGGCCAGGCTCGTCGTCGACATGACGGACGGTCGGGGCGCGGACGCCGTGATAGACGCGGTCGGGATGGAGGCGGGCGGCTCCTGGGTCGATTCGGTCCTCCAGACCACCAAGATACAGCTGGACAAGAGGCGCGCGCTGCGCGACTGCATGGCCGCCGTGAGGCGCGGCGGAACCCTCTCCATAAGCGGCGTGTACGCCGGACCCATCCAGATGTTCCCGCTCGGCGACCTCTTCGACATGCAGGTCCAGGTACGGATGGGCCAGGCGAACGTGTGGCGCTGGGTCCGCGAGATCATGCCGCTCCTCGGCGACGACGACCCCCTGGGCACCGAAGACCTCAAGACCCACACGATGGCCCTGCAAGACGCGCCCCTGGGATACGAGATCTTCCAGAAAAAGCAAGACGGCGCCATCAAGTGCGTCCTGAAGCCGTAACCACGAAGCCCCGAGCGCGGTTCCATAAGCTACCGTACAAGGAACCCGCCCGACCGTAGGAAGCTATCGTGCGCAGTTTCGGCGCTATCCGGAACGTTGCTCCCGCAAACGGTAGAACATCACCATCGAAACTCGGCTCACACGGTTCCCTTGCGAGCCGGCTCCTCCTGCACGCGTGCAGGAACGGCGCTCGTGTAGGTCGCACGCAGATGGCAGCCGACCGGCTACGCCCGGTCTCGAGAGACGCGGGTCGTGCCGCTCCTGGCGTCAGCGCGAGCAGTTCGTGAAGCACGCTTACCCCCGAACGCTGAAACGAGGGAAACGCCTGCTGCGTTCGCAGGAACATATCGTCGATTTCCGGGGTCGGACGAGAACGAGTAGCCGCTTGCTCTCGGAGGCTCCCGAACCCGGGGCGGTGGGGGGCTGGAGATCCGCTCTATCGGGCCGTGGAGAGGGTTCTCAAGGGGGGGCTCATCGGTTTGGAGAAGAGGTAGCCCTGCGCGAACGTCGCGCCTTTCTCACGCGCCCACGCCAGCTCGCCTTCCGTCTCCACCCCCTCGACAATCGTCTCCACGTCGAGGCCCCGCGCCATCTCAAGCACCTTCCCGGCCACGAGCGCCTTGTACGGGTCCTGGTCCACCCCGCGTACGAGCTGCATGTCGAGCTTGATGAAGTCCGGCCTCAGGCGGTGGATCATGTTCAGCGACGAGTAGCCGCTGCCGACGTCGTCCAGCGCCACCCTGAAGCCCTTCTCCCGGTAGAAGGCCGCTATGTTCTTCAGGTGATCCACGTCCTTGGCCTCCTCCGTTTCGGTGACCTCGAAGACGATCCTCTCGGGCGAGAGACCCGCCTCTCGTACCGCCTCGACCGTCGAGCGCAGGCAGAACACGGGGTCGTAGACGGCGGCCGGGGTGAAGTTGATGAAGAGATTGCTCGTCACGCCGTGGAGCGTGGCCTCGCGGATGGCGGTGCGCCTGGCTGCCAGGTCGGTCTGGAAGAGCATCCGGGAGTTCTTGGCGGCCCCGAAGATCCTGCCGGGCGTAACGAGGCCGCCCTCCTCATCGATGCCCCTGAGGAGGCACTCCTGTGCGAAGATCTCGTGGGGGGCGCCGACGCTCACTATCGGCTGGAAGAAGCTAGTCAGCCTACCCTCGGAGAGCATGTCCAAAAGCCAGTCCGAGTTCCCCAGGGAAGAGAGCCTGTTCAGGGGCTGCGCGCGAGGGATGTCGCTCACAGTGAGGCCGTCCCCGCCCGGCTTGAACAGGGCACGGGTATCCTCCGCCTCCTGGCCGGAGAGCACCGCCGAGAGCGAGGAGACGAGGTCCGTCAGGCGCCCGTCGTCGAGCCGGACGACCACGGAGTAGTCCCTGGCCGACTCGACCGTCCAGCCCTCGGCCCTGAGGTGGTGGTAGGCCTTGGTCATGGTGTGGTCGAGGGGCAGCCACAGGTAGAGTCTGCCGGGCCCCGCGAGCTTCTCCGGCAGCGTCTCGCAGCGCGAGCAACTGCCGTTCTCGAAGCCCTTGGAGCCCGCGGTACGGCCCCTGGCGGGGGGCGTGCCACTACGCTGCGACGAGGGGGCGCACGCGCTGGCGCCACCGGATGTGCACCCGGCGGGGTCCTCCGCCGCGGCCGTCCCGATCGCGGAGGACCCCGGCGCTGTGGGGCGAAGCGGGGCACTCTTGCCGGTGCCGTGGACCTCGTAGAGGCCCTTACCGCGACCCTTGGAGCGGTACATCGCGTTGTCCGCCTCGCGCACCAGGTCTTGCGGCCGGACGCGCGCCGGGTCGCCGAGCGCCACGCCGATGCTGGCGGAGACGGAGACCTCCACACCTTCCAGCCGGATCGGGGGACTCAGTTTCCCCGAGATGCGCTCGGCGACCCGAGCCGCGTCTTCCGCGCCTTGCGTGTCCTCCAGCAGGACCGTGAACTCGTCCCCGCCGAGACGCGCCACGGTGTCGCCTGGCCTGGCGTTCTCCTTCAGGCGCCGCGCCACCTCCACGAGCACACGGTCCCCCGCTTCGTGCCCCAGCTCGTCGTTGATCTCCTTGAAGCCGTCCAGGTCCAGAAAGAGCACGGCGACGGGGTTCTCCCTGCGTCCGGCGCGCGCCAGCGCGTGTTCGAGACGCTCCGTGAACAGGGCGCGATTGGGCAGGCCCGTCAGCCCGTCGTGAAAGGCCCGGTGCTCGAGCCGCTCCTCCAGCTCCTTGCGCCCGGTGACGTCCGTGTGAGAGCCTGCGAGCCTGTACGGAGCGCCGTCCGCGCCCCGCACCGAGGCTCCCCTGGTCAGGATCCAGCGGTACGAGCCGTCCCTGTGCAGCAGCCGATGCTCGAGCTCGTAGTGGTCAGTGCGCCCCTCCAGGTACCCCCGCATGGTCGCCATCACTCGCTCGCGGTCCTCCGGATGGATCCTGTCGCGCCACGAGTCGAAGCCGCTCTCGAGCTCGTGGTCCTCGTAGCCGAGCATCTCCTTCCACCGGGGCGAGTAGTGCACCTCGTCCGTCGTCAGGTCCCAGTCCCAGATGCCGTCGTTGGAGCCGCGTATGGCTACCTCGTAGCGCTCCTCGCTCTCCTTGAGGGCCTCTTCGGCCTCCTTGCGGGCCGTGACGTCCTCCTGGATCCCGATGTAGTTGGTGAGCCTCCCCTCCGCGTCGCGTACGGGGGCGAGGTGCAGCTCGTTCCAGAACGGCGTGCCGTTCTTTCTGTAGTTGCGCAGGATGCCGGTCCACTCCCTGCCCTCCTCGACGGCGGCGCGCAACAGATCCAGGGTGGGCTGCGCCTCCTGGGGATCGCGAAGGAAGCGGCAGTTGCGGCCGAGAACCTCCGAGGCGGGATATCCGGTGATCCGCTCGAAGGCGGGATTGACGTAGATGATGGGATTGTCGTACCTCGTAGCGTCGGTCAGGACGATGCCGTTCGAGCTGGCTTCGACGGCCAGCCCCAAGAGCCGCCGACCTTGACCTTCGCGTTCGTCCCCGGGCATCTTGACTCCTTGCGACATACGATTCTCCTTGGCCGTCGTACGAGTGAGTTATCGGTCGTATCGGATCAATGCTTTAACGGCGAGCATCTCCGGCCCTCGAAGCGGTCCGGTGTTCCGGGTCTCATCCGTCCCCGACCCAGCTCCAAGTCAGCACCGGTACCCGTAGATCGAGACGCGTGGTGCGCGGGGATACCGGCCCTACCTCTGCTCGCGGACTTGCCGAGCCCGCTCCACGTATCTCCGGCGGCGGACGTCGCCCTCCGCAGGCTTTCTGTGCTCCGCTCTGATGGAGGCGGAGCCGCCGGTCCCCTCCTCGATCGTCGAAAGAGCTTTCAAGACGCACTCCCCGAAGACCGGCAGGTTCTCGCCCATCGAGAGGTGCCCGCGTACCGATGCTTCTCCGCAAAACACGCACGGGCGTCTCGCTACGCTACCTTGCCCGGGAAAGTCCCTCGGCAACGGCCATATTCTCGGAGGCCCGGTTCGCGACCGAGCCAAGACCGGGCTAGAAGCATGGTCGAGTCTCTTGATGGACGCAAGCCCGACGGTTCGGGGGCGCTGACAAAAGCTACGCCGGCCCTTGCCGGGAACTCGCCGAACCTCCCGACGAGCGCTCTCGCCTCTCCGCGATCCCGAGACGTGCCCCCGGCGCGCAGACGCGTGACGTCGATCAAAGAAATATACCTAGAGGCCGATGGCAAATAAGAAAAGTATGTAAGATTACGGTAAGTGTTGGGGGGGGAGGAGAAACGTGGCAACAACGAGAGACGCGGGTGAGCGCGAGGGAGAGCGTCTGGCGGCGCTTGATCGCCTGAACACCGTTTCGTGCGACGCCGATCACGTCCTGCAAGGGCTCGTCGATGACGTGCGTGAGACGTTCGGGACGGATCTTTGCTCGGCGAACCTAATGTTCTCGAAGTCCCTCGTCTTCAGGGCCTGGTCGGGGAAGCTACCAAGGGATCTGGCCCGGACCGGGCGGGGGCCGGGGGAGCGGATGGCGTGCCGTCACGTGGTTGTCTCCGCGGCGCCGCTGGTGGTGGAAGATTTCTCGTGCTCGGCGGCGTTCGAGGACGAGCCGGTTTTCACGGATTACGGGGTCCGATTCTACGCCGGGGTACCCCTGGTTACCGAGGACGGTCACGCCGTGGGCTCCCTCTGCCTGATGAACGCCGAGCCTGTCGAGTTCAACGAGAACCATCTCGTGCTTCTCGAGGTGTTCGGAAGGGCGGTGGTAGGGAGGCTGGAGACCCTCGGGGCGTTGGAGCGGGAGCGGGAGGCGAAGGAGGAGGAGGCAAGCCGCGCGCGGGAACTGGGGAGGCTCGCCCGCCAGCAGGAGCGGATCCTGGGCTCGGCGGGGGAGGGGATCGTGGGGCTCGACCCCGGAGGGAGGATCGGCTTCGCCAACCCCGCGGCCGCCTCCATGCTCGGATACGAGGCCCGCGAGATGGTCGGCGAGAACATGCACCGCCTCACCCACCACGCCCGCCCGGACGGG
>CADCVI010000204.1 GCA_902806105.1 uncultured Rubrobacteraceae bacterium
GTAGAACGCCGCGGATTCCGGGCCGTGATCCCGGATCGCGCCGCCAAGCTTCTCGGAGACCTCCTGGATGGCGTCGTCCCACGAGACGCGTTGGAAACTTCCGTTCGCCCTGCGCCTCATGGGGTGCGTCAGGCGGTCGGGGTGGTGGACGGCCTCCGGGAGGCCGGCCGGTTTGGGGCAGAGCTTGCCGAAGTTCGCCGGGTGCGAGCGGTCGCCCCGGATCGCGACGATCCTGCCGCCCTTCACCCCGGCCTCGACCCCGCACCCCACCCCGCAGTACGGGCAGGTCGAACGCGACCAACGCTCGGGTGCCGTCTTCTTCTTGCCTGCGGCCAAGCCCTCACACCCTCTCTCTACCTGTAACCGGAAGGAACAACCGACGCTTGAAAGGGTAGGGGAGGGGCCTTAACCCATCATCGGCCCTGTGTATAGAGTTCGCACATAGGTGCCCCGGCCGTTTCTGGTCGTATGCATAAAGACGCCGCTTGTCACCCGTCCGTAGCATTCGTGCCGTCGGGGCGGCGTTCGTCTGCCCCTTCTGGAAGACAGGTTCGTTCAGACGCAGCACAGAAGGGGGTCGACTGCCGATGTCAGCGAGGGGTAGCGCGATAGAGCGCGACGCTAGGGGCGGAAACTGGATAGAAAAGTGGAACCCGGAGGACGAGGCTTTCTGGGAGTCGACCGGCAAGAGCGTGGCGCGGAGGAACCTGGTCTTTTCTATCTTCGCTGAGTTTCTGGGCTTCTCGGTTTGGCAGCTCTTCAGTATCGTGGCGGCGCTGTTGCCGCTCATCGGGTTCGCCTTCACGGCGCCGCAGCTTTTCGGGCTCGTGGCGATACCGCCGCTCGTCGGGGCGACGATGCGTTTCCCGTACACGTTCGCGGTCGGGATCTTCGGGGGGCGCAACTGGACCGTCATCAGCGCGCTCCTGCTCCTGATCCCGACGATCATGCTCGGGATCATCATCCAGAACCCCGAGACGCCCTACTGGTTGTTCGTGGTTGCGGCGGCGCTAGGCGGGTTCGGGGGCGGCAACTTCTCCTCCAGCATGGCGAACATCGGGTACTTCTTCCCGAACGAGAAGAAGGGGACGGCGCTCGGGATCAACGCCGCGGGCGGGAACCTCGGCGTCGGCATCGTGCAGCTTATCGTCCCGTTCGTGGTCGTGTCGGCGGCGCTTGGCGGGCTCTTCGGAGGCGCTTCCCAGACCAGGACGGACGCGACGACCGGTGCCACGAGCGAGGTTTACTTGCAGAGCGCCGCGTTCTTCTGGGTGCCCCTGATCCTGCTGGCCGCGCTCGGCGCTTTCCTGTTTATGAACAACTTGAACGTCTCCCAGGCCTCGCCCCGGGAGCAGGCCCCCGTGGCGAAGCGCAAGCACACGTGGGTGATGAGCTACCTGTACATCGGGACGTTCGGCTCGTTTATAGGGTACTCGGCGAGCTTCCCCGTCCTCATCGGCAACCAGTTCCCCGAGTACGCCGCGACCTGGCTGGCGGCGCTCGGCCCGATCGTCGGGTCGCTGGTTCGCCCTCTGGGCGGCTGGCTCTCTGACAAGTTCGGCGGGGCCAGGATCACGCTGTGGACCTTCGTCGTGATGATCTCGGCCGTCCTCGGCGTCCTCTACTTTCTCTCCGTCCACTCCTTTACGGGCTTCTTTCTCTCGTTCATGCTCCTGTTCCTCACGACGGGCATCGGGAACGGCTCGACCTACCGCATGATCCCGTTCATCTTCCGCACGGAGCGCGAGCGCGAGGTGATCGGACAGGGGGAGGGAATCCTGGCCGAGGCGCGCCGCCGCGGCCTGAAAGAGGGCGCCTTCGCCATCGGCTTTATCGGCGCCATCGCGGCCTACGGCGGCTTCGTCATCCCGCAGGCCTACAAGTACTCCATCGGCGCGACCGGGGGACCGCAGACGGCGCTCGCGACCTTTGTCGTCTTCTACGTCACCTGCGTCGCCGTCACCTACTGGTTCTACTACCGCAAGAACGCCGAGATCCGCTGCTAGAAAGGGTGGGGACGCCGCCAGCCCGCGGCGTCCCCACCCTCCCTCCGGCCTACGGAAGGAGACCGATGCCTTATACGACCGTCCTGTTGCAGACCATTACCACCGTCGAGGGGGAAGGACTTGACTCTCCCTCGCCCCTCAACCTGGTCTACACCGTCCCGCAGGCGTGTACCGCGGGAGTTCAGTACCTGCGGGCGGGCAACGCCGCCGAGGGCATGATCAACATCACCCTGCTCAAGGACGGCAAGGTGATGCGCTACTTCCCTATCTCGGCCGGGGGCGCCATGCACGTCCCGCTCTCGATAGTGGACGAGCTGCCTCCGGGGACCGAGATCACCATCACCGCCGCCGGGGAAGCTTCGGGGACCCTGATCCTGGACATCGGCGTCCTCGAGGTGAGCTCTTCTGGCTAGAGCAGGCGTGGCCCGGCTCGGGCGGGGGGGTGACCATGTAGAGGGACGACGAGGGTTTCACGGCGAGTTGCACCAGAAGCTAGGCAAGCGACCGAAGGAGGCGGCCAGATGGCCCGCATACCGATTTGGCAAGACGACGACCCGACAATGCCCGAGGACGTGCGCGAGGCGATAGCTTACGCCAAGGGCGGCACGGGCTTCGCCTTGAACATCCAGCGCGAGATGGCGAACAACCCGGGCATCCTCAAGGGTTTCAGCGACCTCGCCTCGACCTTTTACGGCGAAGGGGGCGGCACCGTCACCCCGGCCGAGCGGGAGCTGGCCTACACCACGGCGACCGTGGTCAACAACTGCCACTACTGAATACCCACCCACATCATGCTCGGTCGGAGCGTGGGACTTTCTACCGAACAACTCAACCATCTGGGCGACGACCCCCTCCCCGAGGGCGTCTACTCGGAGCCCGAGGCGGCGATCGTCCGCTACGCACAGGTCTCCACGGGCAGCATCTTCGTAGACGATGAGGTCTACGGCGAACTCGCGAAGCACTACACGGAAGAGCAGATCGTCGAGCTCTGCGTGATCGTCGGCCTGAGCAACATGGTCAACCGCTTCCACGCCACCTTCTTGACGGACGTGGACGAGATGACCAAGGACGCGAACGACGAGGCCGATGCTCAGGCGGGCGTTTGCACCCTGCCCCGTCCCCGGGTTGCCGCCGGATAGGCTCGATGCTCTTCACGTCGTGACGGGAGCGGGGCCTGGAAGGGCCTTGCGCTCGGAGGCCCGCTCTCGTCTACGCCCGGTTCGACGGTGGTGGAAGAACTCGTACTTTCAGCGTGTTCTATTCCCGCGACGCGAGAAGATTTACTCGGAGCAGGGGGCCTTCCGTTACGCGCCTTCGAGCTCTCTTGCGCCGGCTCTCGTTCTGGCCGCGGCGTCGCGCGCGACCTCGACGACGGAGCCGGTCTCGCGCCAGACCTCAAGCTGGCGGTCTGCCTCGGTGGGCTCGTCCAGGAGCCAGGCGGCGCCTGAGAGATCGCGGGTCGTGCTCGCCTCCAGGAGCCGGAACCACGATTCGAGGACCTTGCGGGTCGGGACGCTCTCGTGGGAGGCGTGGTCGATGAAGGTACCCCGCAGGCCGTGGCGCTGGGCGCTCCACTTGTTCTCCTCGATCTCGCGCGCCGGCAGGATCGGGCGCCTCTCCCCGGACTCGTACTCAGCCGAGACGGCGTCGCCGAGGGCGGCGGTCAGGGAGACGAGGGCCGCGGTTCGCCGCGGGTCGGCCTGGGCGTCGGAGGCCCGCATCTCGACCGTCCCGAGGGCGGGTTGCGGGCGGACGTCCCACCAGATCTCCGCGAGCTTGTCTATGGCGCCGGAGCGGTGGATGTAGTCGACGTAGTTCGTGTACTCGGGCCACGAGCCCATCGGCTCCGGCAGGCCCGCCCGGTGCATGGAGCGGGAGAAGATCAGGACTCTCGACGACTGCATGTCCGTGTGCTCGCCCTGCCAGAACGGCGAGTTGACCGAGAGCGCGAGGAGGTGCGGGACGTACTCGCGCAGCCGGTTGAACATGTAGATCGCCTTCTCGCGGCCGTTGACGGCGTAGTGGACGTGCAGGGCGAAGGTGTTGTTCCGCCGGATCAGCCACCCGAGCTTCTCCTTGAGGCGCTGGTAGTGCGGCTTGTCGATAATCTCCTGCTCGCGCCAGTCGCCCACGGGATGCGTCCCGCTTGTCCCGAGCACCCTCCCGAGACGGTCTGCCTCGGCGAGAAGGTACCGCCGCCGCTCCACGAGGTCCGAGAAGACGCCCTCGACCCCCGCATGGACCCCCGTGTTCGCCTCGATCTCGCAGTCGATCAGCTCCCCCGAGAGATGCCCCTCGGGCGCCCGGGCGAGGATTTCCTGCGCCCCGCTCGCGAGCCTCATGGTCTCGGGATCGGCGAGCCACAGCTCTTCCTCCGCCCCCAGGGTACCCTCGGGCGCGCCCCTCTCGTAGGCGTCATCAGGGATCAAGATCGGCTTCTCGGCGCCTGTCTTCAAGGTTCTCCTCCGCGAATATCATCTCTTGTATCGCGCCGCGTCGCGGCTTATGCGGGGACGTAGTTCCGCCCCGACGGACGATGATTCTACCCGTTCGGGCTCCGGGTTGACCGCGCGCCCTCGGCCACCGGCTCCGCTACGATGGACGGTTGGCCGGGTAGAATTCGCCCGCAGGAGAATCGTCATCCGACAAAGGAGACAATTATGGCCGCAGAGGTAGGGGAGAAGGCACCCGGGTTCGAGCTGCCGAGCGACGACTGGGACAACAAGGTATCGCTGGAGGAGGCGAGGCAGGAGGGGCCAGTCGTCCTGTTCTTCTACCCCGGCGACTGGTCGAGCGTCTGCTCGGACCAGATGAGCCGGTTGCAGGAGGAGATGGGGCGCTTCGACGAGCTCGGCGCAAAGGTAATGGGCGTGAGCGTCGACTCCCCCTGGTCCCACAAGGCCTTCGCAAAGGACCGCGGGATCGGGTTCCCCCTGCTCTCGGACTTCGGGCGCGAGGTGACCGAGCAGTACGGCGTCACCCACGAGGCCGGCTTCCCGAAGCGCGCCTACTTCGTCATCGACAAGGAGGGTGTCGTACGGGCGAAGAGGGTGGAAGACAGCCCCCGCGACCAGCCCGAAGTAGAAGACGTCCTCGACGACGTCGAGAAGGCCCTCTAGGCGGGACGAGGGGTTGACTGGAGCAAACCTTCCGCACGGACTCCCCCCCGGTGAGGTCGCAGCAGCCGCGTCCAGCGCCCTCACCCTGGCCTACAGCGCCCCTATGCCGGGGACGGACTCGCGCTACTCGGACGGCGGCGTCGCGCACGAGACGCGCCTCCTCGGCGTCCCCGCCCTCGCGGCGACGCTGGCGGGGGCCGACGACCGCTCCGTGGGCGAGACCGTCCTCGAAGCCGTCCTCGGCTCCCGCGCCATCTCGGGCTACGCCGACCTCAGGGCGGCGGGATATCTCGCGCCGCTGGCCCGCTCGGCGCTCCTCGGCGAGAGGCTCGGCAAGGTCCTGGCCGGGCTCTCCCACGCCGACGTCCGGTACTTCGGGAGGGCGCTGGAGGAGTCGGGTCCCGAGCACCTCGGGGGCACGCTCCACGGGGCCCTCGGCGTAACCCTGGGCGCCGGACGCGACGCGACGCTGCGCGACGCCATGCGCTTCGCCGCCGCCGGCAGCCCGCCCGACGCGATGGCCCTGGAGTACGCCCGGAGCTTCGAGGTCACGCGAACGCTAGCGCGCCCGGCGCTAGAAACCGCGCTCGCCAGGGTAGAGGCGACGCGGCCCGCGCTCGTCCAGGCCTACCTCGACGTGCTCGCCGAGGTCCCCGACGCGGACGTGGAGCGCCGGGCCGGGCGCAGGGAGGCCGAGGACGTCTCGCGCATGGCAGGTGGCGTGGTCAAGGCGGGGGGCACGGGCTCGCGGCGGGGGCTCCAATCCATCGCGAACCTCGACGGCATCCTCAGGCAGGACGCGCGGCTCAAGCCCTCGGCGACCGAGGCCAGGATCACCGCCGCCGCGTTCCTGTGCGGCATGGAGTACGGCCCCGGGTACCTCAACGGACGCGTTCGACCCGCGTCGCAGAGGTAGCTGTGGGGACCCTCGTTTTTTCTCAGGTTCGTCCCGAGGTCCCCGCGAGTGAGGCCTTTCGCCTTCCACGAACATATTGCGGATAGAATCCGTGAACGGTCGAGCACGCGAGTTGTGGAGGCACGAGGGTACATGAAGGCACTTATCATCGTCGGGCACGGTTCTCACCTGAACGAGGACTCCAGCCTGCCGGTCTACGAGCACGCCGCGCTCGTCCGGGACCGCTACGCCGGGGAGTTCGACGAGGTGGTGGAGTGCTTCTGGAAGGAAGAGCCCTCCATGCGCCACGTCCTCGACCTCGTGGAGTCGGAGGAGATCTGCGTGGTGCCGGCCTTCATCTCGGAGGGGTACTTCACGCAGCAGGTGATCCCGCGCGAGCTCGGCCTCGACGGCCCCGTGACGCACCGGGACGGCCGGACCATCCGCTACGCCGGACCTCTGGGTACCTTTGAGGGCATGCCGGACGTGATCCTGGAGCGGGTGGACGACCTGATGGAGGGCAAGGAGCTCAGGCCCGGCCGGACGGCGCTCGTCCTGCTCGGCCACGGCACCGACCTGAACAAGAGCTCCGGCGGGGTCGTCTACCTCAACGCCGAGAGGATAAGGGAGCGCGGCGTCTACGACCTCGTCGAGGTCGGGTTTCTGGACCAGAGCCCGCCCATAGCGGAGGTAGTGGAGGGGGTGGAGGCCGAGAACGTCATCCTGATCCCGGTCTTTATAGCCGAGGGCTGGCACACGAGGGAGACCATCCCCGAGGACCTCGGGCTCACCGGCGGGGTGACCGTGCGCCCGGACAGGACGATCTTCTACGGCGCGCCGGTCGGGACGCACCCCTCCGTCGCCGACCTCATAGTCTCCCGCGCCAGGGAATCGGAAAGTCTGGAGGCAGAGCTTGCGCGCGACGTCTCCTGATCGTTCCGAAGGGACGCCGCCCCGCAACACGGCCGCCCAGGCCCGCGCCGCCTTCGTAGCCTGGGTAGGCGAGGCCCCCGAAGGACGGTCCTTCGCCCAGGTGATCGTCCGCGCGCTGCCACAGGGCTACGAGTTGCGCCACGCTGCGGATGCCGGGAGGCCGTACGGCGGCCTCGACGCCCACTACGATCCGCGCGCGGCACGCGAGATCTCCAAGCGCACGGAGGCGGGCGAGTACCGACCGCTAAAGAGCTCCCCGAACCTAAAGCGGGGCTGGGTGCTGAGCGTGAAGGACGACCGGGGCCTCTACGTCGCCATGAACTATCTGTATCCCTCCGGCGTCGTCCACTGGTACCTGTACCGACGGGGCGAGCTGGAGGTCACGAGCTACCGCGAGAACGCCGCGCGGCAGTCCGGTATCTACAAGCGGGTGCAGCGCCTCTCCGACGAGGGCGTTCAGAACACGGCCAAGGCCTGCTGCGAAGACGCGGTCTGCCTCAAGAAGACCTTGTGGGACGTGGACGAGAACGTGCCCCTTGAGGCGGAGCGGGGGGAGGGTGAGATACCCTGCCCCGAGCCGTGCAGCATCTTCGTCTCCCTCGCCCGGCGCGTGAGGCTTTTCGAGCGCGAGAACAAGCGCGACCTCGACGCCATCGGTCTCTCGCCGACCGAGAAGGAGGACCTCTCCGCCCTCGTCGAGGCGGCGGCGACGGGCCGCGTCGAGTTCGCCCGAGAGGCCGAGTTCGAGGAGCCCCTCAACGAGCGCCGGATGCGCTACCGCAAGCTAACCCTCGTCCCCAAGCTACGCCCCGGCGGGGGAGTCCCCCCGAACGGGGTCTAGGGTGGCCCGCCCCGCCGTTCCGAACGACGCGCACCTGATCCAGATCGTTCGCGGGGCTCTGGGCCGTGACCCGGCGACGCGCGGGCTGCCCCGTCCGAACGTCAGCTCTTGCAAGCTCATCGTTAGCCTGCACGGTAGCGTCCCCGGGGCCGAGGAGAGCCGAATCTTCGAGGAGGCCGTGCTCAGGGTGCCCGGGGTGAGGGGCGTGGAGAACAAGCTGGTGTTAGCGGGCGGGAAACCGGAGACGGGCCACCGTCTGTTTTCGTAGCGGTAGTTGGGGGTATCAGGGTCCGACGTTTGTTGGCCAAGATCTGGAGGACCATCGTGGCGAAGGCGAAAGCAGCAGGGACGTTGCTGGGGACCAGCACCGGCAGAAAGGCGACTGCCAAGGCCGGCAAGGCTGCGGGCAAGGCCGCCGCGAAGACCGGCAAGGCGCAGGCCAAGCTCGCGAAGCAGGCGCTCAGTTCCTCCGAGCCCGCGGGCTCGCGCCTCCTCAAGTACGGGCTCTTCGCCCTCGGAGGCTTCGCCATCGGCGCCCTCGTGGCCCGAGCCGGCGGCGACGACGCCTCGTTCAGCCAGGGTACCGGCCAGCACAGCCCGGATGCCGACAGCCCCGCCGGGCGGCGCGGGGAGACCTGGGGCTCCGGCACCCCGACCGGCTCCGGAACGGCCCAGCAGTACCAGAAGCCCGAGGACACGAACCGCACCGGGTCCGAGCGCGAGTACTCCGATCCGTCGAGCGGGCCGCTGATCGGGCGGAGCCACAACCCCGAGAGGGGCGACGTGCCGGTTCAGTACGAGGAGCGCGAGAACCGCATCCGGACAAGGATCGGGGAGGACCCGCGCACCCTCGGCCTGCAGCACCTCAACGTCGAGGTGAACGACGACGTGGCCGACATAAGGGGCGTGGCCCCCACGCAGGGCGCGAAGGAGGCGGTCAGCGAGATCGCCGCCGACACCCCCGGCATCCGGGAGGTGCGCAACCTGATGACGGTCTCCTCGTAGGAGCGATCGGACGAAAGCAGGAGGGGGCCGGTCGGATGCGTCCGACCGGCCCCCTCCGCGCGTGGGTGCCGGCTAGCCCCTGATCATCTCCAGCAGCGCGTCCCGCTCGCGTTCCATCGTCTCCCTGTCCTTCGCCTCGACGTTCAGGCGGAGCAGGGGCTCGGTGTTCGAGGGCCTCACGTTGAACCACGAGTCGCCCAGATCCACGGTCAGCCCGTCGAGGTGGTCCACCTCGACGCCGTCCCGGCTCCCGTAGCGCTCCTCGACCTTTTGGAGGGCCGTCTCCTGGTCCCCTACCTCGGAGTTGATTTCCCCGGAGCGGACGTACGGGTCTATGGGGGAGATCAGCTCGGAGAGCGGACCGTCCTGGCGGGCGACGAGCTCGGCGGCGGTCAGCATGGCGATGATGCCGGAGTCGGCGAAGTAGTTGTCCCGGAAGTAGAAGTGCCCGGAGTGCTCGCCGCCGAACGCCGCGTCGTTGGAGCGCATCTGCGGCTTGATGATGGAGTGCCCTGCCTTCGTGCGGATGGGCCTTCCTCCCTCGCGGCGCACGAGCTCGGGGAGGGCCTTGGAGCAGACGGCGCTGTGGACGATCGCCGCCCCCGGCTCCTTCTCCAGGACGCTCTTGGCGACCAGGGCGGCGAGGATGTCGCCCCCGATCGTGTTCCCCTTCTCGTCGACTATAAAGACCCTGTCGGCGTCGCCGTCGAAGGCGGCCCCGAAGTCGGCGCCCTCCTCGACGACGCGGGCTTGCAACTCCTCCATGTTCTCGGGCTCTATCGGGTTCGGGGGGTGGTTCGGGAACGAGCCGTCGAGCTCGAAGTACATGGGGACGTACTCGAAGGGGAGACCGTCGAAGATCGGCGGGAGCATCTTCCCGGCCATCCCGTTCCCGGCGTCCACCACGATCTTCAGGGGCCGCAGGCCGTCCGTGTTTATAAAGCGGCGGCAGTGCACGGCGTACTCGTCCGCGATGTCGCCCTCTTCGACGGAGCCCGCGTACTCGGCCGGCCCCGGGAGCTTGCCATGGGTTATGAGGTCCCGGATCTGCTTTATCCCCTCGTCGCCGGAGAGGGCGATGGCCTGTTCCCGGCACAGCTTGAAGCCGTTGTAGTCCTTGGGGTTGTGCGAGGCCGTGATCATCGCGCCGCCGTGCTCCTCGAGGTGGCCTACCGCGAAGTACAGGGCATCCGTCGAGACGAGCCCGAGGTCGAGGACGTCCGCGCCCGCTTCCGTGACGCCCTGGACGAACGCGTCCCTCAGGGCCTCGCCGGAGAGGCGCATGTCGCGGCCCACCACGACGCGCGAGCCGCCGAGCCCGAGGTGGTACACGTAGGCCCGTCCGATGTCCCGCGCCACGTCCTCGTTCAGGGCGTCGGGGTAGAACCCCCGGATGTCGTAGGCCTTGAAGATTGACTCGTCGATCACTACGCTCCCCTTCTACCTCCGGGTAGTACGGTCCCGCTCTTCGGGGCTTGATCTCCCCGCACCTCCGGTACAATAGCGGACTATGATGGCCTGTGCAGACCGCCCCGAAACCCCTTGATGGGGTCCCGTCTACCGCTCACAGCCGCCCTGTTCTACGCCGCCTTCATCCTCGTCGCGGGCGTGATCGGCGTCCTCTCCGGCCGCAACGTCTTCGACCCCGGCGGCCCGCTGGTGTTCTCCCTCTCTCTCGGCGCTGCGACGGCCCTCGGGACGGTGCTGCTCGGCCTTCTCGCCTACGGGGCTTTCCCGGTCTTCCGCAAGCTCGCCGGGGAAGCCGCCCCGTTGCTTCTGGACGGGATGCGCGTCCGCGACCTCGTCCTCCTCGCGGTCCTCTCCGGGGTGGGGGAGGAGGCGCTCTTCAGGGGGGCTTTGCAGCCGGAGATCGGCCTCGTCGCCGCGTCGCTCCTCTTCGGCGCCCTGCACCTGGGCCCCGACAGGCGTTACCTCTTGTGGACGGCCTGGGCCGTCGGGGCGGGTTTCCTTTTCGGCGGCCTCTACGCCTGGACGGGCGGTATCCTCGCCCCCGTGGTCGCCCACGTCCTGCACAACGGCGCGACGCTGCTCCTGTGGCGGCGTTCCAGGATGCTCGGGCGCGACCCGTTCGGCGAGGCGGCGTGACCGCGTTACCGAACACCAAGACCAGAGGGGCGGGGAGGCGGTGGCCCCTTTTCGTCCTCGTCGCGGCGGCGCTCGTGGCGCTCGGGCTCGGGGTCGAGTCTTTCCTGAGGGCAGAGGACTTCACGCCAGGGGAGGAGATCTCCTCGCCCAGCATCCGCGACGTCTCGGTCAGCGCCGAGAACAGGCTGTATCCGCCGCCGGACGTCAACTACTTCGGCGAGCGGCCCGAGACGGTCTACGTGTACCTGAGCGTCGAGGACCTTCCGACCGGGGAGGACCTGCGGGCGAGGGTTCAGCGCTCCGGGAGCCGTTCGGCGCTGTCGATGCTCTTCGGGCGGGAGGATGGGATCGAGGCGGTCGACGAGCAGGAGGACCAGTTGAGCTCCAGGGGCGAAGACGGAGGGGCCTCCGGGGTCGTGAAGTTCGCCCTCCAGGCTCGCTCCGGCGAGCCCATCCCCCCCGGCAACTACACCGTGGAGATCACGGGCGCCCGTGGCGGTGAGGCGGCAGTCCGCAAGCTCTTCGTCGTCCAGCGCTAGCGCACGAACGTAGAGGTTCTAGTGGGCGGATTTTTTTCGGATACAATGGGTTGCGTTCGTGAGGTGTCGTGCAGGGTGGCCGTTTCGGAGGGAGGATGCGTATCAAGAGCACGATCTTGAGCTTGTTGAGCCTCGTCCTCGTTGGTGCGGGCATCGCCCTGATCGCGAGCTTCTTTCTCGGCACCGACCTTATCGGCAGGGTTGGTGCGGGCGACCAGGAGAGCGATGAGGCCAGGGACTTTAACGTGCCGGTCCTCGAAGAGCCATCCGGACCCGCCAAGGCCCCCGAGGGGCCCGAGGACAAGACGCTCACCGTCACCATCCCGGAGATGGAGGTCGAAGGGGCCGCCGTGCCGAACGCGAAGGGGGACGACGAGGCCAAGCTCAAGGACAACCTCGGCATCCACCTGCAAGGGACGGGCTTCCCATGGGAGGAAGGGGCCAACGTGTACATAGCCGGGCACCGTCTCGGCTACCCGAACACGGACTCGTTTCTCGCGTTCTGGGACCTCGACGTCCTGGAGAACGGGGACGAGATCACGGTTACGGACGCCAACGGCGAGGAGTACACGTACAGGGTCTTCAAGGAGGTAGTCGTCGAGCCGACGGACCTCGAGGTCACCAGGCCCGTGCCCGGCAAGGACGTGCTCACGCTCCAGACCTGCACGCTGCCGGACTACTCGCAGCGCCTCATCGTGCAGGCCGAGAAGGTCGCTTAGGGGTAGCGCTGTCGTGGCCGCTACGGGTGTAACGCCAAAACGTAATCGTTGTGGGGGGGGATAGGAAGAGTTGCTGCGGACGAGACCGCCGGTCGATGTAGGGCGCGTGAAGCGCCCCGGGAAGAATGGGCCTTCCAGGAGGAAGGAGCCCGAGCCTTCGATCACCAAAGCCAGGATGCAGGTCCGCGTCGTCGCGCTCGCGATGATCGTCGCGGCCGTCTTCATAACCCTGGGCTTCAGGCTCTGGTATCTGCAGGTCATCACCGGGCAGGAGCACTCCAGCTTCGCTCAGAACACCACCACGCGCGAGGTCAAGATCCCGGCGCAGCGCGGCGTGATCTACGACCGCAACGGCGAGGTCCTCGCGAACAACGTCCCCGGCCTCAACGTCACCATCGTCCCGAACGCCATCCCCCGCGAGAAGGTCGAGGAGCTGGCGGGCATCCTGGAGGCGGATGAGGAGGCAGTCCTCGCCCAGTACGACGCGGCCTTCGAGTACGGCAACCAGTACAGCCCGATGCTCGTCAAGGAGAACGCGAGCCGCGAGGACGTCATGTACGTCAGCGAGCGGACGGAGGAGTTCGAGGGCCTCGTGGTGAACGACGACTACGTGCGCAACTACCCCGAGAGCTCCCTCGCCTCGCACATACTGGGCTACACCGGTGCCGTGACGACCGAGGAGCTGGGGGCGGGCGGCATCTACGACGGGCTCCCAAACGACGCAGTCGTCGGCAAGGGCGGGGTGGAGCTCGCGTACGAGGAAGTCCTGCACGGTAAGCCCGGGAAAAAGGAATACAACGTCGACGCTCTCGGGCGCGAGGTAGAGGTTCGCACGGCCGATGGCCGGCGCTTCGACGGTCGCGACGAGGAGATTCCCGAGCAGGGAGAGCCCGCCCGCATCACCGATCCCGTCGCGGGCAAGGACGTCTCGCTCACCGTGGACATGGAGCTACAGCAGACCGCGGAGGACGAGCTCGACGCCGCCATCGCCCGCGCTCAGGAGAACGGCTACGAAGGCTCCGGCGGGGCCGTCGTCGCCATGGACCCGAGAAACGGCGAGATCCTCGCGATGGCGAGCCGCCCGAACTTTGACCCGCAGCTTTTCGTCGGCGGTATCACGGGGGCCGAGGAGATCGAGCAATTCGATTTCCTGAACTCCGAGTACGCCAACGCCCCGTTCGCCAACCGCGCGATAGCGGGCGCCTACCCGGCCGCCTCGACCTTCAAGGTCTTCACCGGGATGGCGGGCCTGGCCTTCGGCGTGATAGACGCGGCGACGACGGTGACCGACACGGGCGAGTGCTGGCGGCCGCGGGGCTCCATCGGCGGCTGCTGGCAGGGCTGGCGCGAGAACAGCCCGAAGTACGACGTCCTCGGTCCCCACGGGACCCAGAACTTCGCCCAGGCCCTCGGCGACTCGAACAACAAGTTCTTCTACCAGGTGGCCGACTGGATCTGGAACAGCACCAACGACGAGAACTGGCTCCCGAAGTTCTACGAGAGGTTCGGCTTCGGCGCCCCGACGGGCACCGATCTCCCGGGCGAGGCGGCCGGTCGCATCCCCACGAGCCAGTGGCAGGAGGAGGCCGGGGGCACCCCCGACGACAAGCTTTGGACCGTCGGCCGGTGGGTCAACCTCTCCATAGGGCAGGGCGATCTCCTGGTCACCCCGGTGCAGCTTGTCCGGGGCTACGCCGCGATCCACAACGGCGGTACCCTCGTCACCCCGCACGTCGGGCGCGAGATCCGGGACCAGAACGGCGAGGTGGTCGAGGACATCGCCCCCGAACCGGCCGGGAAGCTGGAGGGCGTCGACCCGCAATCCCTCCAGAACACGATAGAAGGCATGAGGATGGTCACGGCCAAGAAGGGGACCGCCGAGAACGCCTTCAAGGGCTCCAAGCTGCCGATAATCGGCAAGACGGGCACGGGCGAGATGACGGGCGGGAAGTTCGTCAACTGGTTCGCCGGGTGGGCCGAAAACCAGGAGCGGCCCCTCGTGGTCCTCACGATGGTCGAGGGGGGCGGCGCCTTCGAGCAGGGCAGCGAGGTCACCACGGCACCTGCCGCCCGCCACATCATCGAGGCGTACTACGACGTCGAGCAGTCGCCGGAGGATCCACGGCCCACCGCCGCTGCTACCGCTGCACCGTCCCCCGAGCAGCCGGCGGCCGGGTCCAGCGTAGACGCCTCGCCCTCGGGCCCCGGCCTCGGGGAATCCCTGGCACCGGACACCGCCGGCGGCAACGTCCTGTCCCCGGCCGCGACGACACCGGGCTACGCCCCGCCGGTGTATGCCGAGCCGGCTTATCCACCGATCCCTTATTAACCCCGAAGGCCAGTGAGCCAAGGAGACCCGTTGCTGCACGCCTTTCTAGCACTTTCCCTGCCGAGCCCGTCGTCCCCGATCATCTTCGAGGCCGGACCCTTCGCCATGCGCTGGTACGGCCTGTGCATCGCCCTCGGGATAGCCGCTGCGACCTTCATCACGTCCCGCGAGCTCCAGCGCAAGGGCCACGACGGCGCCCTCGCGCTGGACGCGCTGTTCTTCATCATCCCCCTCGGGTTCATAGGGGCGCGCGCCTACCACGTCCTGACGGACTATGACCTCTACGCCGGAGACCCGTTCCCCGGCGTCTTCGAGGTCTGGAACGGGGGCCTCGGGATCTACGGCGGCGTTGTGGGGGGCTTCCTGGGCGTCCTGATCTTCGCCCGGATCCGGGGCATTAGCCCGCTTATGTTCGCCGACGCCATAGCGCCCGGCCTGATCCTGGCCCAGGCCATCGGCCGGTGGGGGAACTACTTCAACCAGGAGCTTTTCGGCCGCCCCTCGGATCTGCCCTGGGCCATCCGCATCGCCCCCGAGAACAGGCCGCAAGGCTTCGCGGACGCCGCGTCCTTCCACCCCACGTTTCTCTACGAGTCGATCTGGAACGTGCTGGTCTTCTTCGTCCTGCTCTACATAGCGCGCCGCTTCGCCTCGCGCCTGAAGAACGGCGACATCTTCCTTCTCTACGTGAGCTTCTACTCCGTCGGACGCTTCTTCGTGGAGTCCCTGCGCATCGACCCGGCCTTCCTCCTCGGAGACTTCCGCGGCAACCTCTTCGTCGCCTCGGTCCTCGCCCTGACCTTCGGCCTGATCTTCCTCCTCCGCCACGCGAACACCGGCAGGAAGAGGCCCTCCGCGGGCTAAAAGAGTCAACGGGCGTGCTCACGCGCCCGTTGACTCCGGAGGACGTTGTTAGCCTGCTAGACCATTCTCGTTCTCGCGCACAGCGGGGACGTTCCATACTGGAGGGGGCTCCATGAGGTACTTTTCGAGAGGGCCGGGCGTGCACGCCGATGTCCCGGGCGGGGATAGGA
Organism: uncultured Rubrobacteraceae bacterium; assembly: GCA_902806105.1. The sequence continues at coordinate 15,527 of CADCVI010000204.1, forward strand.
GGGCGCACGTCTTGAGGGCGCTGGTCCTACTCCTCGCCGTGATCCTGGCCGGTGTCGTGGTCCTGAGCGCCAGATCCAACGCGCAGGACGCGACGGGCAGGGATACTTCCGTCTACAAAGACCCTGACAAGCCCGTGCTCTCCTACCTGCTTTCGGAGCCTGAGAACGTCGAGGAGTTTCGCAGGGAGTTCGGCCTGAGCGACGCCGAAGTCGAGAAGGTCCTCGCCAGGACGCGGCAGGAGAACAGAACCCTCGCCGGGGTGTACGCCGAGAGCGAGAAGGTCCTGGAGCGGAGCCGCGGCCTCTCGCTGGAGCGGAAGCGGGAGAGGATCTCCACCTCCGGCTACTCCGAGAAGGTACGCCGCGTCGTCGGCGGCACGAAGAGGTCGGTCGAGGGGCTGCTGCCCCAAAACAGGACCAGCGACCTCGATGCCTGGGTCGAGGAGCAGTGGCAGGACGAGGTACGAGAGGACGACGCAAGCCCCGTGGCCGCCGAAAAGAGCACCAGAGCTACCCGCCCTCCGGGGACGTACCGGATCTTCGCAACTTAGTACATCGGCTACACGACCTTCGAGATCGCCATGCCCCACCGTAAGCTCAAGTTCGCCGGCGGCTACAGGTCGACGCTCAAGCTCGGCACCCGTTCGGTCAGCGCCCCGATCAAGGAGGTCGGCCCCTGGAACACCTACGACAACTGGTGGGATCCGGTGGCGAAGCGCACGATGTGGAAAAACCTCCCCCGCGGGAAGCCCGAGGCGACGGCCGCCTTCTTCAACAACTACAACGGGGGCAAGGACGAGTTCGGCCGCGAAGTACTCAACCCCGCCGGTATCGACCTTACCCCCGCGGTAGCCAGGCGCCTGGGCCTCGCCAAATACGAGAACGCCTACATCTACGTTTCCCTGCCGAAACGCCCAGCTTCCTGACCAAAGAACCCCAAGCTACAGGTTGCCCTCCTGCGCCTCCCCTGATAGCCTGTAAACGAAAAAGTTTTTCAGTTACGGGCTAGAGGAGCGTCTGGGTTGGGTTTGGAGAGCGTGGTCGGGAAGATGCGGGGCCGCGGTTACAAGGTGACGCCTCAGCGGGTGGCGGTGCTGAAGGCGCTGGCGGCCGAGCAGCACCAGAGCCTGGAGGGCATAAGGGCACGGTGCCCCGGTGTCGGGATGGTGACGGTGTATCGCACGCTAGATCTGCTGGGGTCTCTGGGCCTGATAAGGCGCTTGGATCTCGGCGACGGGGCGCGATACGAGATCGCCCAGGACCACCACCATCACATGATCTGCGAGTCGTGCGGGGATATCTCGGAGTTCGATGAGTGCCCCCTCGACCCCTCACGCCTCCCTGCCCGCGATCGTGACTTCGAGGTCCGTTCTCACAGCGTGGAAGTTTACGGGCGGTGCGTGTCCTGCAGGTAACTGAAGATTTGCCCATCGATGAAAAAGATTTTCATTTAGGAGCTGGCCCAATGAGAAGCGAATCGAGAGAGAAGGAGATGGAGGAGCGGATCGAGGCCGCCTTCCGCAGAAGGGAGCGCGGCGAGGGGTTGACGGAGCGGGATCGGAGCCTGATCCAGTACAGCCGCGGGGCCGGAGCCTACCACGCTTGCGGCAGTCCTGGGATGGTCATTGCTACGCGGATCATGCCGGACGCCGTGGTGGAGGGGGGCGTGCGATGAGGCGAGTTGTATACGCGCTGGCGCTGGGCCTGGTGGCGGCCGTAGCCGCCGGGTGCGGGGGCGGTGCTGGTCAGGGCGGCGAGGAGAAGTTGCGCGTAGCGGCGACGACCTCCGTCATAAGCGACCTTGCGGGACGAGTCGGCGGGGAGAGGGTGGAGGCGTTCAGCATCGTGCCGGTCGGAGGGTCTCCGGAGACCTTCCAGCCGAGCCCGCGGGATGCCGGCAGGGTCTCCCAGGCGCGGGTCGTCTTCCAGAATGGTCTCGGCCTCGACGCCTGGGTCGAGGATCTCATCGAGAGCGCGGGCGGCGAGGAGCAGAGGGTCGTCGAGCTCTCAGAGGGTCTCCAGACCCTCGAGGAAGGCGGGCACGAAGAAGAGGAAGGAGCGGGCGGGGAGGAGCCCGGTGCGGAGCACGGCCACGAGCATGCCGGAGGTAATCCTCATCTGTGGCTCGACGTGTCGTATGCGGAGCAGTACGTGGAGAAGATACGCGATGCGCTCGTCGAGGCGGACCCGGAGGGTGCCGATGCTTACGAGGCCAACGCCGAGGAGTACCTGGCGGAGCTCGATGAGCTCGACGCCTACGTGAGGGAGCAGGTAAGTGGTATACCGGAGGAACGGCGGAAGCTAGTTACCTTCCACGACGCGTTCCCGTACTTCGCGGAGGCGTACGGGTTCGAGATGGTCGGCGTCGTCCTCGAGAACCCGGATGCGGAGCCGAGCAGCCGCGCGGTCGCAGAGGTGACGCGGACCATAGAAAGAGAAGGGGTGCCGGCGGTGTTCACCGAGCCGCAGTTTAACGCCGCGCTCGCGGATACCGTGGCACGGGAGGCTGGCGTGTCCGTGTACGAGCTGTACACCGACACGCTGGTGGAGGATGAGGATGGGAGCAGCTACACGCAGATGATGAGGACGAACGCGGACAGGGTAGCGGAGGCTTTGGGTTAGTGGGCGAGACCGCAATAGAGATTCGGGACCTGACGGTGGCGTACGGCCACCGTACGGTGCTGAAGGGTACGGACCTCTCGGTCCCCCGGGGCGCGATGGTCGGGATCGTCGGGCCGAACGGGGGAGGGAAGAGCACCCTGTTGAAGACGGTGCTCGGGCTGGTCAGGGCGTCTTCGGGTGAGATCACGCTGCTGGGCCGCCCGCTGGACCGCAGGTCTCGCAGGGCGGTGGGGTACGTGCCCCAGCGCGAGGACGTGGACTGGTCGTTCCCGGTCAGCGCCTACGACGTGGTGATGATGGGACGGGTGCCGAAGATGCGGCTCCTCAGGCGGCCGGGGGCCGCGGACAAGAAGATCGTGCAGGAAGCCCTGTCGACCGTGGGGATGGGCGGCCTCGTCAGGAGGCCCATCGGGGAGCTTTCAGGCGGGCAGCAGCAGCGCGTCTTTTTGGCTCGGGCGCTCGCGGGGGAGGCTGAGGTGCTGCTCCTCGACGAGCCCGTCTCCGGGGTGGACGCGCCGTCGCAGCACGAGATCTTCGACCTGTTGCGCAGGCTGCAGGGCGAGGGGAAGACCGTGGTTGTGACGACGCACGACCTCTCGTGCGTCGCGGAGCGCTTCGACCAGGCAGTGCTCCTGAACCGCAGGATCGTGGCCGCCGGGCCGCCAGGCGAGGTCTTTACCCCGGAGCTTCTGAACGAGACCTACGAGAGCCACCTGATGATCCTCAAGCTCGGCGACCGGACCGTCGCCGTGGAGGACGTGGAGGGTAAGAGCCGTGGTTGAGTACCTCCTGGAGCCGTTGCAGTTCGGCTTCGTGCAGCGTGGCATCATGGCCTCGGTGCTCGTGGCCGTCGTGTGCGGGGTCCTTGGGAGCTTCGTGGTGCTCAAGAAGCTCGCTTTCATCGGGGATGCTCTCGCCCACGCGAGCTTTGGAGGGGTGGCGCTCGCGTTCGTGCTCGGGCTGAACGTGTACGTTGGCGCTTTCGTCTTCGCGCTTGCGACGGCGCTCGGGATCGGCGCGGTCACCGAGAGGGGAAGGGTAAGCTCGGATACGGCGATCGGCGTGCTCTTCAGCGGGACGTTCGCGTTCGGCATCCTGATCATCTCCCGCGTGGACGAGTACACCACCGACCTGTTCGGCTACCTCTTCGGGGACGTGCTCTCCATAACGGATTCCGACCTGTGGACGATGGCCGCCTTCGGGCTGCTCGTGCTGGCGCTCGTAGCCGTCTTCTACCGTCAGCTCCTTTTTGTTGCGTTCGATCCCGCGGTGGCAGCTGCTTCGGGTCTACCGGCCCGGTCGCTGGAGTACCTCTTGCTCGCCCTGCTCGGTATAACCATCGTTACCGCGATACAGGCCGTTGGGATCGTGCTCGTCGTCGCGCTGCTGGTAACCCCCGCCGCTACGGCCTCCCTCCTGACACGAAGGTTCCACCGCATGATGCTCCTCAGCAGCACCCTCGGCGGATTCTCCGCCGTGCTGGGAATCTACCTCTCCTACTACCTGGATCTCGCCTCCGGGGCGGCCATCATCCTCGTCGCCACCGTGCTCTTCTTCGTCGCCCTCGCCTTGGGCGGCTTCTCCCGCGCGGGCTCGGTCTTTCCGGAGGGGGATCAGGCGAAGTAGAGGTACCAGCCCACGAGGAGAAGCGCCTCCACGCCGAGCGTGATGGCGGCAGGGGTGACGGCGGCGAACTTTTTCTCCGAGAAGACAGTCGGGGCGAGCAGGAAACCGTAGACGAGGCCTCCCGCGAGGCCGCCGAGGTGGGCGGCGTTGGAGACGTTCGGGATCGTGAAGCCCAGAAACAGGTTTATGCCGGTCAGGAGGAGGAGCTGCCCGATTACGGGGTCGCGGGCGGAGAAGGTGCCGCGCCTGATAGCGTAGCCGAAGACGCCCCCGAGCAGGCCGAAGATGGCGCCGGAAGCCCCGACGGCCGGCTGGGCGATGGCCCCCGTGAAGACGCTCCAGTAGAGGTAGGCCAGGCCCCCCGCGATGCCGCTCAAGCCGTACAGCGCCAGGAAACGGCCCCGCCCGAAAGAAGCCTCGGTGAGGGAGCCGAGAAAGTAGAGCGAGACCATGTTCAGGAGCAGATGGGTGCCGCCCGAGTGCAGGAAGATGCTCGTAACCAGGCGCCACGGCTGGCCCTCCGCCACGCACACCGGGATGAGGGAGCCGAGGATAGTGCCGCCCCCCGGCCGGCAGAGGGAGCCGCCGGCGGACGAGCCGGAGCCGGCCAGACCGACGTAGACCACGACGCAGGCGGCGATCAGGCTGAGGGTTACTATAAGGCGCGAGTAGGCCACGAGGACGAGAAGAGGATCGTTCTAGCGGTTCCTTATCTCGCGTATCGCGTCGCCGACCTGGATCTTGCTGAGGTCCTGCAAGGGGCCCCCGAACATGTTCTCCAGGTCCTCGGCCCCCTCGTCTTTCGGGTTCATGCCGAAGCCCTGCACCTGGACGTTGTCGCCGAACATCTGGCCGAAGATGCGCTGGAGGTTCTCCTGCATCTCCCCGAGGCCCGCAGCGCCCGCGGCCCCGAACGGGGAGTCCACGTCGGAGAGGCGCGCGACCGCCAGCTTCTCCTTGACCTCCGTCACCTCGGCCTTCGCCTTCACGTCCTCCACCGTGCCGAGCGTCTCGCCGGTATCCGGGTCCCAGACCTCCTCACCCTCGGGGGAGAACACCTCGAACACCATCCCGGCGCGCACGCCGTGCTGGCGCCCGCGGTTGATGACGATCTCGCCCTTGCCCATGATCTTCGCAACCTTGCCTTCGACGGCCATAGAACCGCTCCCTCCGTGATCGAAACCTGATCCCGATTATATCCCCCGCCACGCGAGGACAACGCGCGCTAGAATCCTACGCATGTCCGGGACAGCTAGAGACGCCGCCACGCGCACGACAAGGGTAGGGAGGCACCTGCCGACCTCGGGTGGGCTCGTGAAGAACACGCTGCGCCTCGCCCGGGAGCAGGCGCTGGAAACGGTGCAGGTCTTCGTCTCGAATCCTCAGGGATGGGCCCTTCCGCAGCCCCGTCCGGACGCGGAGGAGTTTATCGAGGGTGCGCGGGAAGCCGGGATCTCCCCGGTGGTCGTCCACGCCAAGTACCTCATCAACCTCGCCTCGCAGGACGCGGAGCACAGGGAGCGTTCGGCGGACGTCCTCGCGGCGGAGCTCGTGGCGGCGGGTGCCATAGGGGCCCGGTACGTCGTGGTCCACTCGGGGAGCCACGGCGGCGACGGCGCGGAGACGGGGATGGAGCGCCTGATCGAAGGTCTCGGTCGTGCCCGGGAGATCGCGGCGGACGAGGCCGGCGAGCGGGGCGCTGCGGAGCCGATCATCGAGAACTCGGTCGGGGCGGGAACGCAGCTCTGCTCGGCGTTCGAGGATCTTGGCCGGGTCGCGGCCGGGGCGGGGGTCGGCGCCTGCGTGGATACGGCTCACGCGTACGTCGCGGGTTACGACCTCTCCACGCCCGAGGGGGCGCGAAGGGTCGCCGCAGACCTCCGGGAGGCGCTCGGGGCTCTCATCTCCATCCTGCACCTGAACGACGCGAGAAACGAGCTCGGGAGCCGTCGGGACGGGCACAAGAGGATAGGGGAGGGGCACGTCTTCACGGAGGCCTGGACGGAGCTTTTCGAGGCGCTGCCGGGGGTGCCCGCGCTCATGGAGACCCCCTACGACACGCCCGAAGTCGACGCGGAGCAGGTCCGGCTCGTGAAGGAACTGGCGGGCGGGTTGCCGCTATCGGGCGGCTGGGTATAGAATTTGGCCATGAAGACCGTCGAGATTCGCCCCCAGCCCAAAAAGACCGACCTGCTGTCGGCGATCGGTGAGACGTTGAGAGCGGCCCGCAACGAGCGCGGCCTCACCCTCCGGCAGGTCGCCGAGGACGCCCACGTCTCCATCTCCTACCTCGCCGAGATCGAGAGGGGCGAGAAGGACCCCTCCTCCCGCGTCCTGGAGAGCATCGCCGAGGGCCTCGACCTGGAGGTCAGCCTGCTCCTCCTTCAGATCGCCACCAACCTCGACCCAGACGTCGTCCGCGCACCCGTATCGGCCACCCTGGCCGCGTAACCCCGCCACAGCTTCTACCTCGTCCCACAGCACCTCACGAACCTCTACACGCCCAACACTTCTTCAGCCACAACCTACCCCCGCACGCCTTACGGCGGCGTGGTCCGTACCTGGTTCGTCGCGACTGGCGAGCCAGCGTGATGCTTCGCCCCCCGGAGGCCCGCGGAAAAGCATAGCTGCGCCCCCGCCCGCCAAAACCTGCAAGAGTATCGGCTGCCCTCACCCCGGCCCGGAAGCCTTGGGGAGGACGGAAACGTGCAGGGGAGGTGAACGAGCAATGCCGGCTAGCCGTGTCTGTGGTCGCGTCCTGCGCCGGGCTGCGACATCGATCTTCAACCCTGCATGCTTGAGACGAGCTCTAGTAGCCTTCTTGGGACACGGGCCATCTCTTAGCAAGGAAGTAGAAGTAGGGCAATCTTCTCAGCGGAGAAACTAGTGACGCCGTCTTCTCCGGGAACCGCTTATAGCTGAGCGAAGTAGGAGAGCATCACGAGGGAGAAGTTGTAGCCCGCGTGGACGAGGAAGGTGGCCGTGGTGTTTATGCGGTTGCGCAGGATTCCCCA